>JAHZIE010000003.1:15820-47128 GCA_019419895.1 Clostridiales bacterium | reverse complement strand
TTTCTTTTCCCTTCCAAACATCAACCAGCCCTTCTCCTTTCATCTTAGTCTCTAAAGCGGTAGCCCAGTCCCTTTTGGGTGGCGATTACATTGGACAGCCCAATGGATTCCAGCTTTTTTCTCAGGCGCGTCATATTTACCGTCAGGGTATTGTCATCAATAAAGCTGTCGCTTTCCCAAAGCCGCTTCATTATTTCCTCCCTTGTCACAATATTTCCCGCCCTTTCCATTAGCAGCTGAAGGATCTTAAATTCATTCTTGGTCAGCTCCGTCCTGCTTTCCTGATAGGAAACAGACGCATCTCCCAGATTCAGCACAATTCCCCCATGCTCCAGAAGGCTTGAGGTCCCCTGAAAGGAATAGGCGCGGCGCAGAAGCGCCTGGATTTTAGCCATCAAAACATTCAGATCAAAGGGTTTGGCAATAAAATCATCGCCACCTTGATTCACCGCCATAATAATATTCATATTATCGCTGGCTGAAGAGAGAAAAATAATTGGGACACTTGACAGTTTCCGAATTTCAGCGCACCAATAAAATCCATTATAATTCGGCAACGATATGTCCATCAGTACAAGCTGGGGCTGGCAGCGGGCAAAATCACGGGTGATATTGTCAAATTCCTCCGGCCGGCAAACCTCCATTCCCCATTGCCTCAAGTGGCGTTCCAGCACGCCTGCAATAACATCATCATCCTCAACAATTAAGATACGGTACATATGTTTTCTCCTTCCCCGGAACAGCGTTCATTCCTGTCCGGCACAATCCCTTCCAAATTCAAAAGCGGGAAACAGAAAAATCCATTTCTTCACAGCTCTCAGTAAACTGGCTGTAAAGGTCTGGAAATTATTATATCATATCCTTTGTTTCAAGCAAAAGGAACCAGGCTTTTTCCTCTCTTTTTCTAAGTTCGTTGAAATTGATTGGACTTTTTCTTCACTTATGGTATAATTACCTTAAATTTTTGCCTTTCTGCTTTTTGCCGCAGCGGTGTCTGGAGCATTTTCCCAGATATTGCAAAGCAGCGGCCTTGGATATCATGTGACAGTAATTCTGTCCGACCGCCTGTCTTTCGGCGGTGTCATAACATATTATTAAAACGGCAGTTACGGTAAATGGAGGGATTTATATGGAAAAAAGGGGGAATCCCTGGGCTCTTCTCCCTATCGGAGTCTTTCTTCTTCTGTTTCTAGGCTTTGGAATCATTGCGGGCGATTTTTACGCCATGCCCGCCATCGTTGGCTTTATGATCGCCCTGCTCGTCGCTCTCCTGCAGAATCGTAAGGTTTCCTTTCAGGAAAAGCTGTCAATCATCGCCAAAGGCGCCGGAGAAGAAAACATTATGGTAATGTGCCTGATTTTCATTTTTGCCGGCGCATTTTCCGGGAGCATCAGTGCCGCGGGCGGTGTGGAAAGCACTGTCAACCTGGGGCTCTCCATTCTCCCACCCCGTTTTGCTGTAGCCGGACTTTTTGTCATCGGATGCTTTATTTCTCTTTCCATGGGGACCTCCATGGGAACCATTGCCGCCCTTGCTCCTATCGCGGTTGGGATCAGCAATGCCACCGGTATTTCCATGGCTCTTTGCATCAGCGCCGTTGTCTGTGGTTCCATGTTCGGGGACAACCTTTCCATGATCTCCGACACCACCATCGCCGCGACCCGCACCCAAGGCTGCAGCATGAAAGACAAATTTAAGGAAAACTTCCTGATTGTCCTTCCGGCGGCTATTCTTGCGCTTATTATTTTTGTGGCGTTGACCTGGAACGCGACTCTTGATTCCAGTGCGGTCTATTCCTATGATCTTCTCAAGGTGGTGCCCTATTTGGTGGTTTTAGCCGGCGCCCTGATAGGACTGAATGTGTTTCTGGTGCTCATTTCAGGAACCGTCCTTTCCCTGATCGTCGGCGTAGCGGACGGCACCATTCCTTTCATGAAAATGTTTGCCGCTGTGGGGGACGGCGTCGCCAATATGTTTGAAATTACCGTCATTTCCATCCTGGTAGCCGGAATTGTATCTCTGGTCAAGGCCAACGGCGGGATCGACTTTATTATCTGGTTCATACGCCGCCACATCAGAACAAAGCGCGGCGCTGAATTGGGGATCGCCGGCCTTATCTCCTTGGTGGATATTTCCACTGCCAACAATACAGTCGCTATCGTTATCGCCGGCCCCATTGCGAAGGACATCAGCGACGAATTTGAAATTTCTCCCCGGCGTTCAGCCTCCCTGCTGGATATCTTTGCCTCTGTATGGCAGGGAATCATCCCTTACGGCGCTCAATTGATTTCTGCCGCCCAGTATTCCTCCCTAACCCCCTTTGCCATTATCCCTTATCTGTTTTATCCTCCATTAATGGCCGTTTCGGCCCTTATCTCCATTTTTATTAGGAGGGGCAATAAAACCGGCCGGATACCATCTGACAATCCATCAGAAAATGACGATGGCAGCAATATCATTGAAATTCCATCTTAGAACGGCCCTTCTTTTTCATCTTGAAAATTTTAATCCTGTTATTTAAAGGATCCGCTTATGACAAGGCCTGTGAAAAATTTCCAGAAAATCCTCTATCCCCTGCTTTGCCTGACAGGAGGTCTTGCCTCCGGCATACTTTCAAAGCTGCTGGATATTCATACTTCTACCCTGGGCAATATTTTTTCCGAATTTTCTATCTGGATTCTTTTGGGCGTTGTAATTTCTATTTACAGTGTCAGCCCTGGGAAGGCGGCTATCCGCGTATTTCTTTTCTGCGCCGGCATGCTTGCAGCCTATTATTTTACAGCCGCCGCGCTGCATAGCCCTGTTCCTGAAAAATTTCTCTATGGCTGGGGATTTTTTTCCTTGTGTTCTCCCCTATTTGCCTGGATCACCTGGTATTCCAAAACGAAAAAGCCTGTCTCCTATCTGATTTCCTTTGGAATTATTGGGATCGCCCTGTTAGCCAGTGTCATCTTCTTTCACGGGCCAAGATTCTACGATATCGTCATCATTCTCCTTCTCATTTTCCTATTATTTACCAAGAAAATGTGACCTGAAAGAATTCCTGTCCGATAAAAACAAATGGAAAAGCTGGACTTATGAAAAACATATTGCGATAAATGGGAAAACTCTTTTTCTTGAAGCAGAACAAAACACAGCTGTAACAATTCTAACAAAGGCAATCCTCCTACCTTTGTTTATTCCAATGACACCGGCTCCATTAATCTTGCCTTTGTCCTGAATGACACCGCCATTAAAAATCATAAAATTGTAATGGAAGAGTTTTATCTGGATTATGCCGATAGTATAAAGCCTTATTTTTTGAGAAAGACGGTATAAAAGCGAGAAATATCTTTTATGACTTTTACGGCAGATAAAAAAAGTTATCACCATCTTATGATCTTTATCTGTCAGTGGCAGCTTAAGGATCATAAATTTTAATTATACTGAAAATATGCTAAGAATGGGAAGGAGTTGGCGATTCCATCGCCCAGTTCGTCCTGTTTTACTTAGATAACCTTATTTTTTATTGGAAGAATGTCTCATTCCTTATCCTCCTCACCACCAATTTAGCTGAATGTCATCTTTACTTAGATAAATAACAAAATTAGCCGGGGTACAGTCGCTTGTACTCCGGCCTTTTCTATGCTGAACGCAATCTTTTTATTCTATTAACTAACCATCCTATTTTGCTGCCGCCATCTGGGGATGCCTTTTCCTGCTTTTTACCAGATGCTGCTGATAGAGCCATGCCACCGTATCTTTGAGGGTATCATATAAATCCCTGGTGCGGTAACCCAGCTTCTCACTCGCCTTTTCGTGGGAAAAATTGTCATTGCTTCTTAAGGCATGCAGGGAATAGCTCGTAAAAAGGGGCAGCTGCTTTCGCAGCTTATAATATTTTTCAGCGGCAGGGGCTGCCGCCTTTGCCAGCCACATAGGCAGAACCATACGTACCTTTCGTTTTCCGCTGATTTCATGAAGCATGTCAAGAACGCTTGTGATCTCATAGTGCCGATTAGAAAGGATGTAACATTCTCCCTTTTCTCCCTTCTCGGCAGCTAAAATACAGCCGTTGGCAACATCTCTTACATCAACAAAATCATAGCCCCCCCTTACGCAGGCGGGAAGCCTTCCATTGAGGTAATCCTTGACCATCTGTATCAGATGGTTATGGCCGCTGTCCCCGGGTCCGATAATGCCGGAAGGATGCACAACGACAGCATCTAAGCCGCGCTGGACACTGTCCAGAACGAGCTGCGTTGCCTCAGCCTTTGTTTTCGCATATCCGCCCAGCACCTTTTCCGCGCAGAACCGGCGGATCTCCTCCATTCTCCGAAGGCCTCTCTTTTCCGGTATGGCATGGACTGAGCTCACATGTACCAAACGGGAGATGTGATGCTCCATACACAAATCGATAATATTCGCCGTTCCTTTCACATTGACGTCATACATACTTTTGGGAACGTCAGCAGTAATGGCCACGATACCAGCTGTATGGATCACAACCATCCGGTATCCCTCTTGTTCCCGAAAGAAAGGTTCCAGGGAAGCCTTATCCCTGACATCTCCTCTGAAAACCTCAATTCCCAGCCCCTTGAGTTCCTCTTCCGATTCCTGTGGGAGGATAAAACCCCTGACCCTTTCGCCCTGTTGCACCAGCTGGCGCACAATCGTGCTTCCCAAATGCCCGCAGGCTCCTGTCACCAAATACAATTTCTTCATATGGAAGCCTCCTTTTCCTTTCCTTCTCCTTCCGGCATTTCAACCATTCTAGAGATAAATGTATCTAATTTGAAAACTTTATGTCAAATTAATGAACACTGTGTTGACTTACCTTACAATTGTATTATACTAATAGCAGACAGGTTCCGCAATCATCAAGATTTTGTCAAGTGTAAGATAAACAACAAACCCAATCCTTCCTGTTGATTATTCGCCAAAAAGGAGAAAAGTGACTATGGCCGAAAAAGAAAAAAACGATCAAAGGGTTCGGATGACCAAAAAAATGCTTCGCTCCGCGCTGATTGAACTGCTTCAGAAAAAACCCCTGCAGTCCATTACCGTTAAGGAATTATGCAGTCACGCCGGGATCAACCGGGGCACATTTTACTCTCATTACTACGATATTTATGATTTAATGGAAAAAATCGAAAACGAAATGTTCTCAGAGCTTCAGGAGGCGTTGAGCAATTATCCCCTCGCCGACACCTCTTCCAGTGTCTCCAATCCTCTCTCCATTTATTCAGCAGTCTTTGCTATATTAAGCGAAAACTATGACATGTGCGCCATTCTGCTGGGAGAAAACTGCGATAAATCTTTTATTGACAAAGTTATCTCCTTTGGAAAGGAAAAATGCTTGGAGCAGTATCAGGAGCTCTATCCATCCGTCAACCGGCGGGATATTGAATTCTTTTACGCCTTTGTAGCGTCCGGTTATTTAGCTACTTTGCGCCTCTGGCTGGAAGGCGGAAGGAAAGAACCGGTAGCGGAGATGGCCAAAAAAACAGAAAAAATTATTCTTGGAAGCGTTCGTTTTTTGGAAGATGCCGCAAAAAACACGGAAAAATAACGATAATATACTGTGGATATTTCCGTTCTTCCATCCACCTGACCTGTATTCCGGCATTAGGTTTCCGGCTCCTTTTCTCTCTTAGTCCTCACAATCCCGACAGTTAAAAAATGGACGATACCCATCTGCTTAAATGAATTTTTCTTGGGGCCTCCCTCAACTTTTTGAATTAGAAATATTTTCCAAATATATCAAAAGCCCGTTTAAACAGACGTTTATGTCATGTCTAAACGAGCTTTTTCATATGTTCGTAAAGATGGCTCCACTTCAAAGGACGTCTTTGAGAAATCGGAAGGCGAAAATTTTTACCTTTTCGCAGACAAGCACTTACAGCCAACTTATTTGTATGCTTTTTACCCTTGCATCCCTTTCCAGTAACCGTATCCCTCCACGCTGCCATCTGCCTCAGCCTTTTCCTTCACTTTTATATTCCGCCAGCTCTGATGTCTATCAGCGGATAAAGTCTAACAGGAAAAATTCCTCCATTTCCTATTCTCGCCCCAGCAGTCTGAGGGTGATTTTGATGGAAAGACAGTCAACTCATCCCAGCTGCCGGACCTGTCTGACTCTCTACTTGCAAAAATGTTCAATATAATGCTCCCGGCATTCTTCAATAATTCGCCGTGCCTCCTCAGGCCCCTCTTCCTCATCGACAACTGTATCTTTGCCCTCCAAATTTTTATACACGGAAAAGAAGTGCCTCATTTCAGTAAAAATATGTCCAGGAAGCTCATTGATATTCCGGTAAGAGGAGTAGGTTGGATCATTAAAAGGAATCGCGATAATTTTTTCATCCAATTTTCCGCCATCCAGCATTTTGATCACACCAATGGGATAACAACGCACCAAGCTTAAAGGATGGATCACCTCACTGCACAGAACCAGCACATCCAAGGGATCCCCGTCATCCGCCAGAGTTCTGGGAATCAGCCCATAGTTTGCGGGATAATGGGTCGATGTATGGAGAATTCTATCCAAAATAATATGTCCGGTTTCCTTGTCTAGCTCGTACTTATTTTTGGAACCCTTTTCAATCTCTATCACAGCAATAAAGTCATCCGGGTTAATACGTGATGGACTGATGTCATGCCAAATATTTGCCATAAGCGGGAACTCCTTTCCAATCTTTTCTTTCATTCTAGCATGAATAATCGGGAAAGGCAACCGCCCCAAGGGGGAGCTGGGCCCATCTTTTTCAAAACTATCCGTACGGCTATTCTTTGCCAAAAAAACGTATCTATTCCCCTCACAATAAAACCAATATTTTGCATGCCATCGAAAACTTTTCCATTTTATAGGACGCCTGTCATGTCTGCGGTATATCAAAACTGCTTTTTTCTATTTTCCTCTAACAGCAGCACTCCTACGTCCTTCAAGGTATAAACAATTTGTAATATTTTGTCGAAATATACGATTTTAATTCTCCTCTATTGTAATCTTTATGACAAGCTTTTTGTTCAACTGTTCAAAAAACAGAGCATCACAAGGATGCACTCCCGGCATCCTTTCTATTGTATTTTCCTCAGAAATATTGTATACTGAATCATGTTATCCATAGCGGTCAGTCGCAACATCCTGACCTAAAACAAAACTACGGAGGAATGAAATCTTATGCCTAACAAAGCTTTACGCCGTCTCGTTGAGGGCGGTATGATCGCAGCCATTTATTTGGCGCTGACCCTGCTGTCACGTTTTCTCGGAATTGCCGATGGAGCCATTCAGTTCCGTTTATCCGAGGCTCTCACCATCCTGCCGGTATTTACTCCAGCCGCGGTTCCCGGCCTGACAATTGGGTGCTTCTTTGCGAATTTGGGAAGTCCCTACGGTATTGTCGATATCCTCAGCGGTACCCTTGCCACCTTGTTTGCAGCCATGCTGACACGCTGCCTGCGCCATATTCAGTATAAGGAAATTCCCTTTCTTGCCCCTCTCCCGCCCATCATAACCAATGGTTTGATTGTGGGAATCGTTGTCACCATTATGAACGAAGCCGGCGCACTGATACCCGCAAATTTTACCTTCGCGGCATTTATCGCCTGTGCTGTCTCCGTGGCATTGGGAGAATTGGCTGTCTGTGTCGGGCTTGGGCTGCCTTTTATGATTGCATTGAAAAAAAGCGGGGCTTGCGCCCATATCTTCCCATCAAAAACAATTTAAAACCATTATAGATACAGCCGCATCAATGGCCTCACATCAAAGGATCGCGTCACTATGGATAGCCGCTGCAATTTTGGGGAAAGCCAAAATTGCAGCTTTTTGTTGGAATAGTTGGGATTCCATAAGAATTTTACAGTTACCTGTTGCACATTTTTCAAAGGTTGATTATAATGTTGTGTATGCTTACGCTTTCATATTATTTTAATGAATATCCCAGAATTTTAATCAAATATTTACGCCTTTCATAAGTTCTGGCGGCAGATGGAGATGTTACTATGGCGCCCGTCCAAAAACGGTTTTCAGAAAAAATCAAAGAAGTTACCCCCGTCCGGCTGATTGCTATCAGCTTTGCCGTTATTATTGCTTTTGGAACCTTCTTTCTTCTTTTGCCCATCTCTTCCAAAAGCGGATCTGTTTCCTTTATCAACGCCCTGTTTACCTCCACTTCTGCCACATGCGTCACGGGGCTTACCCCCTTTGACACCTTTTCCCAATGGACCGTCTTTGGACAGGTCATCATACTCATTTTAATCCAGTTGGGCGGTTTGGGCCTGCTAACCTTTACCACCGGCTTTACTCTTCTTCTCCGGGGAAGGCTGGGGCTCCGCGATATCCAGCTTGTCAAGGAACAGACAAGTTCTCAGGCGATCCATATCCGTCAGCTGCTCAAAATGATCTTCACCTCCACCTTTTTGTGTGAAATGGTGGGGGCAATTTTGTTGTGTATCCGTTTTGTCCCGGCATACGGACCAAAAGGCATCTGGATTTCAGTCTTTTTGGCGGTTTCCTCTTATTGCAACGCCGGCTTTGACATTCTTGGCTTTCAGGGGCCAAGCACCAGCCTGATTAACTTTCAGCAGGATCCTCTGGTTCTGGGAACAATTTCCTTATTAATTATTCTAGGCGGCTTGGGTTATGTGGTTGTGAATGAAATCTACACCCTCGCCACCCAGAGAATCCATGGAGAAAAGAAAGGCTTTCACAATTTTTCTCTCCACAGCAAAGTAGTTTTAATCACAACTTTTGTGCTGATTGTCACAGGAACGATTGGTTTTCTGTTATTAGATTATGATGCCTCATTAAAAAATCTCAATTTTGGAGACAAGCTTCTCAACGCATATTTTCAAGCTGTTTCCGCGAGAACCGCCGGCTATAACAGCATTGACATTGCCAGTGAAAATCCTTTGACACAATGCTTCACAATTGTGCTGATGTTTATCGGCGCATCCCCCGTGTCCACCGGCGGCGGCATCAAAACCACTACCTTTATTGTTATCCTTTGTACAGTGTGGAGCGTCTTTTCCGGTCGAGAGGAAACCACGGTTTTCAAACGCCGTGTGGACAAGTCTATTGTTTATCGTTCTCTCGCAATCAGTCTCACCGCTATGATGGTAGTTTTAATAACAACAGGAATTATTATGTCGGCCGAAAATCACAATCCAGATATTTCTACTTTGGATTGTTTATTTGAAGCTGTCTCTGCTTTCGGCACTGTGGGTGTTACCACAGGCATTACGCCTCATCTCTCAGAAATTTCTAAATTGAGTATCATTCTGACAATGTTTATCGGCCGGGTAGGTCCGGTTTCCATGGCGCTGGCGTTTACTATGCGCGGCAATAAAAAGCCTGGCAAGATTTTGCCCGAGGGTCGAATTATCGTTGGATAACTCCTCTGCCGCCTATTCTTCCATTTCAGCCTGACATCCTAAAAAAATGGCTGTGGACAACGGGTATTTACCAATTGCCGTGTTTTTTAATCAGCAAAATCTGCAATTAAATTACGCGGAGCTATTTACTCATCGCGTCCAATTAAACGCAATGAAAAGAAAGGATGAATGTATATGTCAAATCCCATTCGTTTGGGTTTAGTCGGCGCCGGACGTGCCGGCTGGGGAATGCATACCAAGGAGCTTGAGGGACGGGAGGACAAATTTTCTTATGCTGCCGTCTGTGATCTCATTGAAGAGCGCCGGACTAAAATGGTTCAAAAATATGGCTGCAAGGCGTATGAACATATCGAAGACCTTATTAAGGATCCCTGCGTGGAAATGGTGGTAATTGCAACCCGTTCCTGTGATCATTTTGATCATGCTGTTATGGCTCTGGAAGCCGGCAAGGATGTTTTTTTGGAAAAGCCTATGTGTGAAACATATGAGCAGGCCAAAATTCTCCAGGAGCTTTCTTCAAAAAAAGATGGTCCCCGTCTTTATGTCCGTCACAACAGGCGTTTTGAATACAACTTTGTCAAATTGCGCGAAATCGTCGCTTCAGGGAAGCTGGGTGATGTTTACGAAATTCACATCACCCGCAACAGCTACAGCCGCCGGGACGATTGGCAGACACTCAGTGAATACGGCGGCGGCCAGCTGCTCAATTGGGGCCCCCATATCATTGATCAGTCCCTGTGCTTTCTAGAAAGTCCGGTAGCCAGTTTATACAGCGATTTGAAGCACGTTGTCGCGGCAGGCGACTGTGAGGATCATCTGACAATCATTTTCAAGGGAGAAAACGGCCGCGTTGTAAATATGCAGATCAGCGGTGGTGTCGCCCTTCCCTGCCCGGAATATGTCATTTACGGTACAAAGGGAGCTCTCCAGCTGGATCAAGAAGGTATTCATTTAAAATATATCAATCCAGAACAAGAGCTTGCTCCCCTGGAAGCTGATCCCGGAACTCCCGGCGATTCTTTTGGCGCCAGCGGAACTTTTAGCTCGGCGGTTGCAATCGACTGGATAGAGGAAACTCTTCCAGCAAAACCTGAAAATCCTTCCGTCATTTGGGATTATCTATATGATACCTACCGAAATGGAGCAAAATTCCCCATTTCCATAGAAGAAGCGGTCCGTGTTCTGTGGGTCATCAGCCAGGTGAAAGCTGGAACAGAATTTGAGTCAAAAGTATAGGCTGTACACATATCGGCACACAGCAGGAGTTGCGGCAAAAATATTCCGCTCATCGTGAGGAGGCTTGGAAGCTATGAAATATGACTATTGGCATCCTTCCCGCAGGTTTGGCATGTTCATCCATTGGGGGCTTTACGCAATCACAGAATGGCATGAACAAGCTCAGCTGAGGCGTCACATTCCCCGCAGCGAGTATGAAAAGCTGCTCAATCTTTTTTCTCCGGATTCCTTTGATCCTGAAGAATGGGTTAGTCTTGCCGAAGAAGCCGGGATGAAATATATTTGTTTTACAGTAAAACACTGTGACGGATTTTGTCTATGGGACACTAAACAGACTGATTTTAACGTTATGAACACCCCTTACCATAAGGATATCTTAAAGCAGCTTTCCGACGCCTGTGCTAAACGTCACATTGCTCTGTGCCTTTATTATTCCATTGCCGACTGGCATCATCCAAATGCCTATAATCCTGAAAGCAGCCATCAAATTCCTCCTCTTCCCACAGACGAGCCCAATCAGCAGAAATATACCGCTTATGTCCGCAGCCAGCTGAAAGAACTTCTCACGGGTTATGGGAAAATTTACGGCCTGTTTTGGGATGTTCCTCCACATTTTACCGATCATTCTATCAACGAACTGGCACGCCAGCTCCAGCCGGGCATCATGATCAACGACAGAGGATATGACGAAGGAGATTTCTCTACTCCCGAACGCTCACTTCCAGAGGGAAGCTGTTTTTCCAATCCCACAGAGGCCTGCCAGTCTGTCGGCGATCAAAGCTGGGGCTATCGATGGAATGAGGACTATTATTCCACCGGCTTCCTGACCCGAAGCATCGATAAAATTATGGCGATGGGGGGAAACTATCTTCTCAATGTAGGGCCTATGCCCAGCGGCAAAATTCCGCCAAAAGCGGTTCAGGTCATCCGTAAGGTCGGCGGCTGGTATCAGCGGGTCAAAGAGTCGTTTGAAGGCGCTGATACCTGTACCGGACTATTTTCTTCGGACGAGATTCTGGTTACAAGAAAAGAAAATACGCTTTACCTGCATTTTTATCAAGGACTGAATCGTAGCGGTGTTATATTAAAGCCAGCCAAATTTCTCCCTTTGAAAATCAAGGTTCTGAATTCAGGAAACGCTCCCCTTTACGGCTTGGATGTAATGCCTTCCCTCCATGAAGAAGCCGGCGGACAAACGCCCTATCTGCATATTCATAATCTTCCTGTAGACGATTACGCTAACGAGGCGCTGGTTGTTAAAGTGGAATGTGATTCTCTGGAAAATTTTGCTGTCAATGGAAAATAAATTTCATAGAAAAAGCGCCGCCGCAGTTATTTTCCTGTGACGGCGCTTTTTCTATTGTTTGTCTCATCCAACACTTATCGTTGTTTCCAAAGGATTACGGGAAACTATTTCACTTTAAAAATTCTTGTAAAAGAAGATTATCTCATAGTCTCTTGGCTCTGATCCAAAGAGAATTCTTCATACAGATAATTTTCCTTCTGAAATTCGTTCAAGCACCCCTATCCAAAATGTTTCTCAAAAAATCCGGTCATCCTGCCGAATTCTTTGTTTATGATAATCCCTCCTTAAAAAATATAACGCACAAAGAACAGGCAACCTAAGGAGGGAGAACTAGTTAGAGCAAAATGGCGCGGCGGGACTCCCTGCCCGCCTGCAAGCGCTTGATCTCTTACATTATACTTTTATCTATGCATTATAAGTATCACAGCCGCAGAATTTTCTTCAGTCTATTTGAGCAATTTTTCTGCCGTAAATTTGGAAGAAGCAAAGTGCAGTAAAAGGACGTCAATCGCAATTACCACAACACTGCCAATAAACAAGTTCAACGGATTCAGCAGCATCATCCCAGTCGCCTGACCTACTACCAGAAGTATAATAGGCAGAACAATAAATCCAGACATCTGCTGTGCTTCCACAAATGTTTTTGCCTTAGCCGAAACCAAAACCATGAAGCTCACGCTTAAAACCGTAACTCCCGGGCAGAGAAGCAGAACAACAATTCCCCAAGATAATGTAGGGAATACCACAGCGCCAATCAGAATATTTCCCACCGCCATGACAACGGAAAACGCAATAAAGGAAATCCCCGTCGTCAAAAGGGATAAAAGAGAACACCCTATAACCTTTGCGGTAAAGATTTTTTTCACTGAAACCGGTGTCAGCAGCAAATTTTCAATCGTTCCTCTTTCTTTTTCTCCCACAAAGCTGCTGGCCGCCGCAATACTGCCGCACATCATGGGGATCATCAGAAAAAAAGGCTGGAATATCATATTGGCAAAATAGTAAAAAGCAACCTGAGGAGAAGCGGTATTCTTCATTTCTTGCGGGAGCAGCGGAAGAAATGAAGAAAGCTCCTGTGAGGAAATTTCCTCCGGCGCTAATATAACAACCGCCAGCAAAACGGCAGGGAGAACAATCACCAGGACAAGCGGCACCACAAGAATGGAGGCTCTTGCCATTTTGATGTCCCATACTTCATGAAAATCCTTTTTTATAATCGCCTTTTGTGCCGTGTTCATCCAATCTCCCCTCTCCTGTTTCCGTCTTTCCTCACACCGTCGAGTTCCCTTCCGATATAGGCAAAATAAATATCTTCCAAGGAGGGATGCTCCACCCTCGCCTCATAGATCTGCCGTCCGGCCGAGATCAATTCCCCCAGCAGGCCTGGCATTTCCCCCTCTCCGGAAATTGTCTTATAAATCCATTCCCCCCGGCGTTCAAACCCGTCAGGAGTTTCACGGTCACCTGTCCGGACAGCCGCCTTGGGATGAAAGCACATCTCCTCCGCCAGTTTTTCGAAGCAGCCGCTGGCAAGAAGCCTCCCCTTAGAAATCAAACCATATTCAGTACACAGATCCTGCGCATAGCGCAGCTGGTGAGTACATAAAAAAACTGTAACCCCCTCCTGGCTGGCCATATCGGAAATCAGACTATTGACAGCATATGCCGATTCTGGGTCAAGACCGCTGGTCGGCTCATCCAGAAACAAAATCTGGGGCCGGTGAATTAAAGCGCGGGCAAGGCTCAGCCGCTGCATCATACCAGTAGAATAAGATCCGGCCTTTTTGTCCTTTGCCTCCAGGATTCCCAACCTTTTTAACAGCAGCTCCGCCCGTTCCAAGCCCTCTTTTTTACTCATTCCCGAAGTCTGTGCAAAAAACAGCAGGTTTTGAATTCCAGTGAGCTGTGCATACATTTTTGCCGATTCCGTCATAACTCCGCACAGGCGATGGACCTCCTCAGCTTTTTCCTGAGGCGGCATTCCCATAATCTCACAGCTTCCCCCAGTGGGGGTCAACAACCCGTTCAAAAGCTTGACAGTTGTTGTCTTTCCCGCGCCATTAGGACCCAAAAATCCAAAAATCTCTCCTTGTCCAATTTCCAGATCCAGCTGGATTAAAGCCGCCGTATGGTTCGCATACTCCTTGCTAAGCTGCGCCGCGGTGATCGCCTTCATGTTATCTCCCTCCTAAAAAGCCTCATCTTTATTTTCTCAAATGATTGGTTTCTATCATACACCTTTTTTCCGAATTTACAACCCCTCCCAATATGGGAATTTCGGGGCAATGGATGCCGTCTGTTTCAAACGGATCCTCATGTTTTTTCAAATCACTTTTCCTTTTCCAGCACGATTTCGCGTCTTTAAAGCGCCTCTGTTGCGTCTTTCACGCAACGCTCCTGAAAAATACCAAATTTAAGCCAATTTTTTTGGTATAAGTTCTCTTTCATTGAATAAATTGTTAAATTTTCCATCATATTAAAATTAGCAGTTGAGAAATCATGCCAATCCGGTTATAATATATAAGATAACTTATCTTGCGATAGTTTTTCTTAAAGTCAGTCTGACTTTTCCACGTTCCTCATGTGAGTTAATTGAGTCATATGATTCAAAACAACGAATTTTTCATCGCTTGCGCGGATGTTGTATATAGGAAAGGAGACGCAAAATGTTTACAAAGGAAATCGGAATTGATCTTGGAACCGCAAACACTCTGGTTTATATCAAGGGGAAGGGGATCGTCATGAGGGAGCCTTCCGTCGTGGCTGTGGATGTCCGTTCAGATTCTGTCCTGGCTGTTGGCAGCCAGGCGAAGGAAATGATTGGCCGTACCCCCGGTTCTATTGTTGCCGTCCGTCCCTTGAAGGATGGCGTTATCGCTGACTTTGATATTACCGCCACCATGCTGCGCCATTTTATTCAGCGGGCAGTCAAGTCCGGGATGTTTACTCGGACCCGTGTCGTTATTTGCATTCCTTCCGGTGTAACCGAAGTGGAAAGCCGTGCGGTTGAGGATGCCGCCAGAAAGGCCGGCGCGGCTGACGTTGAGCTGATCGAAGAACCGATGGCGGCAGCCATTGGTGCTGATCTTCCTGTTGCGGAGCCTACTGGGAGCATGGTTGTCGATATCGGCGGAGGCACCTCCGAAGTTGCCGTTATTTCTCTGGGGGATATCGTCACCGCTGTTTCCGCCAGGGTTGCGGGCGACAAATTTGATGAATCCATTGTTTCCTATGTGAAGAAAAAATATAACCTTCTTATTGGTGAGCGCACCGCCGAGGATATCAAAATCAAGCTGGGCTCCGCCTATCCCTATGAGGATGAAGGAACCCTTCAAATCAAGGGCCGTAATTTGGTGGACGGGCTTCCGAAAAATATTGAGCTTTCGGCCGTTGAGGTCAGAGAAGCTTTGGCGGATCCTGTCGCAACTATCATTGAAGTGATAAAAAGCACATTAGAAAAGACCCCGCCGGAGCTTTCAGCCGATATTATCGATCACGGCATTATGCTGACAGGCGGCGGCGCCCTTCTCCGCGGATTGGACACTCTGGTCTCTCAGGAAACCGGTATGCCGGTTCATGTGGCGGAAAGTCCTCTGGACTGCGTCGTCGACGGCACTGGAAAATATCTTGAGCTTTCCCTGAACTCCCATAAAGCGCGTCATGGTAAATAAAAATAAATCGATTGGTTCCCGGCGGCTGAAAATGAGGGGGGGATATTACCCGCTTGCTCTTTTTCTGCTGCCGGGTGTTTCTTTTACATTTTTTGAAACCTTCAGAAAATTTTTAATGAACAGGGAGGGCTGTATCCTTGAAGGAATTTTTTCACAGCCGCAGCTTTAAAATTCTTCTTGCCGCGATGCTGCTTTTACTTGGCGTCATTCTATATACCGCCAGTATCGGCGGCTTTGCTCCTCTGACTTCCTCCATTGTAGGAGGAATTACCACGCCGCTTCAGGATCTGACGGCGCAGGGCACCGAGGCTGCGGATGAGCTTTTAAATACAGTCACTGATGATCCAGCCGTCTTAAAGCAGCAGGTCCAGCTACTTCAGGAGCAACTAGCCCAAAAAAACGCACAGCTGAACGACTATTATTCCATAAAAAAGGAAAATGAGCAGCTCCGGCTTTATCTCGATATTAAGGACGAGCACAATGATTGGGAATTTGTTCCCGCCTCTGTTATTGGGCGAGATCCCAATGAATTATTTTACGGGTTTACCATTAACAAGGGATCTCTTGCCGGCGTCAGTCTGAATGATCCGGTGATAACCAATCAGGGACTTGTCGGCAAGGTCACTCAGGTGGGCGCAACCTACGCGAAGGTCACTACCATATTGGATCCTTCTCTTAATGTGGGCTGTTTTTGCAGCAAAACCTCCGACAGCGGCATTCTTTCCGGGGAACTTTCCCTTGCCGATCAGAATCAAACCAGACTCACCAATCTGGATCCTGAAGCCACCCTTTCCGCAGGGGATCTCATTGTGTCGTCCGGATTGGGAGGAGTTTTTCCAAAGGATTTGATCATCGGAGAGGTTCTCGATATCAGTCGGAATTCTCACGATATTTCCCTGTCCGCTATTATCAAGCCTGTTGTAGATGTCCGTGAGGTACAGGATGTTTTTATTATCACCTCATTTTTAGGACAGGGAGAAACTGCCGATGAGGTAGATGGTGAAGAGTAATTGAAGGCACTTCCTTCACAGAGAGGAGGACGCACCATGTCAAAATACAAATTTATCCGTTGGACTGTTTATATCGCCGAAACAATTCTTCTTTATATCATTCAGCTGACTCCGGGCCTGCTTCCCGCTGTAGGCGGTGTCCGGCCTGTCCTTCTGATTTCTTCCGCTTTATGCATAGCCATGTTTGAGGGCGATATGGGCGGGCTTTTCATTGGGATTCTGTCAGGCTTTTTTATCGATCTCGGCGGAAACAGCGTCATTGGTTTTCATTCTATCCTTTTAGGCCTCTGCTGCTATTTTATCGGTCTGCTTACCATGCAGCTGGTTCGCACCAATATTCTGACCTGCCTTATGTTCGGCGCAGTTTCTATTGTTCTCATCTGTTTTTCGCAATGGTTTTTTTATTTCGTCATCTGGCGTTATCTTGATCAGGGCTATGCGTTGTTACACCATTATCTTCCTAAAATGGCCTATACCTTTTGTGTTCTTCCTGTTCTTTACTTTTTTAACCGTGTTTTTGCCCTGCGGCTGGGAGAAGCCGCTTAATCCTAGCAGAAATGGAGGTACGGCAATATGGAGAAAAAGCCCTTTGGAAAACGGTCCATCGCCATGCTCATTTTTGTCTTTATTTTCTTCAGCGTTTATGTCGGCAAGCTGTTCGACGATCAAATTATTAACGGACAGGCCTACCGCGATTACGCCGACCGCACCTCTGTGAGAACCATTGATATTGACGCCGCGCGAGGAGAAATTATTGACAGAAATGGAGAAAAGCTTGCTACCAACCGGTTAAGCCGCACCATTATTTTTGATAAAGCATATCTCCCCTCAGGAGAGGAAAATAATACGATTATTAGGCTGGTTCGTCTGTTTCAGGAGCGGGGAGAGGAATGGATCGACGAATTGCCCATTGTAATGGGGGACAACGGCTCCTATCAGTTTGCGGAGGATTCCGAGAGCGCAGTCGCTCAATTGAAAAAACGGCACCGATTCCAGCAGTATTCCACTGCTGAACAAATTATGGCCGAGCTTGTAAAAAAATATAATTGCGAAGAGTATTCCAAAGAGGAAGCCCGCTGCATTGTCAGCGTCCGGAACCAGATGGAAAAAAATGAATTTTCCCTTTCAAATCCTTATACCTTTGCCGAGGATCTTTCCGTTGATACTGTCTCCATAGTTATGGAAAACAGTGATCTCTTTCCCGGCGCTTCTGTGAAAAATACCAGTGTAAGGGAATATGTGGCGGGCGATCTTGCCGCGCCAATCATCGGACATATCGATCCCATTAATGCCGCCGAATACAAAAAGAGTCAAGAGGAAGGCGGAGACTATAAAATTACTGATCTTATCGGACGTTTCGGCATTGAACAGATCATGGAGGATGAGCTTAGGGGCACCCGTGGAAAACAGGCGATTGAAACTAATAATAAAGGGGCGGTTCTTGGGCTGACCGACTTGGAATTTCCTGTTCCCGGTAATACAGTGCGCCTTACCATTGATTCCAAGCTCCAAAGGGTAACGCAGGATGCTCTTGCGGAGACAGTTGAAAAAATCAAGGCAACCGGCGAGCAAAGCGCAACCAAAGACGGAGCTGACTGCAGTGGTGGAGCCGCGATTGTTATGGATATCAACAACTTTGAAATCCTCGCCATGGCTACCTACCCCACCTTTGACCTCTCTACCTATACAGAGGATTACGCGGAACTCTCCACCTCCGCAGAAAATCAGCCTCTCATTAACCGCGCCATTGACAGCATCTATCCCCCTGGCTCCGTCATGAAAGTGGCCACGGCGATCGCCGGCTTGGAAACCGGAGAAATCACTCCAACCACAACTTTTTTATGCAAGCATATTTTTAATTACGGTACTTCCCGTTTTCAGTGCCTTGGCTGGCATGGAAATACAGATGTTGTTTACGCCCTGCAAATGTCCTGCAATATTTTCTTTTACCAAACTTCTCTTTTGGTGGGCATTGACACCATGAATGAGTACTCCCGCAAGCTCGGATTGGGCGAAAAAACTGGAATTGAATTTGAGAATGAAGCCACCGGCATTCTTGCTGGACGCAATGATCCTGAAACAATCAAGGAGGGGGGCGACTGGTATCCAGGAAATACTCTCCAGGCATCTATCGGCCAGTCTCATAACGCCTTTACCCCTTTGCAGATCGCTTCTTATATTGCTACTGTGGCCAACGGAGGCACACGTTATAAAGCCCACCTGATTAAAGAGGTTCTCGATTATGGACAGACAACCCCTGTCACCCCGGATAGTTCGGAAAATCCTGAAATTCTTGATCAGCTGAATCTCTCGGAATCAACCATGAAAGCCGTCCGTGAAGGAATGCGCCGGGCAATGACAGATGGATCCGCTGCCTATGTGTTTCGGGATTATCCTGTTGAGGTTGCCGGGAAAACAGGAACTTCCCAGACAAATTCCGGATCCGATCATGGCCTGATCGCCTGCTATGGCCCTTATGAGGATCCCGAAATTGTAGTGGTGGTGGTTTTGGAGCATGGTGTACATGGCTATACCGGTGCTGAAACCGTGAAAAAGATTATGGATGCCTATTTCTTTGACGATTATGGCGGGGATGATGACAAAGACAGCGATGAAGC
This sequence comes from Clostridiales bacterium, assembly GCA_019419895.1. Classification (GTDB taxonomy): domain Bacteria; phylum Bacillota; class Clostridia; order Oscillospirales; family Acutalibacteraceae; genus JAHZIE01. The sequence continues at coordinate 27,911 of JAHZIE010000003.1, read as the reverse complement.
GCTCTCCCTTCCTGATGAAAATGCCGCTCTTGCCGAATAAGCTTTGGATATTCCTATTCAGATATATATTCATATAAATTCCATATGGTTATTTATGCTATTTTCTCTGTAAACTCTTTGACACTTTTCTATTTTTGTGTTAGTATGATAAGAAAGGAGCCTGTCCATTTTATGGCTCAAATGATTGCTGTGGTCTCTGGAAAGGGCGGCGTGGGAAAGTCTACAATTTCCTGCGGACTCGGATGTTCTCTTGCCCGGCTTGGAAAAAAAGTCCTTCTGATCGATTGTGATACTGGTCTCCGCTGTCTTGATTATTTATTAGGTATCTCCCAGGAATTGGTCTTGGATATTTCAGATATTGCAAAAGGTCGTTGCGCTCCATTAAAGGCTGTATATTCCTGTAACTTCTGTCCCGGACTTTATTTGCTTCCCACATCGCAGAATCATGAGGATGCTGTGCCTGTGTCCATGATGAAAAGGATTGTTTCCTTCCTAGGCAAGTACTTTGACGTTGTTATCCTAGATTCTCCCGCAGGATTAGGACGTGATTTTCAAACTGCTGTTTCCTGTGTGGAGCATACATTTATTGTTGCCACCCCAGATCCTGTTTCTTTAAGGGATGCTGATTTGGTTCGACGGAGTTTAGAGCAGTTTGAATTGCGTAGCAAACGCTTGCTTATCAATAAATTCCATTATGGCTTGTTTAAAAAATCGGGACTTTACAAATCATTGGATGAGGCAATCAATACTGCAGGAATTCAACTTTTGGGTATTATTCCTCATGATCCGGCAGTTATTGTTGCCTCTGGACAAAGCAGGCCTCTGCCAGCTGCTTCCGCTTCAATGAAAGCTTTTCATCGTATTGCAGCGAGAATCAATGGAGAAAGGGTTCCCATCCCCCTAAAAAAGTTGTACTTTTTCCTTTTTGTCTTTTGTAATCCTCAATATAATGATTTATTTTGCAAATAATAAAATAGGAGGTTTTTTCAATGAATATCGCACTTATCGCACACGACGTCAAAAAAGAATTAATGGTTCAGTTCTGTATTGCTTACTGCGGCGTTCTCAGTCGGCATACCTTATGCAGTACCGGAACCACTGGAAAAATGGTTTCCGAGGCCACTGGGCTGCAAATTAAACGATTTCTTTCCGGTTCTCAAGGAGGAAACCAGCAGTTAGCCGCCTTAATCGGCTGTGAAGAAATCGACCTCCTCCTTTTTTTCCGTGATCCTTTAAATCCTGCGGATGAACCCACAGATATGGATTTGCTTCGTCTTTGTGATTCTCATAATATTCCTGTGGCTACCAATATTGCTACCGCGGAGGTACTTATTCATGGCCTAGAGCGCGGGGATTTGGATTGGCGTAATATTGTCCGTCCCAGCAACAGCCAGTTGTAATTCTATCGGTTCTAATATTTTTTTAAAGCCGCATTTCTGCGGCTTTTTATTTTTTCAATATTTTAATTTCCTTCAGGAACACGCTGTTACTTCGAATAATCAAATTCAAGAATTCTTTATAATTATTTCAACACTTTCCAAACTCTCTTAAACTATATTCTTAAACATTTTTATAGAAGCTGTCAGAGAAAAAATCGATTAAATTCAACACTTGTTTAAATGCTTTGAAATTTAAACGCTGTAAAAGCATGACCGGCAGAGATTATATAAAGCATCCAAATAACAAAATTCTCATATCAAGTTATAAATTTACAATGAAGCTATTTTCAGAAGATTCAAAATAAATTAAAAATGACATCTAGTTTACTATGTCCTATTACCTGCAAACAGATAAAACGCATGAGCCTCCGATCGGTCTCCCTGAGTTCGATCTAAGTGAGAATATATTGTCTGAGGTGGAAAATAAGCGCCTTTCAAAAGAATTTCAATATAAATATTCTAGATCGATTTTTTCTCCGCAAATTCTTCCCATCTGATAGATGAAAATGCGGTAACATGCCATATTCTTGAAAACCTCTCTCTACCGAATTTTTTCCTCCACTCCTATTTTATTTGCAAGTTCTCGGCAATAAACGGGAAAAATAAAGACTTCCCTCTTGAGGGGGCGCACCTATGAGTATACCTCCCAAAATTGACATCACTTTCCCATTTCACCATTTTATCACTACAAATATCCTTTATCCTAGAGACATCCCGAATCTCAATTTTTAATCACACGGATATCAACATGCAAATATGACAGCTATCATACAAATCTCTTAATGCTTTAATAAAAGCTCTATTTATCTTACACTGGTCTATTTTCTTAATCTCTACCGTCGATCATTTTTCTGAAATAATTTACCACCAGAGCAATATCTGTATTTACAATTCCAGTTGGCATATAATAAATATTCTCATTTCGTACACATCCACTCTTAACCTCACAATTTTTCAACTAACCTCATTCTTCTTCAAATTGGCGCAGAATAAATTCACAAACAGTTTTAGCAGGCTCAGTAATTAAACCAATATATTTTTATGAAACATTTCCTCGGCTAGCACCCATTTTTCCCCTCTATCCTTAACCCAAATGCTTATCCGGTTCTTGGGATTAATATAACTTATCAACAAACCAGCAGTACTCTGAATAAAGGTAAATCGTATTACCAGGCACTGACAGTACCTCGAAAAGTTAACATCCGGAAGAGACGGATACGCAGCCAATTTATTTTATTATATACCATAATTTCCTGTATAATATACTCTAATTTTTGCCATGGCTATTTTTATAAATGAATTCTTCAAGCTGGCCCTGCTGTAATTTTCACTTTGCTACTGAATCCTAAGCATTTTCTGAATACTCCCGACATCGAACATAATATTCCAGGCATTTTTATCTAGAATCACCATCCACCGGCAAAGCCGGTGGATGGTGATTCTATGCGGACAAAGCCCTATGGTTCTCGCATACACGTCAAACGTCTGCCCAGCCGCGCTCAGACTGTTACTTGCTGCCCGTAAACGGGCCGAGTTCTCTCATTCTCAGTTGTCCGCCTAACTTATCTTCCTTTCATTGGTTAGCAATGTATTCCGCTATGCGGCTTGCATTCTTGCCCGCTATATCCACGTAGTATCCCCGGCTTCTGAACTCTCCGCTCCGATATTTGTATTGCAGTTCTCCATATTGTTCATACTGCATCGGCCGCTCTTTCCCTTCAAGTATCCCATGAAACTCGATACCGACAGTTTCGGCGCGCTCTCCACCAGCATACGCGCATGGTCCGGACACACCTCTTCCCTCACGCTCTTGACTCCCTTCCTCTCACAGAGTTCTCTTAAGATTTTTCCTACTGCTTCCCGTTTTTCATGCTAATATATTTTTCCGCGGTACTTCGGTGCATAGACGATGTGGTGTTTACGTTTCCATTTTGTGTGTGATAGACTCTTTACGTCGTTCAGGCTCATCTGAATGTCCTCCCTTTGCTTTCAAACGCAGTTGCCAGACCGCGTTCTCATTCTTGCAAAGGGAATTTTTCTGTCTGCCTTATCTCTCTTAGGCTCTCCTGTACCACTGGCCTGTGGTCTTACTCTATAAAAAAAGAGCACTACTATGAAAGTAGTGCTCTTTTTATTTGGAACAAAAATTAGCTGTTAACAGCAGAAACAACGCCGGATCCTACAGTACGTCCGCCTTCACGGATAGCAAAACGAAGTCCTTCTTCAATAGCGATAGGAGTAATCAGCTCAACATCCATTTCTACGTTATCACCAGGCATGCACATCTCTGTGCCTTCCGGCAGACTGATAACACCGGTAACGTCTGTTGTTCTGAAATAGAACTGAGGACGATAGTTGTTAAAGAAGGGGGTATGACGGCCGCCTTCTTCCTTGGTCAGAACATAAACCTGGCCGTGGAATTTGGTATGAGGATGAATGGTGCCCGGCTTCGCAAGAACCTGTCCACGCTCGATTTCATTTCTCTGGATACCACGGAGCAAAGCGCCGATGTTGTCTCCAGCCTCAGCATAGTCAAGAATCTTACGGAACATTTCGATACCGGTAACAACAGTCTTCTTTCTTTCATCGGTCAAACCAACGATTTCAACTTCTTCGCCAGTCTTCAACTGCCCACGCTCAACTCTACCTGTAGCAACAGTGCCGCGCCCGGTAATTGTGAAGACATCCTCAACCGGCATCAAGAAGGGGAGGTCAGCCTTACGGTCAGGAGTAGGAATAAAGGTATCAACAGCTTCCATCAAATCAAGGATGCACTTGTATTCAGGAGCGTTGATGTCCTTAGAATCGGACTCCAAAGCAACTAAAGCGGAACCACGGATGATGGGGGTATCATCGCCCGGGAACTCATACTCATTCAAAAGTTCACGGATTTCCATCTCAACTAGATCGAGAAGTTCCTCGTCATCAACCTGATCAGCCTTGTTCATGAAAACAACGATGTAAGGAACACCAACCTGACGGGAAAGCAGAATGTGCTCTCTTGTCTGAGGCATAGGACCATCAGCAGCGGAAACAACCAGGATAGCGCCATCCATCTGAGCAGCACCAGTGATCATATTTTTTACATAGTCGGCATGGCCTGGGCAGTCAACATGAGCATAGTGACGGCTATCAGTCTCATACTCAACATGAGAGGTGTTAATGGTAATACCACGCTCTCTTTCTTCAGGAGCCTTATCAATGTTTGCGTAATCGGTAAACTCAGCGTCACCCTTCAAAGCCAAAACCTTGGTGATAGCAGCTGTCAGAGTGGTCTTACCATGGTCAACGTGGCCGATGGTACCAATGTTAATATGGGGTTTTGTTCTTTCGAATTTTGCCTTTGCCATTGGAAATTTCCTCCTTTATTTTGCAAATAAAATATCAAAAGTAATATTATAATCTATTGTATCAATAAATTATAATAAATTCAAGTGGAGAACAGATTATTCTTCACTCTTTTTTGCACGGCCCGCAATAATTTTCTCAGAAACAGACTTGGGAACTTCAGCGTAATCGCTGGGCTCCATAACATACTGCCCGCGGCCCTGCGTCTTGGAACGAAGATCGGTCGCATAACCGAACATTTCAGAAAGAGGAACCATTGCGTTAATCTGCTGGCCGCCGGAAATTGCCTCCATTCCCTGCATCATACCGCGGCGGGAGTTAATATCTCCAATTACATCGCCCATGTACTCCTCAGGAACAACGACAACAACCTTCATGATCGGCTCAAGAAGAACCGGATCAGCCTTCCTCATAGCTTCCTTGAAGGCCATAGAACCGGCGATCTTAAATGCCATTTCAGAAGAGTCAACCTCATGATAAGAACCATCATAAAGGGTCACCTTGACATCAACGACATTATAGCCGGCGAGAACGCCTGACTGCATAGCACCCTGGATACCCTGATCAACAGCGGGAATATATTCCTTCGGGACAACACCGCCGACGATAGCGTTGACAAATTCATACCCTTTGCCCGGATTCGGTTCAATTCTGATCTTGACATGACCATATTGGCCGCGTCCGCCGGACTGCCTTGCATATTTCTCGTCCACATCAGCATTTTTGCGGATGGTTTCTTTATAAGCCACCTGAGGCTTACCGACATTAGCCTCCACCTTAAACTCGCGGAGCAGACGATCGACGATAATTTCCAGATGAAGCTCACCCATACCGGCAATGATCGTCTGACCGGTTTCTTCATCGGTGTATGCCTTAAAGGTGGGATCCTCTTCTGCCAGTTTAGCGAGAGCCAAACCCATTTTTTCCTGACCGGCCTTTGTTTTGGGCTCAATGGCAACACGGATAACAGGATCCGGAAATTCCATGGATTCCAAAATAACCTGATGCTTTTCATCACAAAGTGTATCGCCTGTCGTGGTATTTTTCAGACCAACCGCGGCCGCGATATCTCCCGCATAGCAGGTTTCAATATCCTGCCTGTGATTTGCGTGCATCTGAAGGATACGGCCCATGCGCTCAGAAGAACCCTTGACAGAATTATACACTGTGGAACCAGCGTCAACCTTACCGGAATAAACGCGGAAGAAACACAGCTTTCCGACGAAGGGATCCGTCGCAATCTTAAACGCCAGAGCAGAGAAAGGCTCATCATCAGAAGAATGGCGATCTTCCTCCTCACCGGTATCAGGATTGGTTCCTTTAATCGCGGGAATATCTGTCGGAGCAGGCATATAATCTACGATTGCATCCAACAGCTTCTGAACCCCCTTATTTTTATAAGAGGTCCCACAGACGACAGGAACAATACGGTTCTCAATGGTTTCGTGGCGGATAGCTTTTTTGAGCTCCTCAATGGTGAGTTCTTCCCCATTCAGATATTTTTCAATCAGCTCATCGTCCTGCTCGGCAACAGCTTCAACCAATTGATTGCGGTATTCCTCTGCCTTTTCCTTCATATCGTCCGGAATTTCTTCCACACGGATATCCTTGCCAAGCTCATCATAATAAATATAAGCCTTCATCTCAAGCAAATCAATAATACCCTTAAAGGTATCTTCAGAACCGATCGGCAATTGGATCGGAACGGCATTTGCTTTAAGACGCTCGTGCATCATAGAAACAACACGATAAAAATCAGCACCCATAATGTCCATTTTATTGACATAAGCCATACGGGGAACACGATATTTATCAGCCTGACGCCATACAGTCTCAGACTGAGGCTCAACGCCGCCCTTTGCGCAAAAAACGGTTACAGAACCATCCAAAACACGCAGAGAACGTTCAACCTCGACGGTAAAGTCAACGTGACCAGGAGTGTCTATAATATTGATTCTATGATTTCTCCAGAAACAGGTGGTAGCGGCAGACGTAATTGTGATGCCTCTTTCCTGCTCCTGAGCCATCCAGTCCATGGTAGCAGCACCATCATGGGTTTCGCCAATCTTATGGTTAATACCGGTATAGAACAAAATACGCTCTGTTGTGGTGGTTTTACCAGCATCAATATGAGCCATGATACCGATATTACGGGTCATTTGTAAACTTACTTGCCGTGGCATAGTTTCAACTCCTTACCTTTGGGATGTCATGCGGCAAACAGGCAGGGCATAAAAATTATGCCCATACAATGCTTGCAGCCAGCACTCTATCCGGAACACACCGGACACAGAGCGTATATAAAATCATGCAATAAAACAGAGAATAAAAGGAGCGAACTACCATCTGTAATGAGCAAAAGCCTTATTGGCTTCAGCCATCTTATGAGTATCCTCACGCTTCTTGAAGGCGCCGCCAGCACCATTTACAGCATCAAGAATCTCAGCAGCCAGTCTCTCTTTCATTGTTTTCTCAGAACGCTGACGGGAATAGTTGGAGATCCAACGCAGACCCAGGGTCTGTCTTCTTTCCGGGCGAACTTCCATAGGAACCTGATAGGTAGCGCCACCAACACGGCGTGCTTTAATCTCGAGAACAGGCATAACATTTTCCAACGCCTGATCAAAAACCTCCAACGGATCCTTTCCTGTCTTTTCAGAAATAATTTCAAACGCGCCGTAAACGATCTTCTGGGCAACGCCCTTCTTACCGTCATACATTACGTTATTAATCAGTCTTGTGACAATTTTAGAATTATAAAGCGGATCGGGCAAAACATCACGTTTTGCAATAGAGCCTCTTCTTGGCACTTCTCTTCCCTCCTTCACATGGATGATATCACAGGTACTCGAAAGCGACAAACTCTCGTTGGCGCCAACACAGAGGCGTATATATTAAATATAACGCCGCTGCATTGTATCAGCAGCCACAACTTATTTGTCTTATTTCTTTGCGGCGCCAGCTTTCGGTCTCTTTGCGCCGTACTTGGAACGGGCCTGCATTCTCTTGGCAACGCCTTGAGCATCCAGCGTTCCGCGGATGATGTGGTAACGTACACCAGGAATATCCCTAACACGTCCGCCACGAATCAGAACAACACTGTGTTCCTGCAGGTTGTGGCCAATACCAGGGATATAAGAAGTGACTTCAATTCCATTGGAAAGCCTGACTCTGGCAATCTTACGAAGTGCGGAGTTCGGCTTTTTGGGGGTAGCAGTCTTCACCGCGGTACAAACTCCACGCTTTTGAGGGGAATCCTGATCGATCGCAACACGCTTCTTAGAGTTCCACCCCTTCAGCAAAGCCGGAGCCTTCGCCTTTTTCTCAGTAACTTCTCTTCCTTTACGCACCAATTGATTAAAGGTTGGCATTCATACACCTCCTCGCTTATAGGATTCTATGTTAGGCCGGGAAATATTCCCGGCGGTAACATCTTTTTCCTGAAATATCCTCAAAAAAGGACATCCCACAATTGTTAATCATATCACGCCTAGTCATCATTTGTCAAGGGATTCCCCTCAATCAAATCGGCAAAAGTAGCAGCTTCATCCGCTTTTTTTACTTCAACGTCAGTGTAACACTTCATACCCGTGCCGGCAGGTACCAGTTTACCAATAATGACATTTTCCTTCAAGCCCAGCAGCGGATCCACTTTACCCTTAATGGCCGCTTCCGTCAGCACACGGGTGGTCTCCTGGAAGGACGCCGCTGACAGGAAGGAATCTGTTGCCAAGGACGCTTTTGTAATACCGAGAAGAACAGGCTCACAGACAGCCTCGCGCAGTCCCTCTTCTCCTGCTGCAATTCTCTCGCGCACCTTCTCATTCTCTTCCTCCAGCTCGCTCTTGTCAATCAGGGAACCAGGCAGCAGAAGAGTATCTCCGGAATCCTCCACACGGACCTTTCTCATCATCTGACGGACAATAACCTCAATATGCTTATCGTTGATGTCAACACCCTGCATACGGTAGGTGCGCTGCACCTCTTGAATCAGATAATTGTGGACGGCATCGGTACCTCTGATCTCCAGGACATCATGGGGATTCATAGAGCCCTCGGTAATCATGTCGCCGGCCTGCAGCATCTGCCCTTCTTCCACACAGACCTTGGAGCCGTAAGGAATGAGATAGGATCTCTCATCCCCGATTTCATTATTTGTAACCACCACATGGCGGTTTTTCTTAATGTCCTGGAAGCTGACCTTGCCGTCAATTTCCGAAATAATCGCCAAATGCTTTGGCTTCCTGCCTTCAAACAGCTCCTCGACACGGGGCAGACCCTGGGTAATATCCTCGGCGCTCGCAACGCCGCCGGTATGGAAGGTACGCATGGTAAGCTGGGTACCGGGTTCCCCGATGGACTGGGCCGCAATAATTCCAACCGCTTCGCCTACCGTCACCGGATTGCCAGTAGCCAAGTTAGAGCCATAACATTTGACACAGACGCCCTGCTTTGCATGGCAGGTAAGGATTGAACGGATCTTCACCTTGGTGGCGCCAGATTTTACAATGATATCCGCATCCTCGTCTGTCATCATCTTATCTTTAGAAACCAATACGTTGCCATTCTCATCAAGAAAATCATCTACCAAATATCTGCCGAGCAGACGCTCATGCAAGGTTTCAATGGGCTCCTTGCCTTCTTTAATATCGAAGACTTCCAACCCTTCATGGGTGCCGCAGTCATGTTCGCGGATAATAACATCCTGGGACACATCGACCAGACGGCGGGTAAGATACCCAGAGTCAGCAGTACGCAGGGCGGTATCAGCCAAACCTTTGCGGGCGCCACGGGAAGAAATGAAGTATTCCAAAACATTCAGGCCTTCACGGTAATTGGCCCGAATCGGAACCTCAATGGTACGGCCTGAAGTATTTGCAATCAATCCGCGCATACCAGCAAGCTGGCGGATTTGGTTCATGGAGCCACGTGCCCCGGAATCAGCCATCATATGAATGGGGTTGTAGGGATCCATATTATCCTGCAACGCCTTGGTAACGTCCGCTGTGGTCTGGGTCCAGGTTTCAATGACCAATCGATGCTTTTCTTCATCAGAAATCAATCCACGGCGGAATAAGGTATTGATTTTAAGAATGGTTTCTTCCGCTTCCTCAATCAAAACCTTCTTTTTAGGCGGAATAACAGCGTCGCTGACAGCGACGGTAATCGCTCCCTTTGTGGAATATTTATAGCCCTGGGCCTTAATAAGATCCAGCACCTCAGCCGTACGGGCGGTACCATGAACCTTGATACACCTGTCGATAATTTGGCCCAGCTGCTTTTTGCCAACCAGGAATTCCACTTCCAGACGGAAAATATTCTCTGGCTCGCTCCTGTCAACATATCCTAAATCCTGGGGAACCGGATGGTTGAAGATCAAGCGGCCCATGGTGGTGTCAATAATTTTGGATTTCTTCTCCCCGTTGACCTCCATCTCACGGCGTACTTTGATTTTAGCGTGAAGGGTAATAATTCCGGCGTCATAGGCCATCATGGCTTCATTTTCATCGCGGAATACCTTTCCTTCTCCCTTCTCCCCATCCTTAACCATGGTCAGGTAATAGGAACCCAAAACCATATCCTGGGTGGGAACTGTGACAGGACGGCCGTCAGAAGGCTTCAGAAGATTGCCCGCTGCCAGCATCAGGAATCTTGCCTCAGCCTGAGCCTCGGCGGAAAGGGGAACGTGAACAGCCATCTGGTCGCCGTCAAAGTCGGCGTTGTAAGCGGTACACACCAAAGGATGCAGCTTCAGCGCGCGTCCCTCTACCAGAACAGGTTCAAATGCCTGAATTCCCAATCTGTGAAGGGTAGGCGCACGGTTAAGCAGCACCGGATGATCCTTAATAACCGTTTCCAGCGCGTCCCAAACCTCATTTTTGGCGCGCTCCACCATCTTTCTCGCAGCCTTGATATTTCCGGCGGCAGAGGTCTCCACCAACCGTTTCATGACAAAAGGCTTGAAGAGCTCCAGCGCCATTTCTTTGGGAAGACCGCACTGGTAAATCTTCAATTCTGGACCGACGACAATAACGGAACGTCCAGAATAGTCAACACGTTTTCCAAGCAGATTTTGACGGAACCGGCCCTGCTTGCCCTTCAGCATATCGGAAAGGGATTTGAAAGGACGATTATTCGGTCCTGTGACCGGACGGCCGCGGCGGCCGTTGTCAATCAAGGCGTCAACAGCCTCCTGAAGCATACGCTTTTCATTGCGCACAATAATACTGGGGCCCCCAAGCTCCAAAAGCCTTTTCAACCGGTTATTGCGGTTAATCACCCGGCGATAGAGATCGTTCAAATCGGAGGTGGCGAAACGTCCGCCGTCCAACTGAACCATCGGACGGAGATCCGGAGGAATGACCGGAATGACATCCAAAATCATCCATTCAGGACGGTTTCCCGAAATGCGAAAAGCCTCTACAACCTCCAGCCTTTTGAGGATGCGTACCCTCTTCTGTCCGGATGAATTCATCAGCTCATCCTTCAGCTGGGCGGAAAGGGCTTCTAGATCAATATCCTGAAGGAGCTTTTTCACCGCTTCGGCGCCCATACCGGCCTCAAAATCATCCTCATACTTTTCACGCAGTTCACGGTATTCCTTTTCGTTGAGGAGCTGCCCTTTTTCCAGCTCCCTCGCGCAGCCGGGATCAGTGACAATGTACATGGCAAAATACAGCACCTTTTCCAGCAGGCGGGGAGAAATATCCAAAATCAGACCCATACGGGAGGGGATTCCCTTAAAATACCAGATATGAGATACCGGAGCGGCCAGCTCAATGTGCCCCATGCGTTCCCGGCGCACCTTGGCCCGGGTGACCTCAACGCCGCACCTGTCACAAATTTTTCCCTTATAACGGATCCGCTTATATTTGCCGCAATGGCATTCCCAGTCCTTAGTCGGCCCAAAAATACGCTCGCAGAACAATCCATCACGTTCCGGCTTCAGGGTACGATAGTTAATTGTCTCAGGCTTTTTCACTTCGCCATAAGACCAGGCCCTGATCTGCTCAGGAGAAGCGAGGCCAATTTTTATGGATTCAAAATCAAGGCCGGGAGCCTTCTTTTCCGCCGGCTTTACCTGAACGACTTCATTTTCATTGCCCATGCTACGACCTCCTATTATTCAGAAATCAATTATCGTCAGTAAGACTGTCAAAATCGATATCATCTTCCGGGAAATCCAAATCCTCTGGATCTTCCTCGTCAAAAATGGAATTTTCCTCTGAATCAGGATCAATGTTAAAGCCGTCCATATCGTCAGAGGCCACAACATCTTCCTCCAGGCTGTCGGTAACAGGGGT
>JAHZIE010000003.1:9812-15810 GCA_019419895.1 Clostridiales bacterium | reverse complement strand
CCTCAAAGGTCTGCTTCAAATCGATTTCCTGATTGTCCTTATCCAGCACCTTGACATCCAGTCCCAGCGACTGCAGTTCCTTAATCAAAACCTTAAATGATTCGGGGACACCCGGCTTGGGAACATTCTGCCCCTTCACAATCGCCTCATAGGTCTTTACGCGGCCGACAACATCGTCAGATTTCACCGTCAGAATTTCCTGAAGAGTATAGGCGGCGCCGTAAGCTTCAAGGGCCCAAACTTCCATTTCGCCGAAACGCTGGCCGCCGAACTGCGCCTTGCCGCCCAAGGGCTGCTGCGTCACCAGAGAATAGGGGCCGGTAGAGCGCGCATGAATTTTATCATCAACCAAATGGTGCAGCTTTAAGAAGTACATATACCCGACAGTAACCGGATTATCAAAAGGAAGGCCCGTGCGGCCGTCATACAACGTGGTCTTGCCATCCTCCCGCAGACCGGCGTCTTTCAGGCACTGGCGGATATCCTCCTCGTGCGCGCCGTCAAAGACGGGAGTCATCACCTTCCAGCCAAGCTCGGCGGCCGCCCGTCCCAAATGGACCTCGAGCACCTGCCCGATATTCATACGGGAAGGCACGCCCAAAGGATTCAAGACAATATCAAGAGGACGTCCATCCGGCAGGAACGGCATGTCCTCCACCGGAAGAATACGGGATACAACGCCCTTATTTCCATGGCGTCCCGCCATCTTATCGCCGACAGAGATTTTTCTCTTCTGAGCAATGTAACAGCGTACCACCTTATTAACTCCAGGACTCAGCTCGTCACGGCTGTTCTCCCTTGTAAATACCTTTACGTCCACAACAATTCCATACTCGCCGTGAGGAACCCTCAAGGAGGTGTCGCGGACCTCTCTGGCCTTTTCGCCAAAAATAGCGCGCAACAGGCGCTCCTCCGCCGTCAGTTCCGTTTCGCCCTTGGGCGTTACTTTACCAACAAGGATGTCGCCGGCATGCACCTCGGCGCCGATATGAATAATGCCGTTTTCATCCAAGTCGCGCAAAGGCTCTTCACCTACATTGGGAATGTCGCGGGTGATTTCTTCCGCTCCCAGCTTGGTGTCACGGGCTTCCACCTCATATTCCTCAATATGAATGGAAGTATAAACATCGTCACGGACAATCTTTTCGCTCAGGAGGACAGCATCCTCGTAGTTATAACCTTCCCAGGTCATGAACCCGATGAGGGCATTCTTTCCAAGGCTGATTTCCCCATTATGGGTGGCGGGGCCATCGGCGATAACATCCCCAGGCTTTACCCTCTCCCCGACTTCTACAATCGGAACCTGATTGAAGCACGTTCCCTGGTTGGAACGGAGGAATTTAATGATTTCATAGGTTTCCAGCTCGCCGTCATCCTTCAGGACAGTTACCCTGTCGGCGCTGACTGATTTTACCACGCCGCTATGCTTGCAGATGACACAGACGCCGGAGTCCACGCCGGCTTTATATTCCATGCCGGTACCCACAATCGGGGACTGGGTTTTCAGCAGCGGAACAGCCTGCCGCTGCATGTTAGAGCCCATCAGAGCGCGGTTCGCGTCATCGTTCTCCAGGAAGGGAATCATCGATGTTGCCACAGATACCACCATTTGAGGGGAAACATCCATGAAGTCCACCTTGTCGTTTTCAATTTCAAGGAATTCGTCGCGGCAACGGGCATTGACACGCGGCCGTGCAAACCGTCCATCCTCTCCGATGGGTTCGTTTGCCTGGGCGACAACAAAATCATCTTCCATATCGGCCGTCATATAGACAACCTCTTTGGTGACAATTCCCGTCTCCTTATCCACCCTGCGGAAAGGCGCTTCGATAAATCCATACTTATTGATTCTCGCATAGGTCGCCAGGTAAGAAATCAAACCGATATTAGGACCTTCCGGGGTCTCAATGGGGCACATACGGCCATAATGGCTGTAATGTACGTCACGAACCTCAAATCCAGCGCGGTCACGGGACAAACCCCCAGGACCCAAAGCGGACAGACGGCGCTTGTGGGTCAGCTCGGCCAGCGGGTTGGTCTGATCCATAAACTGAGAAAGAGGAGAGGAACCAAAGAATTCTTTGATCGCCGCGAGCACGGGACGAATATTGATCAAAGCGTTAGGCGTCATGACATCTACATCATTGGCCTGCAAGGTCATCCTTTCACGGATCACCCTCTCCAGACGGGAAAAGCCGATGCGAAACTGGTTTTGCAGCAGCTCACCCACAGAACGGATGCGGCGGTTGCCCAAATGGTCGATATCGTCAGTAGTGCCCAGCCCGTTAGCCAGGCAGTTCATGTAGTTGATGGTAGCGAAAATGTCGTCGATGATAATATGCTTGGGCACCAGCTCGTCTGCCTTGGCCTGGATCATTTCTTTCAGGGATTCCTCATCTTCACAGGAATCCAGAATTTCACATAGGACATTGAAGCGAACCTTTTCATCAATGCCGCAGGCCTGTACCACTTCAGGGGAAACAAAATCCCCAAGATCCACCATGCCATTGGAAATAACCTTAACCTGTTTTCCGGCTTCGGTTTCCACAAATACGACGGAAACGCCCGCCGCCGCAATTTCATTGGCCTTCTGGCGGGTGACAACCTCGCCCTCTTCCGCCATCAGTTCCCCGGTGCGGGGATTTGCCACGGGGTAAACAAGCCTTTGCCCTACCAGCCTGCCCGCGATGGAAAGCTTTTTATTGTATTTATAACGGCCGACTTTGGAAAGATCATACCTGCGGGAATCAAAGAACAGCCCGTTTAAGTGGCTCTGAGCGCCGTCAATGGTAGGCGGCTCGCCGGGACGCAGCTTGCGGTAAACCTCGATAAGGGCCTCTTCCGTATTTTTGCAGGAGTCCTTTTCAAAAGTCGCTTTAATACGCTCGTCGTCACCGAAGAAATCCAGAATTTCCTGATCGGTGCCAAGACCCAGGGCGCGGATAAAGACCGTCACCGGAATCTTCCTGTTCTTGTCAATACGGACATAAAAGACATCATTGACGTCGTTTTCATATTCCAGCCATGCACCGCGGTTGGGGATCACAGTCGCGCTGAAGAGTTCCTTGCCTGTTTTGTCATGATCCATCTTATAATAGACGCCTGGAGAACGGACGAGCTGGGAAACAATGACGCGCTCGGCGCCGTTGATAACAAAAGTGCCGCTTTCAGTCATCAGGGGAAAATCACCCATATACACATTGGAATCCTTGATTTCGCCGGTTTCCTTATTATAGAGCCTGGCGGTCACTCGCAGGGGCGCGGCATAGGTCACATCCCTTTCCTTGCACTCGCAGACGCTGTAATTGGGTGTTTCATCCAGGTGGTAATCAACAAAGTCGAGAACCAGATTCCCAGAATAGTCGGTGATACCGGACACATCCTTGAATACCTCTTTCAGCCCCTCGTCAAGGAACCACTGATAGGAGTTCTTCTGTACCTCAATGAGGTTCGGCATTTCCAGCACTTGATCAATTTTCGAAAAATTCATGCGGACATTTTTGCCGAGATGGGTAGGTTTGACATTCACCATAGGCTCTATCACTCCATTCATCTATTTACCGAACTTTCGGTTGAAAAACAAAACAAAAATCTTGGAATCTTAAACAAAAACCCTTGTAATCTCAGAAGATTTGTGATATTATATACAAGAAAATAGGCATAAATCTCCAAGATAATGCAGTATATTATATTACTACAGAATCGTCAAATTGTCAACCGTTTTTTTCCAGTCCCTGACAAATATTGTCGGGGGCTTTTTTTATTAATTAATTTTCCTGGGTGGATAAACCGATGTTCCTACACAAACAGCTTTCATGATTTCTTCCAGAGAATAGTTTTGATTAGTCGGTGAAACTTCCTGCTCTTATGTACGTCGCTTCCGGACAATACCGTAAAATTTCCGTTTGTCTTCCCGTCCTCAGTATTGGGCAATTCCGGACTCCTTAAGCCTCACTTTATTCCATTTTCATTTTTTCTTTCCATTCCGCCTCATTCCGCCGCTCCTCTTTTGCCACTGACGATCCTCCAGAAAGAATCGTCCCCTGGAATCTCTCTAAAAATACCAAAATGCCGGCCTGAATCGGGCCGGCATTGACTTTATTATGTAGTTTTCTCTTTGGACGCGAAGGTTACCGAATCCAGTTTTTTCCGCACCATAAGGGAAATATCGTCATACACACCGTGAAAGCGGCACCCTCCTTCCCGCGCGCGGGCGCAGGGAAATTCCCCGTCCAGGCAGCGGCTGAAACAATACGGGCCTTCCACAGCTTCTATCACTTGCCGCAGGGTGATATTGCACGGCTGATCTGCCAGCTGATAGCCTCCCTTTGCCCCCTTGAAGGATTTCACCAGTCCGGCGGCAACCAAATTTCTCAAAATTTTCAGGCAGAACCGCAGAGGCACCTGCGTTTCTTCCGCAATCGTTCGCGCTTCCTGCCTTCTGTCGCTCTTTGACAGCATTTCCACAATGCGGACAGCGTAGTCTGCCTCCAGAGTAATATGCATGGAACTGTATGCTCCTTTCGCCACGGGGTATCCCCTAGTCAAGAAAATCCTTCAGCTTTTTGCTCCTGCTGGGATGGCGGAGCTTGCGCAACGCCTTGGCCTCAATCTGCCGGATGCGTTCCCGGGTCACCTTGAATTCCCGTCCCACCTCTTCCAGTGTACGGGTCCGGCCGTCCTCCAAGCCAAAACGCAGGCAGAGTACCTTTTCCTCCCGGGGCGTCAAGGTTTCCAGCACTTCCGAAAGCTGTTCCTTCAGAAGAGTGTGGCCCGCGGCATCCGCCGGCGCCGGCGCGTCGTCGTCCGGAATGAAATCTCCCAGGTGGCTGTCTTCCTCTTCGCCTATGGGTGTTTCCAAAGAAACAGGCTCCTGGGCAACGCGCATAATCTCCCTCACCTTGTCCACCGGCATATCCAGCTCCAAGGCGATATCCTCCGCCGCCGGCTCGTGTCCCGTCGTATGGAGAAGCTGTGAACTCACCTTTTTCACCTTGTTGATGGTTTCCACCATATGAACAGGGATCCGGATGGTCCTCGCCTGATCGGCAATCGCCCTGGTGATGGCCTGGCGGATCCACCATGTGGCATAGGTAGAAAATTTAAAACCCTTGGTATAGTCAAATTTCTCAACCGCTTTGATAAGTCCCAGATTGCCCTCCTGAATGAGATCCAGGAACTGCATTCCCCTGCCCAGATACCGCTTGGCAATGCTGACCACCAGGCGCAGGTTGGCCTCAGACAGGCGCTTTTTCGCCGCCTTATCCCCCTCGGAAATCCGGATAGCCAGATCGATTTCTTCCTCCGGGGTCAAAAGGGGAACGCGTCCGATTTCCTTCAAATAGACCTTAACCGGGTCGTCAATGGCGACACTGTCGGCTCCGACGGCTAAATCTCCGTCCTCTCCCTCCAGATCGTCCAGGACAAAATCAATATCGTCCAGCTGGACATCGCCAAAATCCTCAACGATTTCCACCCCCTGGCTTTCCAGGGTGTCATAAAACTTTTCAATCTGCTCAGGATCAAAGTCAAGCTCGCCAAGCGCGTCCAAAATCTCCTTTGTTGTCAGCTGTCCCTTGGATTTTCCTGTTTCAATCAATTCTTTAATCACAACTTTTTTATCCGGCGTTTGCATAGCTTTCTTCCTCCTGTTTTGCATCTTCGTCATCCTGAAACCGATGCCGCATCTTTGTCTTTATTTCTTTTTTTCTCTCAGCCGTTTCATATATTCCATCGCCGCCTCGTCACTGCCGGCGGCAAGCTCCTCCAGGGAAGGCTTGTCGGCCTCCTCCTGAATTACCCTGATATAATCCGATTCCGCCTCCCTGGTATTTCTGGAGATATCCCCCTTCAGAAGTATCTGGGCAATCCGCCCCATCTCCTCGTTGGAATAATATTCCGAAAAGCTGCTGATGGAAACCTGTTTGCCCTGGGCGCCCCATTCCAGGATTTTTTCATAAAGCCCCCGGTTGAATGAGGTGGAAAACTTTTCCGGCGG
>JAHZIE010000003.1:7760-9802 GCA_019419895.1 Clostridiales bacterium | reverse complement strand
CAGCCGTTCTTCCACAGCCCCAACCCTGTCGGGATTTTTCACCAAATAGGCAAGAAGGGATTCCTCCGCCCGGCAGGCCCGCATATTTTTCTCCCGTTCCGGGTTGACCGTATCCCTTGGAGCCACCAGTTCCTTTTGTATTCTCCGCGTTTCCGCCCGCTGAGCGTCTCTGCCCATCCTGCGTTTTTTCTGCTCCACCTGATGCAGCAGCGTCGCCTTTTCCACTGAAAGCTCCGCCGCTAACCTTCCGGCAAAAATATCCTGCTCGATGGGATTCTCAAGGGAAGCCAGAAGCTCCACCGCCTCATTGAGAAAGCTCACCTTTCCGTCGGGACGGTTGAGATTATACTTCTCCCTCAGCTTGGAAAGACGGTATTCCACATCATCCCCCGAGCTTTCCAGCAACATTTTAAAACGTTCCGGCCCCCTGAGCTTGATAAACTCATCGGGATCCTTCGCTCCCGGTATGGTCAGCACCCTGACCTGAAGCCCCGCTTTTTTCAAAATAGGAATAGCCCTTGCCGTAGCCTTTTGTCCCGCGTTATCCGCGTCGTAGCAAAGAACTACCTCCTTGACATAGCGGGAAATGAGCGCTGCCTGGTTCTGCGTCAAAGCCGTTCCCAAGGTTGCGACCGCTGTGGGAAAGCCAGCCTGATGCATGGCAATTACATCCATATAACCTTCCGACAGAATAAAATAACCGCCGCCGACATTTTTTGCGAAATTCATGGCGAAAAGCCCGTCTCCCTTATTGAACACCAAAGTGTCGGAGGTGTTGAGATACTTGGGTTCCCCCTCTCCCAACACCCGCCCGCCAAAAGCGGTGACATTACCCCGTAAATCAATAATGGGAAACATGACCCGGTTGCGGAACCTGTCATAAACGCGCCCTTTGGAGGAACGGGAAGCCAAATTTGCCTGCACCAGCTCCTCCTCCGAAAAGCCCTTGCCCATCAGATACCGGCACACCCCCTGCCAATCGTCGGGCGCGTATCCCAATCCAAAATGGGTAATAGTCTTTTCCTCCAGCCTCCGCTGTCTTAAATATTCCAGTGCCCCGGCGCCGGCTGGCGTATAAAGACACCGATGGAAAAACCTCGCCGCCTCCCTGTTCGCCTCATACAGGCGGAGCCTTGCCTTGGCCAAGCCTTCCTCCCTGGAATTCTGGGCAGGAACCTCCATTCCGGCCCGCTGGGCTAAGAATCGGATGGCCTCCATATAATCAAGATTTTCAATTTTACGGACAAAGGTAATCGTGTCCCCTCCTGCGCCGCAGCCAAAGCAATAAAAGGAATTGCTCTCCGGATACAGGACAAAGGAAGGCGTCTTTTCCCCATGAAAAGGACATAAACCCATCAGGTTTCTTCCGCTTCTGCGAAGATTGACATAACTGGAAACCACGCTTTCAATATCGTTTCTCGCAAGAAGAGTATCAATAAAATCCTGTGGCAACGGCATAGGCCTCACCTTCCTTTCTTCCTCATAAATGGAGGAAGCCTCTGAATCCGCCGCCCGGCCATCATAGTATATACGCCAGCCCGGTTCCTATTCCTCCTTGTCACAGTCCCCACGATTTCGGGACTACCATTTTTTCAAATATCTGAACTGCAAACCGGTCGGACATGCCTGCAATATAATCGCATACCGCTCTGTCCAGCCCCTCTTGTTCAGCAATCCGCTGCATTTCCTCCGGCAGCTTCTCAGGGTAGGCTGCATAATAACGGTAGAGCTTTCTCACCAGATCCGGCACCTTTTTTTCTTCCTCTTTCGCCACCGGATTGCTGTATACTGTAGAAAACATAAACGCATGCAGGGCGTCAAAGGCTTCCTGCACCTCCGGGGACATCTTCAGCTCCTCCCCCCGGGTGTTTTCCACCAGGGAACGCACCAAAGTGTCGATTCTCGCGCTTCGGCGTTCTCCCAGCACCCGGGTGATCTCCTTGGGAATTTCCCCTTCTTCCAGAACGCCGGCCCGTTCCGCGTCGTCGATGTCATGGTTGATATAGGCGATCCGGTCGGCAATACGGACAATTCTCCCCTCC
>JAHZIE010000003.1:0-7750 GCA_019419895.1 Clostridiales bacterium | reverse complement strand
AAGATTGAGTCCTTTTCCATCATTTTCCAGTTTTTCCACCACCCGGACGCTCTGCTCATAATGCCGAAAACCAAAGGGAGCAAGCTCGTCCAGTACCCTCTCGCCCGCGTGTCCAAAAGGAGTGTGTCCCAAATCATGTCCCAGGGAGATTGCCTCGGTCAAATCCTCATTGAGCCGCAAAGCTCTCGCTACAGTACGCGCAATCTGGGAAACCTCCAGGGTATGCGTCAGACGGGTGCGGTAATGATCCCCCTCCGGGGAAAGAAAAACCTGGGTCTTATGTTTCAGGCGCCGGAAGGTCTTGCTATGTAAAATCCGATCCCTGTCCTTCTGATAGCAGGTCCTGAGGTCACATTCCTCTTCCGGGCGCTGCCTTCCTTGTGTCTTTGATGAAAACGCGGCGAAAGGGGACAGCATCTGCTTCTCCAACCGCTCCGTTTGTTCCCGTATATTCATATGCCTCCGTCCTTCCTCCCGTGATGTCCGACAGGCAAAAACTTTGGAAAAAGCCTACTATATAAAGATACGAAAAAAAACAGAAAAGACCTAACGCTTCTTTCTTTTTAAGGATAGAAAATAAAAGCCGCTTCCCTCTCTTTTTTATGCAAAATTACACATCAACAGTCTCATTTTCGGAAAAAGGAAAAAATTCCTCTCCCTCCGGCTTCATTTCCACCCTTCCACAGGTAGCATCCGCCAGTTCTTTTTCAAAACCGCCCACCAGATGCGGAAGAATATGAAAGCGGATATTCACCGCCTCCTCAAAAACCGTATCATCGATGACGCCGCCGCAGGAAGGAATCAGCGCCGAAACCCTCCCATATTGGTCATAAGCGCACTGGAGAGAAGCGGTAATACACGGGGCCATAGTGACAATTCCAGATGCCTCCACCCCCAGACCGGCGCCATGGGAATAAGCCCGTACCAATCCCCCCGCACCCAGTAAAATTCCTCCGAAATACCGGGTCACCACCACCGCGGCATCGGTAATCTGCCGCTTGGTCAGCACCTCCAGCACAGGAATCCCCGCTGTTCCCTGAGGTTCCCCGTCATCAGAAAATCTTCGGATCTGCCCCTGCCGCAGGGAATAGGCATAGACATTATGAGCGGCGTCCCAGTGCCGGGCCTTTATTTGCTTAATAAACTCCAGCGCCTCCTCCTCTGTCTTTATCGGTCTTGCATAACCGATAAACCGGGAACGCTTCTCAATAAATTCATCACAGGACTCCGCTTTCAGCGTACGGTAGGGCTTCTCCTTCAAGGCTTCATCCGGCATAAAGAATCTCTCCTTTCGTGAGGCAACGGTCCCGCTCTTTCCTTCTTAAAGGCAACAATCATCATATGATCCCCAAAGATGAGCGGACAGCGCCGGCAAATCCATATTTACAGTAATGGGCTCCCTCTCTTTTAAACGCTCTCTGAAACCACTGTTTTTACTCACCCAACAAAAAACATGAGCGGCGCTTTTCAGCGCCGCCCCTGGGAATGACAACTTATTCTTATTTGTCCTGCAGATTGAAACGCTTCTTAAATCTGTCAACCCGTCCGCCGGTATCAACCAATTTTTGTTTTCCAGTGAAGAAAGGATGGCACTTGGAGCAAATTTCAACACGGATATTCTTCTTTGTAGAACGGGTATGAATCACATTGCCGCATGCGCAGGTAACGGTTGTCTCTTCATAATTTGGATGGATGTTTTCTTTCATGTTAGTCACCTCTTTCGATGAAACCGTAGCTTAACATTAAAATTTTATCATATTATTTTTGAAAATGCAAGCATAAAAAATTTTTTTATGTTTTATTTTCCGCCATTCTGAAAGCCCTTTAAAGCAACACTATCTCCAATCTTATGACTTCAGCAGGAAGTCCGCCCAACTTCCCTGATAGGAATCTGAATGTTCCCTCCAGTAAAAGAGACTGTCGACATATTCCTGTTTTCGCAATGCAACAATATCCGCACAATGATCTATTCCAGCTCTATATATGAGCGAGGTCAGGTCGTAAATGGGATAACCGATCGCGTGCCCGGCGGTATGGACAACCGCGCAGGCCTGTCCAACAGCATGGCAGGCTGCAACATCCTCCTTGCAGCCGATTTCTTTCGCAAAAGCATGGCAGT
Organism: Clostridiales bacterium; assembly: GCA_019419895.1. GTDB lineage: Bacteria > Bacillota > Clostridia > Oscillospirales > Acutalibacteraceae > JAHZIE01. The sequence goes on along the minus strand of JAHZIE010000003.1, from coordinate 5,631 downwards.
CCAAAATTTTCCGCTGTGCGGGCCGCATTTTAATTTTTCCGGAAGCCCAATCCCAGGCGGCCTCCAAAGCTTCCCGGGGACGTTTCTCGTCCGGATACTTTTCTTCAAGACTGGCAACGGAACCAGCCGCAAAATCCAGCGCCCAGAGAACCATCACCCTATGCTTTTGCATCTCAAACAGCACAGTCAAATCCCGCAGATAGCTTGAATTTTTATCAAACAAAACCTGATTTTTCCTTTGAAGTTTTATTTTTACTTCGTTCATCCAGTCCATTGGAATCCTCTGATAAATTTCGTCCTTCCGTTTTTCTTTCTCAGGCATCTAAAGCTGTTCGCCTTTCAATGCTGGCTTTCTTTCAATTGAAAGAAGCTTTTCCCCAGTCTGACGTTGTTTATAATAGCATACCCCTGTGCTGATTGCAACCCTTTCCCGGCGCCTCTGGAACAAAGCATACCTTTATGGCGGTGGAATACCGGATGGCGGGTTTCTAGTCCGGCTTGATTTTCATTCCGTCCACCGGAATGGAAATCTCACGGGACAGATAAAAGGAATAGAGGATATGCTCTGTGACGGGAAGCTGAAAACAGCGTTCCATCGCCCGGGCATAGAGCTCCAGCTGACGGGCGTACCGCTCTATCAGTTCGCCCTCCTCTTTTACCCTGTCGGTTTTATAGTCTATGATCACTACCCTCTCATTTTCGATAAGCACGCAGTCTGCCACTCCCTGAATGACCACCGATTCCTCCCAATCCTCCGGGATGGAGCTGTCCAGCTCCCTTGCGGGCACCTCCATGATAAAACGGACTTCCCGGTAAAGCTTTTTTCCTTCAAGGGCACGGAAGATGCGTCCAGCCAGCGGGCTGTGAAAAAAAGCCCCCAGCCGCTTTTGATCGATGGCCCTTCCCTCTTCCCCGGTCAAAAAGCCCTGATTCACCATTCTGTCAATCTCATTTTGAAGATTTTCTCCAGCCCTTGTGTAATCGGCAAACTGCAGGAAGGTATGGAGGGCAATTCCCCGCTCCGCAGGCGTCATTCCGTGACTGGACAGGAAGGCTGGACGGGAGAGAGCCACATATTCCTCCTGTGTCTCCTTTTCCGCCAGGCTGGACGCGCCTGATTTGGTGGGAACTCGGGACAGAAGGGCGTAAGGATATCGGTAAGAGAGCCTTTGCTCTATCTCCTCCATCATTTCCTTGGTGGAGGGCGCTCGGAGAATCCGCCCTTTTTTTTCCTTTTCTTCCGCCCCCTCCTCAGGCCGACATATCAATATCTCCCACGGCATAGCCGGCAGGGCTTCCAGATGCCTGCCTCGCAGGAAGGCGCGCAGCGCGCCCCCATTGGGATGGCGTATGGCCGCCAGAAGAAGCCAGTCGGTAAAGCTTTTTCCCTGCAGTACGGCAAAAGGAGGAACCGCCTCTCTGCCCTCTTCCAGCTGGATGGCCAAAGAAGCGATTTTGCTTTCCAGCTTTTTGACTGTACCCACCATGTATAGCTTTTCTTTCGCTCTGGTCAAAGCAACATACAGGACGCGGAGACGTTCGGAAAGCTCTCCGCGTTCCGAGGCAAGCTGTACAGCGTCATAAGCGGCGGTGCGGAATTTTGCCAATGTCTGTTCATCCCGCCGCTTCATCCCGATTCCAAAGACGGGATGCACCAAAAGACCCGCATAAAGATCCCTTTTATTAAACTGGATGGAACAACCAGCCAGAAAGACCACTGGAAATTCCAGTCCTTTGGAATGGTGAATGCTCATAATTCGCACCACATTGGCATTTTCCGCTCCCGAAGAGGCGGCTGCTAAATCGGCCCGCTGTTCCTGCAGCCGGTCAAGATACCGGACAAACCCGGAAAGGCCGTGATATCCCGCCGCCTCGTAGGTTTGGGCATATTCCACGAGAAGACGCAGGTTGGGCACCCGCAGCTCTCCCCCCTCCATAGCACGGACAATGGCGGGCAGGTTCTTTTTCTCATAAATATACCTCAGCAGCCTGTCGGCCGGCATTGCCGCCGCCAGAAGGCGGAATTCCTCCATATCCCGCAGAAATTCCGCACCATGGATCATTCCATTCTCTTCACACCGCTTCAATCCCGTACTGGGTGACAGCAGCCTGATTTCCGCCATTTCATCCGGAGTAAAGCCGTAGACAGGAGACATCATCATCGCCATCAAGGGGATATCCTGCATCGGGTTGTCCAGCACCCGAAGAAGAGAAAGGGTCATGGTAATCTCCCTTGCGGCGAAAAATCCCCCCTGGGTGTTGGACCAGGCGGGAATCCCCTGGGCAGCCAGTTCTTTTACATAATTGGGGGCATGCTTTGCCGCGCTGCTCAAAAGGATGCAAAAATCCCGGTAACAGGCGGGACGCTGTTGTCCGTGATCCGTTACCGTCATTCCTTCCCTAAGGCGCTGCCGGATCACTCCCGCGATATGGCGGGCTTCCAGAATATCATTATCTTCCTCCGGCGCCTTTTCCGCCAGATCTATCATATGCAGGTAAGCGTCGGGAGAAGGGGATGGGGGATACTCCGCCTGGGCGACCAGTTCCTCTTCCCTGTTGTATTCCACCTCTCCCACCCGCCGGGACATCAGCTGACGGAAGATAAAGTTAACGGCGTCCGTCACTCCCGCTCGGCTTCTGAAGTTGCTGCCTAAGAGGATAGTGGCGGGATAGCTGCGTTTTTCCGGATCAAAGAGGGGATATTCTTTTCTTCTTCTCATAAAAAGCTCTGGCATCGCCTGCCGGAACCGATAGATGCTCTGCTTCACATCCCCCACCAGAAACAGGTTGCTTTCCTCCCTGGATACCGCGGAAAAAATCAAATCCTGCGCCTCATTGGTGTCCTGATATTCATCAATCATCACCTCTTCAAACTGCTCTGACATCTCTCTGGCCTGGGTCGTCCTGCGATAGCCTTCCTCTTCCGGGACCACCAGCAGTTCAAGAGTGAAATGCTCCAAATCGCCGTAATCCAGAATGTTTTTTTCCTTTTTCCTCTCATCCAAAAGCTCCCAGAAGCGGAGCACCACACGATGGAGCGCCGCGACAATATCAAATTGGCTGCGGATTTCCTCTCCCGCCTGCGCCGAAGTCATGGAAAAGTATCTCTTTAATTCCTTGAGAAGCTCCTTGACCGAATCACGGACAGCGTCGGCTTCTTTTTTGATTTCCTCCCCCACCCCTTTTTTCAGGTTTTTCCTCTTGGCAGGAGAAAACAGATCCAGAGCATCCTTCAGGCCATCCCAATCGCCTTGTTCCGCCAGTACCAGGCATTTTTTCAGCCCGGCGCTGTCTGTGGACAGGGCCTCCTGAAAAGCCTCCCTGACATCAGGATCTTCTTCACAGATATCCTCCGCCGTCCGCAGAGCGGAGAGAGCGTATTCCAGCAGTTCCCGCGCGTATTCCATCAGGATCCTTCCCCAAGGGGAAACCTCCAATGGCTGTTTCATACGGTACATGGCAAGCTTTTCTCCCAGCCACCGTTCGGGAAAGGCGGTGGAACGGATGAAATCATACAGCTGGAGAACCGTCTGGGATAGCTTTCTATCATCCCTGTCGCTCCCCATCAATTCCGCCAGCCCCTCCGCTCCCCGAGATTCCGCCGCCGCGGCGTACAGCTCTTCCATTGCCTCCTGAACCGCCTGTTCTCTCAAAAGTGTCATTTCATCCTCTGAAGCAATCCGGAAGCCCGGGGAAATGCCCAGTCTGAAAAAGTTTTCCCTCAGCAGGTCGGCGCAGAAGCTATGGATGGTACTGATCCGCGCCTTTTCCAGCAAAAGCTTTTGATGCTGAAGCCGCACGTCGAAGGGATTCTTCTCCAGCAGGGCGGAAATACTGTCGGAAATTCTCTGCTTCATTTCAGCAGCAGCAGCCTTGGTAAAAGTCACCACCAGCAGCCTGTCGGCGTCACAGGGATGCGTTTGGTCGGTAATTCTCTCGATCACCCTCTGCACCAGCACAGAAGTCTTTCCCGATCCGGCCGCGGCAGAAACCAGAAGGGTACCCTCTCTGGCTGAAATTGCATTCTGCTGATCCTTTGTCCATTTATTTCCCACGATCATCCTCCTCTCCGTCAGCCTTTTCCATCTGCTCAAAAACCTCTTTGTTTTTCATGCTGACAATTTCTTTTACCTGCCATCCCTCCTCCCTGCCACAGACAGAGGAATAATCGCAGTAATCACAGGCTTCCTCCACCGGCACGGGCGGAATTTTTCCTCTGTGAAGCTGCTCTCCCATTTGGGTCAGCAGCCGTTCCAAATGGCGGCCGATCTCCCCCATTTGGCTCAGGGAGGCAAGCTGGGCATATTGATCTGGCTTTCCATCCTTTTTGTATTTCACAGGAATATAGAATCCTTGCACATTTGCTTCCATTCCCTCAATCACCGCGGGATCATCCAGGACAAGACCGCTCATTTTCAGCTCTGCCTCCTTCCTGAGTTGGGCCGATTCCTCACTTTCTCCACGGATCCCCTCGATCTGGGGATTTTTCGCCGGCATGTACAGCACCCCTGCTGGAACTACCTCGCCATACCGTGAAGAGCCGTTTTTCCATAGTGTCACCAGATAGAGAAGCATCTGCACATTCAATCCGTATAGGATATCGCTGAGCCTGAACTGTTTTGCCCCGGTTTTATAGTCCACCACCCGGACATAGGAACGTCCGCGGCTCTTCATCACATCCACGCGGTCAATCTTTCCATGAACGCTGATGATCCCGCCGCTGGGCAGCTGCAGCTCCAAGGCCCTGACATCCTTTCCGATTTCAAGCTCAAAATCCTCCGGTTCAAATTTGCTTTGTCCCAACTCTGCCGCAAGATGCGTCGCCAAAGCGACCGCCGTTGTCTCAAAGCGGCGATATAGGTAACGGAACCGTTCCGGCTTGTCCTCCCATCCTCCCAGCTTAGTCTCGAGATAAGACTGCAAAAGCTCCTTCACCTTTTTTCTCAGTTGCGCCCGGGTCAATGAAATAAACTCCTCCCGGGAATAGGCGTTCAGCAGGTTTTCCAACAGATAATGAATCAGGGTTCCGTATTCCAGAGCGTCGATTTTTGCCGGCCGGCGAGGCCTGGCCTTCATTCCATACTGGCAGAAATAGGCGAAGGGGCATTGGTGATATTTTTCCACACGGGAGGGGGATAGATAAAGATCCTTTCCAAAAAGCCGAATCGCCGGATCCGGGCTGGAAAATTCCCCGGGAGAGCCCTCGTAAATCCGGCCAATGGCCTCCATGGAGGCCCGGTATGCCGTCTGTTCCGAAAACCAGCCATACAGTCCGGAGGTAAAATCGTCCTCCTCCGTCCAACGGGCGGAAAGGGTTTCAAACGCCTGTCTTTCCCCCTCCAGGCCGGAAGCGTCCACCGCCGGGCCCGCCTGCTTTTCCTCCACTCCCCCCAGGGCTTTTCGCGTTTCGGCAACAATAGCGGAAGGGTACATTCCCTCCCCGCTTCCGGAGGATACGGAATAAAAAATATACAGTCGTTCCGAAGGGCTCGTCATAGAGGTATAGGCCAAAAAGCGTTCCTCTTCCGCCTGTTCCTCCATAGAATCGGACATTTCCAGCCCCGCCTGTTTCAAAAGCTTCCTTTCTTGATCACTGAACACGCCGGAGCTGGCCACCGGAGCGGGAAACCT
>JAHZIE010000029.1:32958-34446 GCA_019419895.1 Clostridiales bacterium | reverse complement strand
GGCCTAGTTATAATACCACCTTTCTCCCTCCCTGTCAACTACTTTCTTAACCTTTCTACAATTTTCATTAAGATCCCGTTGAATATTCTTTTCTTTTTTGTTATAATAGTTCATAAAATTAGGATTGAACACCAATAAAGGCGGTTATAGTTATGCCAATTAAAATTCCCGATCATCTCCCCGCGCAGAAGGTTTTAGAATCTGAAAATATTTTCACCATGAATGAGGGGCGCGCTTCTTCTCAGGATATCCGCCCCCTTCGTATTTTGCTGTTGAATCTTATGCCTACTAAAATAGAAACGGAAACTCAATTTCTGCGCCTATTGGGGAACACGCCTCTTCAATGTGAAATTGAGCTTCTTCAGACCGTTACTCATGTCGCAAAAAATATCTCCTCCTCTTATCTTGCCGCCTTCTATAAAACCTTTGAAGAGGTAAAGGATGAAAAATATGACGGGATGATTGTGACTGGAGCCCCTGTGGAAAAGATGCCTTTTGAAGAGGTGGATTACTGGCCAGAGCTGTGTGAAATTTACGAATGGGCCAAATCCAATGTTTATTCAATCATGCATATCTGCTGGGGCGCTCAATCAGCCCTATATTATCATTATGATATACCGAAGGAGCAGCTGGACGAAAAAATCTTTGGTGTTTTTCCCCACCGGCTGGTGGATGTTTATCATCCCCTTCTGCGTGGGTTTGACGATGAGTTTTATATGCCTCATTCCCGCCATACGCAGGTTCTGCGTTCCGACATCGAAAAGGTATCTGATCTTGTAATTTTAGGCACTTCTGAAATTGCCGGAGTGTCCATTGTGGCGAGCAAAAATGGGCGCCGTTTTTTCGTCATGGGACATCCCGAATATGACCGCAACACCCTTTCAGCTGAGTATTTTCGAGATGTCAGCCGCGGGCTGCGTCCTTCCGTTCCTTATCATTATTTTCCTAATGACAACCCCAATTCCATTCCTCTGCTGACCTGGAGAAGCCATGCCAACCTTCTTTTCTCCAACTGGCTGAATTATTACGTCTATCAGCAGACACCTTACGATCTGCGTGCCCTGGATGTTATCAAATAATGACTGCTATGTAAAATAAACAGCTGGAGGTGGTGGACATTCATATTCTTTGCTGCGGAAATACGATCTGTAATGAAACATGGAACGTATCCGCCCTTTCCGACTGCTTTTCCCGCCTCTATTACGTCATTGGCGGCAACGCGGTTTTCGATGGATTTCACCAAAGGGTTCCTCTGAAAAAAAACTGTCTTTATCTGTTTTCCGCTGATACTTCATACAATATCACCCATGACATTAAAAATCCGCTTCATGTGTTGTGGTTTCATGTGGTTCCTGAGTTCCCTTCCAACGCCCCCTGGCAGGAAATCCGGATTGCCGAAAACAGTACAGAGTACTTTTTGCTTTTGGCGCTCCAAAAGGCCCTGGAGGGGCAATCTGACGCTGTCCAGCCGATTTTCGACGCCTTTTA
>JAHZIE010000029.1:0-32948 GCA_019419895.1 Clostridiales bacterium | reverse complement strand
CTTTTATTCCATTCTTTTTCCACCTGCTTCTCTGTTTTGCAGTCGGACAATCGCCTCGTCCCTCAGCTATATTGACGAGCACTTATTTGACGTTACTCCTGGACAGCTGGCAGCGCGTCTTGGTTACAGCAAAAAATATTTTGTTCAGCTCTTTCGGCAGTGCACCGGTATTTCTCCCTATAAATATATCCGCCAAAAGAAATTCGGATTTGCTCAGATTCAGCTAATGAAGGGGACCGCTCCAAAGGAAGTGGCCTATCTTCTCCATTACTCCAATGTCAACAACTTCAGCCGCGATTTTAAGAAATATATCGGCTGTTCTCCCTGTCAATACAGGCACAGCACCATTCCCTGAGTTCCCTTTTGATAGATTTGTCTATCAATATTGATATATACATTCTCCCCCTCCAGCAATAAAATAGTCCTAAGCCAATTTTATTGGCTATTCTTGTGGATGAGGTGGTAGAAATGAATCTATCCAGGCAGGAAATTGGTACGCTGCGGGAATTGGCAAAGCAATATATGGAAGCCGCTTCCCTGCCGGTACAGCAAGAAAAAATAAAGCTATGGAAGTCTCTCAACCGCGGACAAATGGAACGCCCCATGGTTGTGATTGAGCAGCTTCCCTGGCACGAACTGAATTTCGATGGTTCTCTCACATGCACCATACAAGATTCCTATTGGAGGGGTATCGAGAATTTTCTGCGTCAGTCATTATATAAATGGCGCAACTTCCCGGTTGATATGGTATTAGACCCTTTTATTTCCATTCCTCTTACCATTACGGATGTCTCACAAGGAGTAAAAATTGAAGACGAATGCGTCTCTTTTGATGATCGGAACAATGTAGTGTCCCATCATTATATCAATCACTTGATAGATATGGAAGATCTGGAAAAAATAAAGGATCCCGACTTTGTCTATGAGAAGGAAATCTCCGAATTGCATTTGGAACAAGCCAGGCAGATCTTCCGGGGAATTGCCGAAGTCAAGCCCATGGGTCAAAGCTTTCATTGCGGAATCTGGGATCGCATCTCCATGCTGATGGGCGTAGAAAATATTTACATTGATCTGATGGAACGCCCCGATTTCATTCACGCTATTATGGAGCGCTTTACCCAAGGTATCCTGCATGGAATTGATCAGTGCAACACTCTTCAGCTCCACAACGTCAATGCTAACAGCTGCCATTGTTCTTACATCTATACGGATGAACTGCTTCCTGGAAGCGGAATGGGGAAGGATGCTATTTCAAAAAACTGCTGGGCATTTGGTATGGCGCAGCTCTTCTCTTCCACCTCTCCAGCCGTCACGAAAGAGTTTGAGCTCCCCTATGTGAGCCAAATGGCTGAAAAATTTGGTATGTTCTATTATGGCTGCTGCGAGCGTTTGGATGATCGTCTGGAAATAATTCAGCGGATCCCCAATCTGAAAAAGATATCGTGCAGCCCCTGGAGCAACAAAGAGGCCTTTGCGGAAAAACTCGCGCCTCAGCTGATCATGTCAAACAAACCTAATCCGGCTTATGTCGCAATGAATTCTCTGGATGAAAATATTATCCGCAGGGATTTGAGCGAAACCTGTCTGGCAGCTAAACGGCACAACGCCAATGTGGAGTTTATCTTAAAAGATATTTCTACTGTCTGCTACCAGCCGGAGCGTCTAGCTAAATGGGCAAAAATCGCAATGGAGGTCGCAGAAAGCTTTGGCGGATAATTTTCTCACCTCATAAAGGAATGGCCCGGAGGAAAAGCCCACGGTGCTGGATGTTTCATTCTTCTCCTGTATTCTGCTTTTTAATAAACAGGCGCCAATAATTCTCGGAACATCCAGAGCAACAAGAAACAGATTAATAGCTGAAAAAGGCAATAAAAAACTTTAACGGGAAGGGATATCCATTTAAGTTGGATATCCCTTCCCGTTTCTGCTCTTGAATTTTTGAACAGAGGCAAGGAGTAATCTGCTTCTCCCTTATACAGCGGTTACCCTTCTTTCCAAGCTTTCCTCCCCCCGTTTTACGCGCAAAAGAGACTTGTGGAAAAACAGGGTATCTAACACGACTCCGCATAAGTTTCCCCTGCCGCCTGCCAAAACCGTCCCATAGAAAGAACGGTAAAGGACAAACGTCAGCTAGCTGCTATTTCTTGGGTTTAAAGCTGTCCTTAAGGGAAACGCTACGGTTAAAGACAGGCATTTCCTCTGTGCTGTCCTTATCCTTGCAGAAATAGCCCAAGCGGAGGAACTGATAAGAATCCCCAGCCTTAGCCTCTCTCAAGAAATTTTCCATTTTGCATCCTGACAAAATCTGCAAGGAATCGGGATTCAAATAGTCAATAAAATTCTTATCCGCGGCATCTGGATCTGGAATCGTAAAGAGATTATCATACAAGCGAACCTCAGCGTCAAAACAATTGTTCGCGTCTACCCAATGGATCGTTCCTTTGATTTTTCTCCCATCAGGCGTGTTTCCGCCCCGTGTTTCCGGATCGTAAACAGCGGTTACTTCCACAATATTTCCCGCCTCATCCTTTTTACATCCAGTACATTTTACGATATAAGCTGTTTTCAGCCGCACTTCATTTCCAGGAAAAAGCCGGAAATATCCCTTTATTGGCTCCTCCATAAAATCATCCCGTTCAATCCACAGCTCCCGTGAAAATGTGATGGTATGGGTACCGTCCTGAGGAGCGTTGGGATTATTTTCTATCTCAAAACGTTCAGATTTCCCTTCCGGATAATTTTCAATCACCAGCTTCATCGGATGAAGGACCCCCATCGCCCGGGTGGCCACCATATTCAAATCCTCGCGCAAGCAGTGCTCTAAAAAGCTGTATTCCACTGTGCTATTGACCTTCGCGACGCCGATTCTGTCACAGAAATTGCGCACAGAAGCCGGGGTATAGCCCCGGCGGCGCAGGCCGCACAAGGTGGGCATACGGGGATCATCCCATCCGCGCACATAGCCCTCTTCCACCAGCTTTCTCAGCTTACGCTTGCTCAACACCGTATTGTTAATGCCCAGCCGTGCAAATTCAATCTGGCGGGGCTTGCTGGGAACATCGGTATGTTCGATCACCCAATCATAAAGGGGACGGTGCGCCTCATATTCCAGGGAACAAAGTGAATGGGTTATCCCTTCCAGTGCATCCTGGATCGGATGGGCAAAGTCATACATGGGGAAAATGCACCATTTCGTCCCCTGACGGTGGTGTTCGATATAACGGATACGGTAAATAACCGGATCCCGCATATTAAAATTGCCAGAGGCTAAATCTATTCTCGCGCGCAGGGTATATTTTCCTTCCGGAAATTCCCCGTTTTTCATTCTCTCAAACAAATCCAGGGACTCTTCCACCGGACGATCCCGGTAGGGAGAACGGGCGGGCACCCCTACCTCGCCCCGGTATTCCCGGAACTGCTCCGGCGTCAGCTCACACACATAGGCTAGCCCTTTTTTAATCAAGCCCACTGCCAGCTCGTATGTCTGCTCAAAATAGTCGGAACCATAATAGAAACGGTCGTCCCAGTCAAATCCAAGCCAGTGGATGTCCTCCTGGATCGCGTCAACATATTCCGTATCTTCCTTTGCGGGATTGGTATCGTCCATACGGAGATTGCATATGCCGCCGAACTTTTCCGCAGTTCCAAAATCAATGCAGCAAGCCTTTACATGGCCGATGTGGAGATATCCATTAGGCTCCGGTGGAAAGCGGGTATGCACAGTTTTCCCCTCAAACCGTCCGCCGGGAGCGATATCTTCCTCTATAAAATCATGGATAAAATTGCTGAATTCTTCTGTTCCTTCTTTTTTCACATCTTCTTCCACAAATGACACTCCTTTATTTCAGACCTTTCCAAATAATTTCCGCCCAGCAGATTAACGCCTCTGCAATTTCCCCAAGCCGAGCTTTAAACGGCGCAGCGCTTCCGCCCTGCCCAAAATGGCCAAGATTTCCACCGCCCCGCCGGGAGTCACCGCCATACCGGAGGCCGCGATTCTCGCCGGCCACATGACAGTCCCATTTTTTAGTTCCTTCTCCTGTGCCAGGCCAATCAGAAAATCATGAATTCCTTCCCGGTTCCATTGGGAAAGGCCCTCCAAGCCGTCAATCACCATCTGAAGAACCGGCCCGGAATTTTCCAGAGTAGTTTTGCTCTTTTTATTGACAAACAGCCCGGCGTCATATTCGGGCAGCTCCTGGAAGAACCGGATCATTTCGGGAATTTGTGTCAACCGCGTGACCCGAGGCTGCAAAATTGAGGACAAAATTGTCCAATCCAGCTCCTTGTCCCCCATGACCTCTTTATAATAGGGCATTGCAAGAGCGGTGAATTCCTCCAGTGTCTTGCTACGGATATATTCCCCGTTAAACCATTCCAATTTACTGTAATCAAAAATAGACGGAGATTTACTGATGCCGTCGATGGAAAAATTCTCCTCCAACTCCTTAAGGGAAAACATCTCCCTATTATCCTTTGGACACCATCCCAGCAAAGCGATATAATTTACCACCGCCTCAGGCAGGTAGCCCTCCTGGACTAGCCCTTCAAAGCTGGTAGCCCCGTGTCTTTTTGAAAGCTTGGAAATGGAACCATCCTCATTTTTTCCCATAATCAGGGGCAGATGGATGTAGGTCGGAATCTCCCATCCAAAGGCCTCATACAAAAGATTGTATTTCGGCGCGGAGGAAAGATACTCGCTGCCGCGAACCACATGGGTGATATGCATGGTGTGATCATCAATGACATTTGCAAAATTATAAGTCGGGTAGCCATCCGTCTTAATCAAAATCTGATCGTCCAGCTCGCTGTTCTCCACCGTGATATCCCCAAAAACAGCGTCATGAAAGGTGGTGGAGCCCTCCAGGGGCATTTTCTGACGGATCACATAAGGCGTTCCCGCGTTGAGAAGGCGTTCCACCTCTTCCCGCGGCAGCTCGCGGCAGTGACGGTCATAACCGCCGCCCTCACCTGAGGATTCTTTCAGCTGCTCCAGGCGCTCCTTGGTGCAAAAGCAGTAATAAGCTTTTCCTTCCTCCACAAGCTGCTTGGCGTAGGGCAGATACATATCCAAGCGCTGGCTCTGGATATAAGGGCCGTAAGGTCCTCCGATATCCGGGCCTTCGTCATAGGACAGCCCCACCGTTTGGAGCGTTTTATAAATAACAGCTTCCGCTCCTTCCACCAAACGCTCCCGATCGGTATCCTCCAAGCGTAGAATAAAATCGCCGCCCTGTGATTTTGCCACCAAGTACTCATAAATTGCCGTTCTTAAATTCCCAACATGCATAAAACCAGTCGGGCTGGGCGCAAACCTCGTTCTAACTTTTCCACTTGACAATGTATTCGTCCCCTTTCACATATTCCCCGGATAGCGGTGCACGCTTATCAGGCAGTCCAAAAGCGTGTCCCTTTTTCCCCTCCGCCGGCGAAGCTTTTCAAAAAGTTTGTAGTATTATAGTATACCACAAATTTTTCCATATGAAAATAAAATTTTAAGTAAGTCCATATGGCCGAAAAACAGGAACACTCCAAAGCGTTCCAAGGAGGCATTCCATGGAAAAGAATTCTACGGAAAAGCGTCCTGTTGTAAAAAGAGCCGCCTTTTCCCGCTATCCCGCGAAAGATTTTAAAGCTATGATATCACAAAAATAACGCTGCCGCTGTGTGACAGGAGGAGTTTTACGCCGACAGTCATCCCTCTAAAATCTCAAACGCAAAGATTTTGAGATTATTATACCATATTTTTTCTCAGGTTCAAACCTTTGAAAAAATTCCTCCCTGGTTTCGCCTGGGCATCCCCTGTTGATTTCTTGCAATTTGCTTTTCCTCAACGTATAATAAAAACAAGAACTTGTTAAGAAGAAGGGAATCCTTATATGCCGACTCATTTTCAGCCGTCCGTTTTGATTACCGGAGCCTCCCGCGGAATTGGAAGGGCTTGTGCTCTCGCCTTCGCGCAAAAAGGATACGCTCTTTTTTTAAACTATCATTCCCAGAAGTCCGCCGCTGAACTGCTTGCTCGGGAGATTGAAAGCATGTATTCTGTTCCCGCTGTCCCCTTTCAGGCGGATGTGAGCTGTGAAAACCAGGTAAAAGCGATGGTGCGGGAGATGGCCGGACGCTTTGGACATATCGACGTTCTTGTAAATAACGCGGGAATCGCGCAGCAGAAACTTTTCACCGATATCACGGCGGAGGATTGGAAAAGGATGTTCGACGTAAATATCGGCGGAATGTTTCATTGCTGCAAAGCAGTCCTGCCCTATATGATTCATGAAAAGAAGGGGAAAATCATTAATATTTCCTCTATTTGGGGAATGGTGGGCGCTTCCTGTGAAGTACATTATTCCGCTTCTAAAGCTGCCGTCCTGGGCTTTACCAAGGCGCTAGCTAAGGAAGAGGGGCTTTCCGGCATACAGGTCAATTGTGTGGCGCCAGGGGTGGTAGGTACTGAAATGAACGCCGCGTTGGATGAAGACACCCTCGCTTCCATTCGGGAGGAGACTCCCCTCAATACTATCGGCACTCCGGAGGATATCGCCCGGACCGTCCTCTTCCTCGCTTCTAAAGGAGCTGATTTTATCACCGGCCAGGTGATTAGCCCGAACGGCGGATTTGTCATCTGTTGACTTTATCATTAGGAGGATTTCATGAAACCCGAAATATTGGCGCAATGTCCTCTCATTCTGAGGGAATTTCTCGGATATACTGAAACCATCAAGGGAAAATCCCCAAAAACCGTGGAGGAATATTTTTTGGATCTTCGGACATTTTTCCGGTTTATGAAAAAAAAGTGGAATCTGGTGGAGCCAAGCATTGATTTTGAAGAGATCTCAATTGAAGATATTGATTTGGAGCTGGTTTCCAAAGTAACTTTATCCGACGTCTATGAGTATATGAATTATGTGGCCGCTGAAAGAGACAATCATGCGGCTACACGCGCCAGAAAGGCGTCCAGTCTCCGGGCGTTTTTTAAATACCTGACCAATAAGACCGGACAGCTCAAGGAAAACGCCGTTCTTGAACTGGACACTCCCAAGCTCAAAAAATCCCTCCCCAAATATTTGACTTTGGAGCAAAGCCTCGAGCTTCTCAATTCCGTGGAGGGCCCTTATAAAGAACGGGATTATTGCATTCTCACCCTGTTTCTCAACTGCGGGATGCGCCTGTCGGAGCTCGTGGGTCTCAACCTGTCTGACGTTCACCGGGACCGCACCCTCCGTATCTGCGGCAAAGGAAATAAAGAGCGCATTGTCTATTTGAACGACGCCTGTCTTGCCGCCATTCAGGATTACTTAAAAGTCCGTCCCGTGGATCATGTAAAAGACAGAAACGCCCTTTTTTTGAGCAAGCGTCTGCAGCGAATCAGCCCTAAGACGGTGCAGTACCTCGTCAAAAAGCATCTGGAAGACATTGGCCTTGAGGGTCAGGGCTATTCCGTTCACAAGCTCCGGCATACCGCCGCCACCCTGATGTATCAGCATGGCGGGGTCGATATCCGTGTTCTGAAAGATATTCTCGGCCATGAAAATCTTGGCACCACTGAAATTTATACCCACCTTTCCAACCAGCAAATGGAGCAGGCGGCTGACTCCAATCCCCTTTCCCATGTAAAGCAGAAAGCTGCCAAATGACCAGAAGATGCTTCCCACTATAGCGCGTTTATCCGCCATGTAAAATTCCCATCATCGGATATTGAAAAAAGCAAATCGTGCTTCAAAAATAAAGTCTTAGGGGGAACTCTGATGAAAACTCTAAAAGTCAACCTGTTGTACAACTGTACGTCCAAATGCGCCCATTGCCGCTTCAACTGTGAAAATGAATCCGATATTCAGCACCCCGACTTTGAAACACCCTATCTCGTTGCAAAGGCGCTGGAAGAAAACTTTGGCCTTGACATAGTGGTCATTCTGGGAGGAGAGCCAACCATTTTTCCTGATGAAACGGTTGAGCTGATAAAAAGGATAAAAACGATGGGGGTAAAGACCAGGCTGGAAACCAATGCCTGGTGGGCCGGCAGTTACGAGGACGCGGCAGCTTTTCTTCATAAATTGGACGGTACCCAGACAAACGTCATGTTCAGCCTGGACGGCTTTCATGAGCCTTACATTCCCATTGAAAAGGTTGCAAACGCGATTCAGGCCAGCATTGATTTAGGCGTTAACTATAACCTCGAGCTGCCTTATCTGGATGTGAAACGCAAGGATAACAAAATTGATCAAAAAACAGAAGAACTATTTGAACAGCTGACCACCCGTTTTCACATCAATATTCCAAAATATGAGGGCGGTATTGTCTTTACCGGGCAGGCGGCAGAAAATTTTGGGGAAGAATTTGCAAAAGGACGAGGAATTCCGAAAGAAGTCTGCTCAAAAGTCCCGTGGTGGATGAACAGTGAAATTGATTCTCTGGAGCTTCTTATTCTAGAACCAGGAGGGTATATCACCAAAGGATGCGGCATTTCCATTGTAAACGTCCATCAACCGAATTGGATAGAGACTCTCAAAAATTACAGCGCCTATGACCATCCTATTTTTAAAATTCTCCTGACAAAGGGGCCCTTTGGGCTGGCAAAGCTGGCGGAAAAATACGGTTACAAAATAAAGGAAAATTACGCCGATAAATGCCATCTCTGCCATGAGGCAAGGCAGGTATTAAAGCCCTACTTTCCGGAAATTCTTCAGCCGGATCAGCATTATCCATTAGCTCAAACTGAAAATTTCCGCCGTCAATTTTGAAAGGAAGAGCGACATTGGAACGGCTCATATTATCAAAGGAAATCCGCGATATTCCTCAGCTGCGAGAAAGCTTCTTTGCCCTGGCTGAAAGAGTCTTTTCTCTTTCTTTCCGCGGCTGGTATGAAAAAGGATATTGGGGCAGTCGTTATCAGCCTTATACCCTTTCCAAAAATCAAGAGGTTTTGGCCAATGCTTCTGTCAATATTATGGAATTTCTTTATCACGGTGTCCCAAAGCTTCTGATTCAAATCGGAACGGTGATGACTGCCCCCGAGGAACGCGGCAAAGGATATGCCCGGCGATTGATAGAAGAAATCCTTCGGGATTGGCGGGGACGTTGTGACGGAATCTTTCTCTTCGCCAATGACAGTGTGCTGAATTTTTATCCAAAATTCAGGTTTCGGAAGGTATCTGAATATCAAACTTCCATTTCTGTACTTCCCCGCCCCGGAGATTTTGAAAAACTGGATCTCTCCCTTTCCTCTCACCTTGCCCTATGGAAAGAAGCCGTCGCTTTGGGAAATCCTTATGCTAAATTGGCTCTGAAGGATTCCTTCGGTCTGCTTATGTTTCATTGTGGCGATTCTCTGAAGGATTGTGTTTATTATTCTCCCAGCGAGCGTCTCGCCGCCATTGCCCGCCATGAGGGCAATTCCTTGCTGTGCTATGATATTTTTGGCCCCTGCTGTTCCTCTTTGGATGATGTCCTTTCCCGCCTTGCCCCCGCCGACATCAGAAATGTTCGTTTGGGCTTCAGCCCGAAAGGAAAAGAATACCAAAAATTAAATTTTCCTTTTTGGGAGGAGGATACCACTCTTTTTTGGCTGGAAGAAACCGAAAATCCTCTTGAAAGGGAGCGGCTGATGCTCCCTCTTCTCTCTCACGCCTGACAGTCGTATCGTTTTGATGAAAGATCGTACTTTTTGTTCTGTTTTTAAGTCGGACTCTTTCTGACAAAAATGCCGCTTTCCTTTTTGTGCAACGCTAATAAAAAGGATTTTTTTATTAGATAGGAAAAGGAGCCTGTGGAAAAATTTTTCCACAGGCTCCTTTTATTCTTTATTTCTTACCCATAAAGGATTTTCCAAAATTTTATTTGAGGATAAGAAAGATCTTCCCCCCACGAAATGCAACGACTCATTCAGACGAGCCTGTTCGCTTTTTAGAAATAGGAAAAAGTACATAAGAATAATTAGTCCATAAAAACGTCTAATAGTATCTCAAAACGATAACCGCCATGGAAATCATTTCACAGGCCCTGCGTTTCGCCTTACTTTTTTGTGAGCTTTGCAAAATTGGCAAAAATCTTTTTTGTTCCGACCTTTTCAAATGCAATTTCCATCAGGGTATCGTTACCCATTTTTACCGCGGACAGCACCATACCCTCTCCAAATGTTTTATGAAGAACCGTGTCTCCCGCCTTGAACTCTTCTTTTTCCCCTCCATAAATCTGAGAACTGTGAACCCCTACATCTATCCCCGTTCCAATATGCCGGGCAGAATTAATCGCGGCAAACCGATTTTCTGAAGATGAAAAAGGAATTTTCTCACTGGGATCCGGCTTTTTCCAATCCCTTGTCACCGTCCGGTCAACCAATTCCTCCGGGATCTCCGCGGAAAAGCGGGAGGGCTTATTGCGGTTCGACTTGCCGAACATCATTCTGGAATTGGCATCAAGAATATAAAGCTTTTCCTTGGCTCTGGTGATTCCAACATAAGCAAGCCGGCGCTCCTCCTCGATTTCCTCAGGATCGGAGATCGACTGATATCCGGGGAAAATTCCTTCCTCCATTCCCGGAAGGAATACAACGGGAAATTCAAGCCCCTTTGCCGAGTGAAGCGTCATGAGAATAACGGAATCCGCCTCATTATCATAATTATCAATATCAGTCAACAGGGAAACCTCCTCCAAAAAGCCGGAAATGGTCGCTTCGCTTCCCTGCTCCTCCTCATATTTTATAATATTTGTTTCAAGCTCCCTGATGTTCTCAATCCTGCTTTCAGCCTCATCATTCTGAAGCCTCAGATAATCAATATACCCGCTTTTTTCCAGCAGCATCTCATAAAGCTCATGAAGGGAAACTTCCTCATCCTGTCCCGCTTCAATCAATTCATCCATCATATCGGTAAAAACTTTCAGTTTCGCGGCGGAACGTCGCAGAACTTCATATTCATCCGCATGCTTAATCACATCATAGAGGCTTGTCCCCAAAACGCCGGCGATCTCAGCGGCTGAGACCACAGTCTTTTCGCCAATGGAACGCTTGGGCTCATTGATAATTCTCCTTAAGCGGATTTCATCCGACGGATTGGCAATTACACTTAGGTAGGCGATCATGTCCCGGATCTCTTTTCTTTCATAAAAGCGGAAACCACCGATGATACGGTAGGGAACCGCAGATTTTATGAGCGCCTTCTCAATGGCGTTTGACTGGGCGTTCATCCGGTAAAGCACCGCAAAATCGCTGTATTTCTTCCCCCGCCTGACATCCTCCAGGATAGTATCGGCAATATATTTCGATTCATCAATCTCATTTGGGGACGTGTGAATATGTATCTTTTCTCCCTCAGGATTTTGCGTCCAAAGAGTTTTGCCCTTTCTTCCCTGGTTATTTTCAATCACCGCATTGGCGGCGTTCAAAATATTCTGAGTAGAGCGGTAATTCTGCTCCAGACGAATCACCGTGCTGTCGGGAAAATTCCTTTCAAAACTCAGGATGTTCTCAATATTAGCTCCACGGAACTTGTAAATGCTCTGATCGTCATCCCCTACCACGCAAAGATTCCTGCTTTTGTCCGCCAAAAGACGGATAAACCGGTATTGAGCGTGATTGGTGTCCTGATATTCATCCACAAGGATATGACTAAATTTATTTTGATAGTAATCCAGGATGTCCGGATTATCCTCCAACAGTATGATTGTCTGGTAAAGAAGATCGTCAAAGTCCATGGCGTCGGCCTCTTTCAGCCGCTTTTGATAGAGCTGGTAAGCCTCACCAATTTTTTGAACTCGGAAATCCCCCCCAGCATGCTGCAAATATTCTTCAGGGGATATCATCTGATCCTTTGCTCTGGAAATTTCATTGAGGATCATTCGATAAGGAAACAGCTTATCATCCAGCTTTAAGATTTTTTGACAGTCCTTCATCAGCCGCTTGGAGTCATCTGTATCATACACGGTAAAATGACTGCTGAAACCCAAACGCTCCGCGTTTCTGCGAAGCATGCGGGCACAGGAAGAATGAAAGGTCGATGCCCAGATATCTGCGCTTTTTTCATTCAGCATGATTTCTAACCGCTGTTTCAATTCACCGGCCGCCTTATTAGTGAAAGTAATCGCCAATATTTTCCAAGGCTTTACCGGAGACTCGGAAATGAGATCAAATATTTCCTCCCGAAGAAGCTGGTTTCCATCTAAATATGCTCGCATCAGGGAAATATGCTCCTCTGATATTCCTTCCGGTACCTTGACACTTTCATAAGCATTCCCAAAACAAACCATGTTCGCGATTCTGTTGACAAGCACAGTCGTCTTCCCGCTGCCTGCGCCTGCTAAAATCAAAAGCGGTCCCTGGATATGAAAAACAGCCTTTTTCTGCATTTCATTCATCCGTGAAAATTCTTTTTCCATGATCTGCTTTTTTAACAGCAGATACTCCTGATGCAATGACGAAGCCATGTCCACCTCATTTCTCCGCAGAACTCGTAAACTGCCGGAACCGCACTGGCTGCGGCATAACGGCCCCGGTACAGAAATAAAAATGCGCCCGCAAAGAAATCACGGACGCATTTGAATTTGTCAAGCAAAACCTCTCAAATCAAGGAGAGATTACTTCAAAATGCTCAGCAGCACGCCCGCTGCAACAGCGGAGCCAATAACACCCGAAACATTGGGTCCCATCGCATGCATCAACAGGAAATTGGCTGGATTTTCCTTCTGGCCAACCTTTTGGGATACACGGGCCGCCATAGGAACAGCGGAAACACCAGCGGATCCAATCAAAGGATTGATTTTCTTCCCAGAAACCAAATACATCACCTTGCCAAGGAGAACACCTCCCGCGGTTCCGACACAGAAGGCTGCCAACCCCAACAGAATAATCTTAATGGTGGACCAGGAAAGGAATACCGCCGCGTTTGCAGTCGCGCCCACAGTCACTCCCAGGAAAATTGTGATAATATTCATCAACTCATTCTGAGCGGTATTTGAAATTCTGGAAACAACGCCGCTCTCACGGAAGAGATTGCCCAGCATAAGCATACCGATCAAAGGAGTCGCCGAAGGAAGAATCAAGGAAACAATAATGACAACAATAATGGGGAAGAGAATTTTCTCCAGCTTGCTCACAGGACGAAGCTGCTCCATGACAACAGCGCGTTCCTTTTTGGTTGTGAGCAATTTCATAATCGGGGGCTGGATAATGGGAACCAGCGCCATATAGGAATAAGCCGCAACCGCAATCGGCCCAAGCAGCGCCGGTGCTAACTGAGAAGTCAGCCAAATCGCGGTCGGTCCATCTGCGCCTCCGATAATCGCAATAGAACCAGCCTCATTGGGCGCGAATCCCAGCAGAATCGCACCGATAAAGGTAACAAAGATTCCCAGCTGCGCGGCCGCTCCCATGAGGAAGCTCTTGGGATTAGCAATCAGAGGACCAAAATCGGTCATGGCGCCGATGCCGAGGAAAATCAGCGGAGGATAAATTCCCAGCTTTACACCCTGATATAGGTAATAAAGGAGACCTCCCACAACAGGCTGCTGTTCAAAATACTGACCGCTCTGTTCAATAATGGGATACTTTGCAAGGGAAGGATCCGCGATATACTGCGCCAAATTATCCGCCGTAATATCAGGCCGCGCAATCAATTCATAGCTTGGCGGACTCATAATGGCAGGATACAGGTTGACAAGAAGCATACCAAAGGCAATTGGAAGCAGAAGCAATGGCTCATACTGCTTTTTGATCGCCAGATAAATCAGCACGCAGGCAATGGCAATCATTACATAGGTCTGCCAGCTGGATGTGGCAAATCCAGAGGTTGCAATCAAATCCTTGATTGCGTTCCAGACCTGTTCAAAGATATTCATACAATCTGTCCTTTCCTTTAAAAATCAATAAAAGGCTTCTAAAAGGGACGGGTATTTTCCAATAATCCCGCCATGCTCCATGCGTTGCGCGCAGAAGCCGGGGTCACGGATTTTTTAATGCTTCTCACAGTATAGGACGCCCCATCCTCCATGCTGGCGACCGCAGCAGCAATCACAGCGACAATTTCCTGGGGAATTCCGCCTGCCGCCGGCACTGAAACCGCTGCCTTTACCACAGGACTTTTTGTATCCACGG
This sequence comes from Clostridiales bacterium, assembly GCA_019419895.1. Taxonomy (GTDB): domain Bacteria; phylum Bacillota; class Clostridia; order Oscillospirales; family Acutalibacteraceae; genus JAHZIE01. Next base: position 18,862 of record JAHZIE010000029.1, on the reverse strand, counting down.
GTTTAATTTCCTTTAGCTCCGGCTTGCCCTTCCCGGTGCTTCCAGATTTTCCGCTGCCTGCACGATGGACGATAGTGCCATAAATCTTAATGATGATTGTAAGCAAAATCAGAACCAAGAACACAACCAATATACCGGTGACTAACACGCCGAATGCCTGACCAATATCCATGATTTACACTCTCCTCTTTATGTTCAGCATCTTTCTTCCCGCTTTCCCACAACTGGAAAGCAGACAAAAATACCACACTGTAAAAAAGAACAAGAAACCTTAATGAAAATTTGCGAACGTTAATTATTATACCCGATTATGATGATAATTTCAATCTGATCCTGAAAGAATATTCATAATCTTTTTATATTTTGTTAATCTGTCAAAAATCTAACAATTTACGATTCAAAAAAACATAAAATTGTCTATTCGCGAATCGTCTCATATCTTCTGCATTTTTCCCACTGCAACAGATAGGCTGCGTATAAAAAGCAGAAAAGGACCGCTGCGAAAAGCGCAATCTGAAAGCTACTGAGTCCTTGGCTGACAGCCGCAGTGTAACTCCATTGACGAAAGGGGGAAAAATTTTTCAAAAAGGCAGCCTGGGCAAATTTTTCTCCCAAAATTCCCGCTACAAATCCAAAACTCCAAAAAAACGCAAGAAGGACAATTCTTAGCAGACATTTTTTTATCAGAGAGGAAAACAGCAGACCCAACGACATCGCCAGTCCTGTATGAATACACAAAATCCCCCAAACCGAAGAAACCGCCCGCCTACCCTGCGCGCCGGTCAGCCCCAGGTAAGGCGCGGCCACAAAATTGAGAAACAGAAAAGATAACAAAAAGAAAAGCGCTAGATAGGAGAAAGACCACAAGCTTCTGGAATACAGACGCTTCTTTTCCATATTCTCAGGAAATAAAAAGGCTCCCCAAACTGAGGCCAGCAGAGCCGCGATTGTATTGGCCGCCATAGCGGTTATTCCCACAAAGCCGCCTGGGGAGCCATAATCCAGCCAGCCAACTCCCACGCCGAGCAAAACGCTTTCAGGAAACACAGAGGTTATCCATCCGCCCAATCCGCTTCTTATCTGAGGAAAGTAAAAACATGCCGCCGCAAATATTCCTCCCCACATCAGCAAGGCTGCAAGAAAAAAGAACATCCCATAAAGCGCGCCGTTTCTGCAAGGCTTCATCCTTCCGTTTCCCCTTTCCATGCTTCTTATCATGATACCATAAAACTTACACTCACCCGAAATATTTCGCGATTTAGCTTCCGCCGAACACCTGCCAGTTTTTGCCCGGCAACGGAAACTCCCTAATCAACAGGTTTTAGATGATTATACCATAATCCCCGACGTTTTGCACCGGCATTTTCTTTTCTTTGCTCTATTTCTATACATAACCGGATAAATTCTTCAAACACTATGGGTACCATCATCTACAAAAATGGAGGTATCTGAAATGAACGGAGATCAAAACAACCTGCTTCTGGAAGAAGTCTACAAAGCGGCCCAAATGGGCCTTGACGCCACCAACATAATTTTAAAAAAGGTGAAGGAAGAACCTTTGAAGGATTATCTTACCTCTCAAAGCAAAAATTACACGGCCCTTTCCGACGATGTAAAAAAAGAACTGAAGCGCCGCGGCGATTCCCCAAAGGATACCCCTCTTTGGGATAAAGCGATGCTGTGGGGCTCTATTCAAATGAATACCCTGACCGATATGTCGGACACGAAAATAGCGGAAATGATGATCAACGGCAGCACGATGGGAATTGTGGACATCACAAAAAAAATGAATGAATACCCCGAAGCGGAAAAAGCCACCAGGGAGCTTTGCCGCCGCTTTATTCAGCACGAAGAGAGGCATATTGAAAATATGAAAGGCTATCTCTAACGGCAGCCTTCTCTCCTTCTCCGTCATATTTCCCCACAGAACCAACAGGAATGTTTCTCAGGTTTCTATTGGGAGAATGTCATCTTATTTTTTCCAATCCGCTATCTGTTCCGCGTCCTTTCTGACGCTCCTCTGACTTTTTTCTCTCCCCCTTCCGATCGGACACAAGCTCTCCCGCAGGGATATAGACCTACAGGAGAGCTTCTGTTTTCTTTCTTCCACCTTTGTCAAATATCCGGCTATTTCTGAGTAAGCTCCTCACGAACAAAATGTTTTTTTCCCACAAGCAGCAGCACGGCTCCCAAAAAGAAAAGAAGAATGATACTTAAAATGCCGATGGAGGTCCTTCCTGTAATATCCTTGAAAAAGGCCATAAGCGCCGGGCCCATAATAGTCGCGAATTTTCCAAGGATATCAAAAAAACTGAAGTATTCGTTTGACTGGGCGGGAGGTACCAGCTTACTGAAATAAGAACGTGAAAGAGCCTGGATCCCTCCCTGTACACAGCCTACCAGGACAGCCATAATCCAAAACAGCACCTGCGCCCTGGCCACTGCCTGCTGCTGGACCTCCTGTGCCGCTCCCTCCACCTGTTCCACAGAAAAGCCCATATAAAACCCTACGCAGCAAATAACAACGTAAACACCAATAGCGGCCAATATCATACGGATGGCGCCTGCCTTTCCCGCGATATGGCTGAAAGCGATAGAACAGGGAACAGCCACCACCTGAGTAACAAGGAGCGCAAGAATCATCCCCACGGAATCCAGCCCAATGGTCTGCCCGTAACTGGTGGACATATGAATCACAGTACCCACGCCGTCAATATAGCAGAAATAGGCCAAAATGAAAAAGAGCATTCCTTTATTCCCGCAAATATTACGAATCGTATGACCGATATTCTTCATAGACTCTGTAAACATCTTTCCCGCGGGAGCATCAATAAAATGCTTCTGCTTCACATTTTTTATCATGGGTATGCTGAAAAGGGCCCACCATACCGCGGTAATGACAATTGAAATCTTCACAGCAAGAGGATTAGACATTCCCAACACCAGCAAAACAGCAATGGAAATGATAAAAGGAATTGTGGAACCGCCGATATATCCCATCGCATAGCCCCAGGAGGAAACCTTGTCCATACGCTCCCTGGTGGTAATATCCGTCAGAAAGGAATCATAAAACAGATTGGAAAGGGCGTAACCAATATAGGAAATGATATATCCTACCAAAAGCAGCTTCCAGTTGTCGAAAAAGGCCATAACCAGGGTAAAGAGCATGCCAATGACCGCAAAAGAAACAAACAGTTTCTTTTTCATTCCCTGATGATCCGCCAGCGCCCCCAGAATTGGGGCCGCCACCGCGACAATCGCCGTCGCAATGGATGTCCCATAGCCCCACGTCTGAATTTCATCCACACCGGAGGAAGAACATACTGCGGCAAAATAAATAGGAAAAATCGCAGCCATGATGTTCGTCGCGTAAACAGAATTTGCCCAATCATACAAAATCCAGCTTTGTTCTGTATGGTTAAACCTTTTTTTCAGCCCCAGCATAAAGCTCCCTCTTTCTGTCAAAAATCACTATCTCAAGTCATCGCTTTTTCAATTGGAGTTCCAATGCAATAATCCCCGCACAGCTCGGTCAGTTCCACCGGCAGAAGCTTCCCCTTCAAAGAGGCGCCGCCGGCCACCCGTACCGGCGTATAATTTTCCGTAAAACCCTCGTAGACACGGGGCTCCACTTCATTTTCAAACAGCACTGTTTCCTTTCTGCCCACCTGAGCGGATAAAAAGGCGTTTCTTGTTTTCTCCGTTGTTTCCATCATTCTGTGGCTTCTCCGTTCTTTTTCCCGCCGCGGAATTTGTCCGTCCATCTCGGCGGCTTTTGTTCCCGGCCGGGGAGAATAAGCGAAAACATGAGCCTTCGCGAAACCTATCCGCCGGATAAAAGAGAGGGATGACTGAAAATCCTCCTCCGATTCCATCGGGAAGCCCACCATGATATCCGTTGTAATTGCCGCATTCTCAAAGCATTCCCTTAATTTCACCACCATCCTCTCATACTCCGCGGAAGTATAGCGGCGATTCATCATCTTCAACGTCTTATCGCATCCGCTTTGCAGGGAAAGATGAAATTGGGGACAAAGCTTTTTTTGCGCAGACAACCGGACAATAGCCTCGTCCGTCATACGATCTGGTTCAAGGGAGCCCAGCCTTACCCTTTGGATCCCCTCAACGGCACAAGCCGCCTCCACCGCGTCGCTCAGCTCAAGTCCCCATTCCTGCCCATAGGCCGACAGGTTGATTCCCACTAGAACAACCTCCCGGTAGCCCTGCCTGCCCAGCTGTTCCAATTCCTCTCTTAATTCTTCCAAAGGCTTGGAACGTACCCGGCCCCTGGCCATGGGAATAATACAATAAGAGCAAAAGCGGTTGCAGCCATCCTGGATTTTGACAAATGCCCTGGTTCTCTCATGGAACTCAGATACCCGCATGGCCTCAAATTTTTCTCCGGCAACATGGGCGGGAATATCCACAATCCGCTGGTGTATGGATAAAAACTCCTGTATTTTTTTTGAAACCTCCCGCCTGCGGGCGTTTCCCAGAACAATATCAGCCGTTTCCAGCACTGCCGCTTCTTCTGGAAACGCCTGCGGCATGCAGCCTGTCAGCACCAGCACCGCGTCCCTGTTTTTCCTTCGGAGGCGATGCAACGTTTGCCGCACCTTCTGATCGCTGGTTCCGGTAACCGTACAGGAATTTAATATAATGACATCAGCCTGCTCTGCTGCCTCCGCCGGCTGGTAGCCTTCGGAACAGAGCATTCCCAGCATGGCCTGCGACTCATATTGATTGACCTTGCAGCCCAAAGTCGATATAAACACCTTCATAGCTAATTCCTCTTTCCCGCTTTCCGGACACTATCACAGGCAGAGTCTCTCAAAAATAGGAATTCAGAAAAATTTCTCAATTTCTATCTTGATTATTTCTTTAAAAGCTAGTATCCTAAATAAAATAAAGATTTGAATATCGTTGAAATCAAAGGAGGAACCTTCACATGTACAACGCGAAAATTCAATTGGTCAACGTGGATGACGTTAAGCGTTTTGTTACTGCCGCCAACAAATACGACTTCGAAATCGATCTCACCAGCGGCCGGTATACCGTTGACGGAAAATCCATCATGGGCATTTTCAGCCTGGATCTTTCCAAAGAAATCATCCTTTCGGCTTCCGGTGCGACCCAGGAATTCATCGATGAAATGCAGCAATTTATTGTTAAGGATTGACTATAGCGCTTTTTGAACCCGCTGGAGAAAACTCCGGCGGGTTTTCATTTTCCGCCTTTTCTCTCATCCTTCCCCAAAGCCTCGAAAATCTTATTCTTCAGATGGAAGCTGTTCATTCAGTTCCATCCAGGAGGCGTACAGCTCTTCCAGAAGGGCCTTGGCCTCCTCCAGCCTTGCCGTCAGCTCCATTGTTTTCTCATAATCCGCCGCAAACTCAGGAATTTCAAATTTTTCTTCCAGCTGCTTTATTTCCAGTTCAGAGGCGGCAATGCGTTCTTCCGTCTCCTTTAAACGGTTTTTCAGCTTCCGCTGCTCCGCCCTGCGCTCCTTCTGGACACGGTAATCATTTTCTTTTTCCCTTTTTCTCTCCTCCGGAACCGTTTCCTGCTGTCGCGTTTGTGCCGCCCTGCGCTTTTCCGCAAAGAAATCATAATTTCCCAGATATTCCTCCGCGCCTTCTTCCGTAAGATAATAAATGCGGCTAGCAATTTTATTGATAAGGTAACGGTCATGGGATACCACAAGCAGGGTACCGTCATATTCCATCAAAGCCTGCTCCAGTGCCTCCCGGGAGGTGATGTCCAAATGGTTGGTAGGCTCGTCCAGCAGAAGGAAATTATTCTGCGAAAGCATCAGCTTCAGCAGGAGGATCCTCGCCCGCTCCCCTCCGCTCAAGCTGGCAACCTCCTTATATACATCATCCCCATGAAAAAGGAAGATGGCCAAAGCGCTTCGCACCTGGGTCTGGGTCATTTGGGGATAATCATCCCACAATTCGTCCAGGACGGTCTTTTCCAAATGGAGTCCCGACTGCACCTGATCATAATATCCCACATCCACGCTGGCCCCGGTTTTCACCGTCCCGGTATTTTGAGTGTAAATTCCCAGGATGGTTTTTAAAAGGGAGGTTTTCCCACATCCGTTCGGGCCGAGGAGAAAAACTCTTTCCCCCCTCCTGATATGCATATTCACATGGCGGAAGAGGACTTTTTCACCAAACGCTAGAGAAAGCTCTGAAGCATCAAGCACATCGTTGCTCCCGGTATGCTTCACCTGAAACCGGAATTTAATGGCCTCAGGCGCGTCCTCCGGCTTTTCTAGGGTCTTTTCCAGACGATCAATCATTTTGAGCTTGCTTTCGGCCGTGCGGATGTTTTTTTCCCTGTTCCATTGCCGCTGCTGCGCCACAATCCCTTCCAGACGTGAAATTTCCTTTCTTGTATTGGAATATTGACGCATTGCCGCTATCCTGTTTTCCTCTTTCTGTGCCAGGTAACGGGTATAGTTTCCTTTGTAAAGGGTCATCTTATGATTTTCAATTTCAAATGTTCTCGACGTCACCTTATCCAAAAAATAGCGGTCATGGGATACCACAAGGAAGCTTCCATGAAATCCCTTCAAAAAATCCTCCAGCCATTCCACCGCGTCGATATCCAAATGGTTGGTAGGTTCGTCCAGCAAAAGCAGATTGGCGCCGCACAAAAGCATCTTGGCCAGCTGAAGCTTGGCCTTTTGTCCGCCGCTAAGAACGCCGACGGCAAGTCTGAGCTGTTCCTCTTCAAAACCCAGCCCCAGCAGGGCGGAACGGACACGATTACGGAAGGTAAGCCCTCCCTCCCTTTCATAGGACTCATGTAGGGAAAGCTGCCGTTCAATCAATTTTTGTATTTTCTCCTCAGATTTTTCCTTCAAAAGCTCCCGCTCCACATCTTTCAGCTGCTCCTCCATTTCCATCAGACGCTGAAAAACGGTAAGGACCTCATCATATACCGTGCGTTCAAAATTACGGCAGACATGCTGCTCCATATAGCCGATCACGGTTTCCCTGCTTTGATAAATTTCCCCCTCGTCCCGGGGCATATTTCCAATCAAAATTTGAAAAAGGGAGGTTTTGCCGCTGCCATTCACCCCCACCAGGCCAATATGCTCCCCTTCCCCAATTTCAAAGGAAACGCCGTCAAAGAGAAGCTCCTCTCCAAAGGATTTTTTTAAGCGGCTTACATTCAGTAACGACATATACGAACTCCTATTTTTCCCCTCCGCCGCGGCAGCCCAGTCCGTCCCCGCAGGCAGATATCGATGATCCCTCTCCCGCCAGCGCGGGAATCAGGGTATGCTTTGAAAGCCATATGAAATTATTATAATACATTCCTAAAGCGGGGGCAAGCGTTCTTTTTTCGGGTTATTTCCGCCACAAATCCAGCCTTACAGATCGGTGCGTCGCCGCTTTTAATCGCGTTAAATAAGAGGGACTTGTGAAAGGCCTGCCCACACGTTTCTCCTCTTCCCCATAGGGATAAAAACAGGCCGCCTGCCTTCCTGATCGGGAAAGCAAGCGGCCTGGCTTAGGGTGAAAAAACAAAACTATAGGATGACGCCAACCATCAGGCAAAAGGATTTTCATCCTTATAAAGCATATGTCTGGGCTGGTTAAAATCAACCTCTTCCACTCCCAGGAGCTTCATGGCGTCAAACATCGCCTTGCCCGCTTTGCCAAACGCTACGGCGCCGTGATGGGGATAATGCTTTGCCACCAGGACATGGCGGTAAAAACGCCCCATCTCCGGGATGGCGAAAACACCGATGCTGCCAAAAGACCGGGTTGCCACAGGCAAAACTTCACCCTGGGCGACATAGCTCTTCAAATGACAGTCCGCAGTGCCCTGCAGACGGAAGAAGGTGATGTCTCCCGCCTTAATATCGCCCTCAATGGTGCCGCGGGTAATATCCGGCTCTCCGTCCGGCTCAAGGGAACGCTTCATGATCAGCTGATATTTCATCTGGGGATTGGTCAGATGGCAGACAGGGGTATTGCCGCAGTGGAAGCCCATAAAGGTGTCCTTGATATCGTAAGCGTATTTTCCCTTAATATCGTCTTGATAGATATCCATAGGCACTGTATTGTTGATATCCAGGAGGGTGGGCGCGACGCCGGTGGCGCAGGCCGCGATATATTCTGACACCGCCCCATACAAATCCACTTCACAGGAAATTGGGATCAGACGGGAGGCGAATCTGGAATTGACATAGCAGGGAACAAATCCAAATTCCGTCTGGAAGGCGGGCCAGCATTTATTGGCAAACACCGCGTATTCCGACGCGCCCAGATTCTCTTCCATCCAGTTGTTCAGCGTAATCTCATACTGGGCCAGGCGCGGCAGGATACCGGACATTTTGTTTCCATCCCCCAGTTCACGCGCCATGTCCTCCATGACCCCGGGAATTCTGGGATCACCCGCGTGCTTTTTATAGGCGACCAGCAAATCAAGCTCAGAATTTTCCTGCACATTGATGCCAAGCTGGAAGAAGGGCTGGATGGGAGCGTTGCAGGCGATAAAGTCGTAGGGACGGGGGCCGAAAGAGAAGATTTTTAAATTTTTCAAGCCGATGAGGATTCTCGCCACAGGAAGGAAGTCGCTGACCATATCCGCCACTTCATCCGCTGTTCCTACCGGATAAGAAGGAATATACGCCTTTACGCTGCGCAGGGCAAGGTTATAGCTGGCATTGAGCATGCCGCAGTAGGCGTCTCCGCGGCCATTGTGCAAATCCCTGCCGCTTTCCTCTGCCGCGGCGGCAAACATGACAGGTCCTCCAAAGCGCTGAGCCACAATGGTCTCAGGACCTTCCGGGCCGAAATTTCCAAGATAGATAAAAAGCGCGTTGCATCCTTTTACCTTCAATTCTTCCAAAGCCGCCATGGAATCCTTCTCATTCTCCACAGTCGCCTGGATCTCGGTGATTTCAATGCCTTTTTTCTGACATGCCTCCACTACGGCGCGGCGGCGGCGCTGGGAAAGCTCAATGGGGAAACAATCTCTGCTCACAGCGACAATGCCTAACCTAACAACGGGAATATTACTTTTCATTCTGGTATACCTCCATGTCTATAAAATAAGCCTGCCGGCTCAAATCTTATGATAACTCCACTTCAAAGCGTCATAAAAACGGATGTAGTCCTGATAATATTTCTGATAAACCTGCCGGTTCTCTTCCTGAGGAAGGGTCTCGCTCTGAGGGGTAATCACCTTTACCGTATCGGCCAGCGCCTGCCAGGCGCCGGCTGTCACGCCGGCAACCAGGGCGGCCCCAAAGGAGCCTCCTTCGGCGCTTCCGTATACCGTGCGGACGGGAAGCCCGAAAATATCGGCCACAATCTGCCTCCATACCGGGCTGACCGCTCCGCCTCCTGCCAGAACCACCTCATCCGAATGGATTTTCCCTTGATTCACGCTCATGATCAAATCATAAACCTGTTTTAAAGAATAGGCAACCCCTTCCATTACCGCGCGGGCAAAATGCCCTTTCGTGGTTTGGGAGGTAATTCCCAAAAATGCCCCTGTTGCGCTGGGATCATGGATAGGGGCTCTTTCTCCTGTCAAATACGGCAGAAAAATAAGTCCCTCCGCTCCCGCGGGAACCTTCTGAGCCTCATTGTCCAACAGGGCAAACGCGCTCTTTCCAAAAGCCTTCGCCTGTTCCTTTTCCATCTGCCCCAGAGTATCCCGGAACCACTGGTAAGAACCCGCGGCCGCCAGGGTAACCCCCATAGCGTGCCAGGTATTGGGGGCGTTGTTGCAGGAGACCTGAAGTAAACCGCCGGGATTTTCCATGAACCCGGGCAGCCCCATAGCCACAACGCCGGAGGTCCCCAGTGTGATCCCGATTCTGCCGGGACGAATCAGCCCCAGCCCTGTTGTGGAAATAACGGCGTCACCACCGCCGGCCGAGAGAAGCGTCCCTTCCGGAAGGCCCGTCTCCGCGGCAGCCTGAGCGGAAACTCTGCCCGCCTCCTCCGTCGATTCCACTACCTTTGGAAAAAGGGAGGGAGAAATCCCCACCTTTTCCATGAGACCTTCCGCCCAGCGGCGGTTTCTGACATCAAAAAAACCAGTGCCGGAGGCGTCTGAAACCTCTGTCAGCACAACGCCGCTCAACCGGAAACGGATATAATCCTTCGGATTGAGAATCAGCCTGGTCTTTTGATAATTCTCCGGCTCATTCTCCTTCATCCACAAAATTTTACCGCCTGTGAACCCGGTGAGCATCCGGTTATTGGTCGCCGCCAGCAGGCTGTCCAGCCCGCCGGCCATACGGGTTATCTCCTCACACTGCTTTTCCGTCCGCTGGTCGTTCCAAAGAATCGCCCTCCTGATCACCTGGTAATTTTCATCCAGGGCCACCATGCCATGCATCTGCCCGGAAAAGCCCACTCCTGAAACCGTCCAGTCCTTCAGCCGCGTCAGGACTCTCCTCAGTCCCTTCACAACACCGTTCCACCAATCTTCCGGCTCCTGTTCCGACCATCCCGGCTGGGGAGAATACAGGGAGTACTCCTCCACCGCGGTACCCAGAATTTTCCCATCTTCTCCCAAAGCCAAAATCTTGCAGCCGGAGGTTCCTACGTCAATTCCAATGAAACAACGGCGTTCCATAGCTTCTGACACGCTCCCTTTCCTGTCTATCCGTTTCACTTTTGAAATCAGATTTATAAAATTGCTTTTATAATAGCACAAAGAAAGGGATATGGAAAGAGCTTTTTCGTTTTTTCTTTCCTTATCCCTTATTCTTTTTGTTATATATCCACCAGCTTCAGCAGAGCTGGAAAAATTTTGACTTTCCTTTTACCAGCAAAGGGAACGCCGCAGATAAACATTCCAAATCGGGGGAAGGGCAGACGCCTGGAAGCGGATAGCCACGCGGGAGAGCGCAAGGGCAAAAGCTTTCCCTTTTTCCCCCTCATTCCAGTTTCCCAGCTCCTTACCGTGGAGGTGAGCTTTCCCCTCCGTTTTTCCTTCGCTATACCGGAAGCCCCTTCGCGCGGAAAAGGGATTTGACGCCATCGATCTCCTCCTTTGTGGTTTCCGGGGTATCCTTCAATTGGTAGGGGACACGAATATATTCCCATTTATAAGCGCCCATCTGGTGGAAAGGAAGGAGCTCCACCTTTTTGACACAGGAAAAATCGCAGAGGTAGCCAGCCAGCCTGTCCAGCCTACTGTCATCAAGAGTCAGCCCGGGCACAACCACGTGCCGGATCCAAACCGGCTTTTCGACGTGCTCACAGTAGGACAGGGTCTCCAGAGTATTATGATTATCCGCCTGGGTGATTTTTCTATGGAGCGCGCTGTCCAGCGCCTTGATATCCAACAGCAGAAGATCCGCCTTGTCAATGACCGCCCGCGACAGCTCCAGCGGCACAGAACCCGCCGTATCCACCGCCGTATGCAGCCCCATCCGGTGGCAGCCGTCGATAATGGCCTCGCAGAAATCCGGCTGAAGCAGGGGTTCTCCCCCCGACAGGGTAACGCCGCCGGTGGAAATAAAGTTTAAATACTTTTTTATATCCGCCAGGATCTGTTCTGAATAGACCTCCTTGCCCTTTCTTTCCCAAGTGTCGGGATTGTGGCAGTATTGGCAGCGCAGGGCGCATCCTTGCAAAAAAAGGACATAACGGATTCCTGGACCGTCCAGCGATCCAAAGGATTCCACAGAATGCAGCTGCCCGATCACGCCTTCCCTTTTATCTTCAAGCTCTAAATTTTCCATCATATTCCCCACCTAAATAATTCAGGGCGGTTGAAAACGCGGCAGTCCCAATGGCTCTGCCGCGTTTTTGGTTTCCCCGGCGCTGTTTTTAATACCTTTGAAATTTGAAAAATCTTTAACACTGTCCGATCAAAGCTGCGGACAACGCCCGGCATCCTCCTCCGCCTCAAAAATCCGCGAAGCCTCCGGGAAGCGCCGATACCATTTCTCTCCAAGCTTCCATCACTAAAATCTGGTATGGAAGGTACGGTTGACAACGTCAAGCTGCTGTTCTCTGGTCAGCTTGATGAAATTGACCGCATATCCGGACACCCGTATCGTCAGCTGAGGATACAGCTCCGGATGATCCATCGCGTCCAGCAGCACCTCACGGTTGAGGACATTGACATTGATGTGATGCCCGCCCTCTTTAAAGTAGCCGTCCAAAAGGCCCACCAGATTATGGGCCTTTTCCTCAGTTTCCCGTCCCAGCGCGTTGGGGACAATGGAAAAGGTGTAGGAAATTCCGTCCTCACTGTAGTCATAGGGCAGATGGGCCACGGAAATCATTGAAGCGACGCAGCCCTTGGTATCCCGCCCATGCATGGGATTGGCTCGGGGAGCAAAGGGCTCCCCCTTCTTTCTTCCATCGGGCGTAGAGCCGGTTTTCTTCCCATACACCACATTGGAGGTGATGGTCAGAATGGAAAGGGTGGGACGGCTGTCGCGGTAGGTGCGGCATTTCGCAATCTTGCTCATGAACATCTTCACCACGTCCACCGCAATCTCATCCACTCTGGCGTCGTTGTTGCCAAACTTGGGATAATCTCCCTCTATCTGGTAATCGATGACCAGCCCCCGCTCATCGCGCACCGGATGCACCTTAGCGTACTTGATGGCCGAAAGGCTGTCGGCCACGACGGAAAGGCCTGCAATACCGCAGGCACAGGTTCGGATGATATCGTCATCGTGAAGAGCCATTTGGATTTTTTCATAGCAGTATTTGTCATGCATATAATGGATGACGTTCAGGGTATTGATATACAGCTTGGACAGCCACTCGCAAATGGCGTCGTACTTCTTCATCACATCGTCATAATCCAGGTATTTTCCCCGGACCGCGAGCAGCTCCGGCCCCACCTGTTCCCCGGTCACCTCATCGCGCCCTCCGTTGATAGCGTAAAGAAGAGCCTTGGCCAAGTTCGCCCGCGCACCAAAAAACTGCATCTGCTTTCCGACGCGCATCGCTGATACGCAACAGGCAATGGCATAATCATCCCCGAATTTTTTTCTCATCAAATCATCATTTTCATATTGGATGGAGGAGGTTTCCATGGAAACCCTGGCACAGTAATTTTTAAAGTTTTCCGGAAGCCTGGTACTCCATAAAATCGTCATATTGGGTTCAGGGGCAGGCCCCAGGTTGGTCAGGGTGTGGAGAAAACGGTAAGACATTTTTGTCACCATATGCCTGCCGTCGTTGCACATGCCGCCGATGGATTCCGTCACCCAGGTGGGATCGCCGGAAAACAGCTCATCATAAGCCGGGGTACGTAAGAACCGGATCAGCCGCAGCTTCATGATAAAGTGGTCGACAAACTCCTGAATCTGTTCCTCTGTATATTTTCCCTCTTCCAAATCCCTGTGGGCATAGATGTCCAGGAAGGTGGAAATTCTGCCGATGGACATGGCCGCGCCGTTTTGTTCCTTCACAGCCGCGAGATATCCGAAATAAAGCCACTGGATCGCTTCCCTGGTATCCTCAGCGGGACGGGAGATATCAAATCCATAGCTTTTTCCCATCCGCTCCAACGCCTTGAGGGCACGAATCTGTTCTGTCAGCTCCTCCCTTTTCCGGATAGCGCCTTCATCCATGACATCATAGTTCAAATCCGCCTTTGATTTTTCCTTCTCAGAAATGAGAAAGGCCGTTCCATAGAGGGCAACCCGCCGGTAATCCCCAATGATGCGGCCGCGGCCGTAAGCATCCGGCAAACCGGTAATAATTCCGTTGTGGCGCGCCTTTTTCATTTCATCCGTATAGACGTCAAAAACACCGTCGTTGTGCGTTTTGCGGTATTTAAATACCTTTTCCACTTCCGGATTCATTTTTCGCCCATAAGCTTCCAGAGACTTTCTCACCATGCGGATACCGCCAAAGGGCATGATGGCTCTCTTCAGCGGGGCATCAGTCTGCAGTCCTACAATAGTTTCCTTTTCCTTATCAATATATCCAGGCTGGTAAGCGTCGATATCTGAAATTGTGTCGGCGTCAATATCCAGAACACCCCCGGCCCGCCGTTCCTTTTCCAGCAGTTCTTTGGTCTCCTCCCAAAGCGCCTTGGTTTTCTCTGTCGGCCCTGACAGGAATTCCTCATTCCCGTCGTAAGGGGTATAGTTGGTCAAAATAAAATCATGAACATCCACAAAACGTTTCCATGTGCCTGCTTTGAATTCCTTCATTGTTACCTCCTGTATGGCCGCCTTTCAAAACTGGACTTACGCTTTTGAAAGTATTGTATGAACTTACGATCAAATTATACAGAATTTGTATACATTTGTCGATAGCCAAATCCCCCAAATAACACCCCACTGTGTCCATAAATTCATCATCCATGCACAAAGGAGGCAAACACAAGATATACCGCATTTTATTATAACAAACACAATTTATATGTATTTCTTCCGCGTCACGCCATAAGGCGGTTCTTCCTGACACTCCCTCTGGAATTGGAAAAGGCGGCATCCTCAACGGCGCCGCCTAACGCTCAATAGCCAAGCTTTCCTTCCAGAGATTCATCATGCTCTATCCATTGCGAAACAGGGATTTCCGTATACTGTGTTTTATGATTCCGAATTACAACCGTTTCAATTCCCGCGTTAATAATCAGCCTCTTGCACATGGAACAGGGGTTCGCGTTTTCCACATAGGCGCCGTCGGCGGCGTTTTTTCCAACCAGATATAAGGTTGCTCCAAGCATATCGTTGCGCGCCGCGTGGATGATGGCGTTGGCCTCGGCGTGAACAGACCGGCACAGCTCGTACCTTTCTCCCCGTGGGACAGCCAGTCGTTCTCTGACGCACACCTTCGCGTCCACGCAGTTCACTCTTCCCCGGGGCGCCCCCACATATCCAGTGGAAATAATCTGATCGTTTTTGACTATAATCGCTCCATAATTTCTTCTCAGACAGGTTCCCCGCTCCAATACCGTCTCGGCAATATCCAAATAATAATTTCTTTTGTCAATTCTGGGCATAACGCGTCCTCCTTTTCCATCGCATTCTTTTCTCTATCATAGAGCATTTCCCCATTTTTCGCAACATTTTTCTATGAAACGCCTTCAATTTATGATATAATAATTTATATCATTTTTCCGGGGGGGATGGGGATATGACTAAAGAGGAAAGGGCGGCATTGTATGATCTTGCTATGCGGGCGGCGGAATTTTCTTACTCTCCCTATTCCCGCTTTTCCGTGGGGGCGGCGCTTTTATGCCAGGACGGAAAAACTTTTACCGGCTGTAATATAGAAAACCAGTCTTTTCCCGCCGGCATCTGCGCCGAACGGTCCGCACTTGCAGCCGCTGTGTCCGCCGGAGAACGAAGCTTCACAGCCATCGCGGTAGCCTCTCCCCAGCGGGGGATCACCCCCTGCGGCATGTGCCGGCAAGCCCTCAGCGAATTTGGCGATCTCCTTGTTATTTACCAGCGGCAGGAAGGGGACTTGGAATGTATCCCCCTCTCCCGGCTTCTTCCGTCCCAATTTAATTTTTCTGAACAATAATTGTATCCGCCGTCGGGCGGCCTGATAATTTTACTACGGCAGAATCTGAACGATATGCCGGGAAATGGATTTTCCTTATGAGTAAACTGACTGATATCGGCAATATCAAAGAATTACTGTCCCGTCATGGATTTCGTTTTTCCAAGGCTATGGGGCAGAATTTTCTTGTAAACCCCAGCATATGTCCCCGGATGGCACAGGCATGCGGCGCGGGCAGTACAACCGGCGTTCTGGAAATCGGTCCGGGCATTGGCGTTCTCACCTGTGAACTTGCCGGCTTGGCAAAAAAGGTGGTTTCCATTGAGCTGGACAAGCGTCTGCTTCCCATTTTGAATGAAACCCTGTCGGAATTTTCCAATGTAAGCATTATCAACGCGGATATTCTGGAGGTGGATCTCCGGCGCCTTCTGAAAGAGGAGTTTTCCGGCATGCCAGTGGATGTATGCGCCAATCTCCCATATTATATTACTTCTCCGGTCATTATGAAGCTGCTGGAAGAAAGACTGCCCATTCGTTCCATCACCGTGATGGTTCAAAAGGAGGCCGCGGAACGTATCTGCGCCCTGCCGGGGACAAGAGAGGCGGGGGCCGTCAGCCTTGCCGTCCGTTATTACGCAGAGCCTCAGCTTCTTTTCCGCGTTTCCAGAGGCAGCTTCCTTCCCTCCCCCAACGTCGATTCCGCCGTTATCCGTCTTCATCTGAGGAACACGCCCCCTGGTCATGTGGAGGATGAAGCGTATTTTTTCCGCGTCATCAAATCCGCCTTCGGGCAGCGCCGGAAAACCCTTCTCAATTCTCTGAGCGCCGGCCTCACCCTGCCAAAGGCTCTGATTTCGGAGCTTCTTTCTCAGGCGCGGTTGCCAGCCCAATCTCGGGCAGAACAGCTTACCATGGAAGATTTTATCCGCCTTTCCAATCTTTTATTCCTTCACCAGTTTTCAAATCCTTAGGAGGTGCCGATATGAGACATCACGGTGATATTGTTTTCGGGTTGCTGGCGGTCAGCGGCGTTCTGATCATCTGTTCCCTGGCATTGAGTACGGCAGGGGTGTCCACCGCCGCCATCTGGTTCAGCGGTTTGGGAATCCTGTTCGTTCTGGCCGGCTTTTTCTTCGCTTACCGCTACCATCAATCTCAGAACGCCATCTGGCGCAAAAAGATGCTGGTTTCCAAAAAGTCCAGTTTTCTTCTTTCCCAAGCTATTGAGAGCTTTGACGCCTGGCAGGAATCGGCGGACAATTTTAACGATCCTGAACTGACACGGCAGGCCAGGGCCATCGCGGCGGAGAAGGCGCAGCAGGCGGTTTTTGCCCTTCAGAATATTCAGGTGACTAAAAAAACGCTGGCTCTTGCCTCCCTGGAGCAGGCGATCCAGGCCCAGAAGGAATTGATGCGCCTCCAGGAAAACGACGCGCTGGAGGAAGCTTCGCAGAAGGCGCTGGAGCAGGCGGAAGAAAAGGCGCTGGAAGCTATCCGGCAAATAAAAAAGCTGAATTATTCCATCGTCGTTCGAGAAGCACGAAAATAAAATGAAAAGAGTCATCCCATTTCTTTATCTAAGGAAATGGGATTTTTTATTTCTCCCTTCGCAGGCAAAAAAATGTCATTTTTTGTTGCATTAGGCTTGTCTATTTGTTAATATAATATGAAGAATATCTTAAGAAACAAAAAAGGAGAATGACTATGGCCAAGCTTCGCTCCCGAGATTACCTGATGAGCGTCCAGCATTTATTCGCCATGTTCGGCGCAACAATTCTGGTTCCCCTCTCCACAGGTATGAACCCCTCCCTCGCGCTCTTTTCCGCCGGTGCCGGCACCCTGATTTTCCATCTGTGCACCAAGTGCAAGGTTCCCGTCTTTTTGGGATCATCGTTTTCCTTTATGCCGGCCCTCATCGCCATCATCAAGGAAAACGGGACCGTGGACCCCAGTAAAATTCCCCTGGCGCAGGGTGGAATTATCATCGCCGGTCTTGTCTACCTTATCTTTTCCCTGATCGCCTATCTTGTGGGGGCGGAAAGAATCCAGAAGATTTTCCCTCCCGTTGTCACCGGGCCTGTCGTGGTGGTCATCGGAGTGGGGCTCTCCAGCACCGCCATCAAGGACTGCACCACATGGGACGCTTCCCTTCTTGCCAACGGCATCACCATCAATTCCGATGTGGCTCTGAATCTGGGAATCGCCTTTTTTACCCTGATTATGGTCGTTATTTTCAACGTATTCGCAAAGGGATTCTTTAAACTGGTTCCCATTCTTCTTGGAATTGCCTCCGGTTATCTGCTCTGCGTTGTCCTGAATCTGTTTGGTATTTACCCCATGGACTTTTCTCCCATTCGCGACGCCGCCTGGATCAACATTCCCTTTGTCACCACAAGCCCGGACGGCGTTCCCTTTGGTTCCCTTCCCCAGTTCGACTGGGGTGTGATTTTATCCATCGCTCCCATCGCCCTTGTTACCTTTATGGAACATATCGGAGATATCACCACCAACAGCGCCGTTGTTGGCAAAAATTTCATGAAGGATCCCGGCCTGCACCGCACTCTTCTTGGCGACGGTCTGGCTACCATCTTCGCCGGTTTGATCGGAGGCCCCCCGAACACCACCTATTCCGAGAATACCGGAGTCCTTGCCACGACAAAAAATTATAATCCCCTCCTTCTCCGCATCACCGCCTGTTTCGCGATTTTCCTAGGGCTTTTCGGCAAATTCGGGGCGGTGCTTCAGACCATTCCCGGGCCGGTCAAGGGAGGCGTCGAGGTCGTCCTCTTCGGTATGATAGCCTCCATCGGCATCCGTACTCTGGCGGAAGCAAATCTTAATTTCACTCACAGCCGTAACTTGATCATCGTTTCCCTTATCCTTGTCTTTGGGCTTGGCATCGGCGGTTTGGGCGGAATTGTTCTGAATATCGGCGCCACCACTTTGACCATCTCCGGCCTCTTTGTGGCCGTGGTTGTCGGCGTGCTGGCAAATTTGATTCTCCCTGACAAAGAGGACGATACCCCTGACGCTCCTGTAGAAGACTGATTTTTTATAGGCCCGCCACTGTTGTGACTTTTTGACGTCAAAATTTTTATTTTAATATTCTCTTTGTAGTGTATAATGATGTATAATAAAAAATAAGAAAAGACGCGCAAGCTTGCTGGAAGGATAGGACGATAAAGCCCTTCATGGCCGGGAAACCGGCCGGGGGCTTTTTGTTCACCGTGGGCTGGCTTGAAAAAGATACCTGTAGGAGGCACTGATGATGTCAAATATTACAATTTTTGATCACCCCGTGCTCCAGCATAAAATTTCGATTCTCCGTGATGAAAATCCCACCAGCAAGGAATTCCGAGAGCTGATTGAAGAAATCGCCATGCTGATGGGCT
>JAHZIE010000028.1:16876-35768 GCA_019419895.1 Clostridiales bacterium | reverse complement strand
GATAATAATATTTCCCGCCGTTTGACTGACGGTAAAAACAAAATGTTCCTCGTCATGCTCCCCAAAAATGACGCTGCTTTCCCTCAAGTTGTCCTCTTTGCCGTGAAAGAAGGTATGCAACTGAATTGGGCCGGACAAAATTTCACGGCCCGCAGTGGTGACTGAGGTGGGAAAGATGGATTCATCAAAAACATAAGTTCTGCCCCAAACATGAATGGATATCTTTTTCCCCGAAACCTCATAGGATAAAGGTGTCCAAGGTTGTACCGGATGTTTTCCCATACAGACTGCCTCCAAAAATTCTATTTTTCATCATAATATCCCCCCCAACCTCCAAAGTCAATAGAATTAAAGAAAATAAACAGAGGTATTTAAGAACAAATAAATAAAAATATGGCAAAAAGGAATTACGTCTCTCCGTCTTCTTCCTTCTTTTTTGTCAGTTATCCATACCATTTTGGTGCCATTAAAGCAATTTCTGCAAATAAAGGCCGCAAATTGATGCGGCTTCACTTTATATATCTTGAAGCGGAATTCCTCCGCTTCAATTGGGGATTGAGAGGAAAGCTTTCGAACAGAGCATTCATAACACCCAATTTACAGTTTGAATGACATTTTAACTGTCCCCCTTTCAAGCGCCATACGCCAATAGTCCTCGCCATAAGCTCTGTTTTCCTGAATTATGGAATACCGTTGCCGGATACCCTTCATCCTACCCTTTCCAAATCTTTTTTCAGCCGGTTGATAATCCGTTTTTCCAGGCGTGAAATATAGGATTGGGAAATTCCCAAGCGCTCCGCCACCTCCTTCTGTGTGTGTTCCTTGGTTCCTCCCAAGCCAAAACGGAGCTCCATAATTTTTCTCTCCCTAGGGGAAAGCCGCTGAACCGCTTCCAACAACAAATCCCGCTCTACTTCATTTTCCACTCCCCTGCCAACAATATCCGGCTCACTTCCCAAAACATCTGAAAGAAGAAGCTCGTTCCCGTCCCAGTCTACATTGAGAGGTTCATCAATAGAGAGATCGTTTTTATATTGAGAACTTTTCCTCAAAAACATCAGAATTTCATTTTCAATACATCTGGAAGCATAGGTGGCCAGCTTAATATTACGGGACGGGCAGAAGGTATTAACCGCTTTGATCAAACCGATGGTACCGATGGAGATCAAATCCTCCACATTGGAACCGTTTGTTTCAAACTTCCGGGCAATATAGACCACCAGCCTCAAATTATGGGTAATAAGAGGCTCCCTGGCGGCGGCGTCTCCCCGCTCGATGCGTTCCATAATTTCAGCTTCCTCCTCCTGGCTCAAAGGAGCCGGAAGAGTATCTGGACCATTAATATAATGAACCTGGGATGGAACAAGCCATCCCATAAGCTGCTCAAGCTTTTGTCTGCACCTGTTCATCCATTTCCAGATTTTTTGTTCCCACATTTCCATCTACCTCCGGTTTTTTCGTATGTATGTGATAATACGCAGAACAATATTACATCATAAACAAGAACCTTTTCCGTTTATTTTCGAGATATTTCCAGTTCTCTTTTCCTCACTGGAAAAACCTCCCCAGCAACCTCAGGAGGCACCAGCGCCTGAAATTCCCCTTCTGACAGCTTCTGATTGCATACCGCTAAATAGATATCTTTCTTCTTTTCCGAAACGCCTGCCACAGTGACGGTCATATCCGTTCGAAAGGCCGGCAGAAGCCCCTGAACCGCTACAGCTGAAAAAGGAATCAACCGGAAACGCCGTTTCCAATCCTCACAGTCCTCAGGCACCGCTTTTCCGCTGCCGTCAAATACCGGCCTGATTTTTTCTGGCAATAGCGCTTCCACCGCCCTGTACTCCGCTACTACCACTGGTTTTCCCGACATCTGATCAATCAGGCTGTTTCCTGTATCTACTATCCCCTTCAGAATAATTTTTCTTCCTTCTGCTTCTATTAATAGATCCGCGTTTTTCGCGTTTTCCCCCCGTCTGGCCGTCAGCCTTTGGCCAATCTGAAGAAGGGCATAAATCACCAGAGTAAATAAAATAAAGGTGATCGGGGAAATATTGTAGTACACAACTCCATTCTTCACCAAAAGTCCCTTGGGCGCCGCAAAATACCAAAGTGCCGTCATCGCGCCCGCAAAGATAAGGCTCATCCCATAGAATCCAAGCAGGCCGCGCAGAAGCAGCCTCCAGTTTTTGCAGCCGTAAGCGATCCAGACAATCAGTACGGAGGAAACAAAATTTAAAACCGCCGCCAGAACAGAGAGGCTCTCCGGCAGAAAAATCGTAAGGGAAGCAGCCGCCCCCGCAAAACCGCCCAACAAAAATCGGAACCTTTTGACTGGAAGATGGAGAAAATGAGCGGATAAGAGCAGAAGAAAATAATCCACCAGCCAGTTGACAGCCAGAAGAATATCAAAATAAATCACCATGCTTTTCTCCGCCTTCCTTATTTATTCTTTGTCCAAAACTTTCCTATGCTCCATTATATGCGGGGGACAGGGGCTGTTTATGTCAAAAGAAGCGGTTTTTTTTATTTGCTTTCAAGCTCCTTCCAAATTGTTTCCGCAAAATAAGAATTGTTTCTCCTTTTCTCTTGCTTTTCTTTTAAAAAATGATATAATAATTTTCGGAATATGTGTTCTGATTTTATTCCGTATTCTGGAAAATCTGTAATAATATCGACAAGATCCCTTTCTTTCAAAAAGGTAAGGTGTATTTCATGGATCATTTTGAGCTTGTGAGCAAATATCGTCCCACTGGTGATCAGCCTCAGGCCATTGCAAAGCTGTGCCAAGGAATCCTCCGGGGCGACAGAGAACAATCTCTGTTAGGTGTTACCGGTTCGGGAAAAACATTTACAATGGCGAATATCATCGCGACTGTCAACCGTCCCACTCTGGTGTTTGCCCACAATAAAACATTGGCCGCCCAGCTTTGCAGCGAATTCCGCGAGTTCTTCCCCAACAACGCCGTGGAATATTTCGTATCCTATTACGATTACTATCAGCCAGAGGCCTATATTCCTACAACTGACACCTATATCGAAAAGGACTCCGCCATCAACGATGAAATTGATAAGCTGCGCCATTCCGCCACCTCCGCTCTTTCAGAACGCCGCGACGTCATCATCGTCGCAAGCGTTTCCTGCATTTATAGTCTGGGGGATCCCATCGATTACCGCAGCATGGTCATTTCCCTGCGGCCGGGAATGCAAAAAAGCCGGGACGAGCTTTTGAAAAAGCTCGTGGATTTGCAGTATGAGCGCAATGATATCAATTTTATCCGCAATAAGTTTCGCGTCCGTGGAGATGTGGTGGAAATCTTCCCAGCGGCATCAGGAGAAAGAGTCATCCGTGTGGAATTTTTTGGCGATGAGATCGATCGGATTTGTGAGGTCAACCCACTTACAGGAGAATTGATTTCCATTTTGAAGCATGCCGCTATCTATCCTGCTTCTCACTATATTGTTTCCGCCGACAAAATGAAGGAGGCCGTAGCTGATCTGGAGGCGGAAATGGGAGAGCGCGTCCGTTTCTTTAAGGAGCATGGAAAGCTGCTAGAGGCCCAGCGGATTGAGCAGAGGACAAAATATGACATTGAAATGCTGCAGGAAATCGGTATGTGCAAGGGAATAGAAAACTATTCCCGCGTTTTGTCCCGGCGTCCCGCCGGCAGCTGCCCCTGTACTCTCCTGGATTATTTCCCGGATGATTACCTCATGTTTATTGATGAATCCCATGTTTCCGTTCCTCAGATCCGGGGAATGTATGCCGGAGACCGCGCCAGGAAGGAAACCCTGGTGGAATACGGGTTCCGTCTACCCTCCGCCTTTGACAATCGTCCTTTGAATTTTGACGAATTCTATCAGAAAATCCATCAAGTAATTTTTGTCAGTGCAACACCTGGTCAGTTTGAACGGGAAAAGAGCACACAAATCGCCGAACAGGTCATCCGTCCAACCGGATTGGTGGATCCTGAGGTAATTGTTAAGCCAACAGAGGGGCAGATCGATGACCTTATCTCTGAAATCAATCTGAGAACTGAAAAGGGAAACCGTGTCCTTGTCACCACGTTGACGAAAAAAATGGCGGAGGATTTGACCGCTTATTTGGAAGGCGTCGGTATCAAGGTTCGCTATATGCATCACGATATCGACACAGTGGAACGGATGGAGATTATCCGTGATCTCCGCCTTGGGGAATTTGATGTATTGGTGGGAATCAACCTCCTCAGAGAGGGCCTTGATATTCCGGAAGTCTCCCTAGTGGCGATTCTCGACGCCGACCAAGAGGGATTCCCCCGTTCGGAAACCTCTCTGGTACAGACCATTGGGCGCGCCGCCCGCAACGCGGAGGGGCAGGTTATCATGTATGCTGATGAAGTGACCCCCTCTATGGAACGCGCCATTGCTGAAACAGAACGGCGCCGCGGAATACAGTTGGCATATAACAAAGAACACGGTATTGTTCCAAAGACAATTACAAAAAAAGTGGCCGAACTTCTGGAAATTTCTTCCAAGACAAAGGAGCCCGCTCGTTCCTCCTCCGGCAAAAAACTAAGCAAGGCGGAGAAACAGGCACTCATTGAACAGCTTACCAAGGAGATGAAGGCGGCGGCCAAGCTTTTGGAATTTGAGCATGCCGCATATCTCAGAGATCAGATTCAGAAGCTTTCACAGTAGTCTATCGCCTTCTATATTATTCAGGAGACCACTGTTTTGTCCGAGGAGAAGCCAACAAAACAGTCTTTGCCGCAAGCGCCGGCCAAAGGTATTTGCCAACAAAAGCTTTTCAAGCATACAAGACTTTGTTAAAATGAAATTCATCCCTTTGGGGGATACTGTTCCGTGACGCTTGCCGTAAAAGGATAAGCCTCCGGCTTTCTTGCAGTTATGACTTTCAAGTGTTATGTGTTATCAGGAGGAATGTTTGTGCCGTCTAAAAATATTTTTATCAAGGGTGCCCGCGAGCACAATTTAAAAAACATTGATGTTGAAATTCCAAGGGATAAGCTCACGGTTTTAACCGGCCTTTCTGGATCGGGAAAATCCTCCCTTGCTTTTGACACCATTTACGCCGAAGGACAGAGAAGGTATGTGGAATCCTTATCCTCCTACGCAAGACAGTTCCTTGGTCAAATGGAAAAACCGGACGTGGATTTCATTGAGGGCCTTTCTCCCGCCATATCTATTGATCAGAAAACAACCTCAAAAAATCCACGCTCCACTGTAGGGACAGTAACGGAAATCTATGACTATCTCCGTCTTCTTTATGCCCGAATCGGAATCCCCCACTGCCCTATCTGCGGTCGTGAAATCAAGCAGCAGACAGTCGATCAGATTGTGGATCAGGTTTTGTCCCTTCCTGAGGGTTCCAAAATCCAGGTTCTCGCCCCTGTGGTCCGAGGACGGAAGGGAGAGCATGTAAAAGAACTGGAATCCGCAAAAAAAAGTGGTTATGTCCGTGTCCGCATTGACGGGATTACTTACGATTTAGCTGAGTCTATCAAGCTTGAAAAGAACAAAAAGCATACCATAGAAATCATTATCGACCGTCTGATCATCCGGCAGGACATCCGTTCCCGTCTGGCTGACTCGGTGGAAACCGCATCTTCTCTCACCGGCGGCTTGGTAGTAGTAAACGTCATCGACGGGGAGGATCTCACCTTTTCCCAGAACTATGCCTGTCCGGAACATGGGGTTAGTATCGAGGAACTTACCCCGCGAATGTTCTCCTTCAACAACCCCTTTGGCGCCTGCCCCAAATGCACGGGACTTGGAGTTTTTATGAAGGTAGATCCCGATCTTGTCATCCCCGATAAAAACCTCTCTATCAGGGAGGGGGCTATAAAGGCCAGCGGCTGGTATTATGCTGACGGCGTTTCTATTGCCGCAATGTACTACGAAGCTCTGTCCAAACATTATCATTTTTCCCTGGATACCCCTGTCGGAAAGCTTCCAAAAGAAATCCTGGATATCCTTCTTTATGGCAATCATGGAGAAAAAATCACCATAGTTCGCCGGAATGAAAAAGGAAGCGGCACCTATTCCTCCGAATTTGAGGGAATCATCACCAATTTGGAACGCCGTTTCCGGGAAACCCAAAGCAGCTGGATGAAGGATGAAATCAGCGCCTGCATGAGCGCGATTCCCTGTGACGACTGCGGTGGGACACGTCTGAAGCCGGAAAGCCTTGCCGTCACGGTCAACGGCATTAATATTCACCAATTCTGTTCCCTCTCCATTGGGGACGCGCTGGAATTTGTTGAAAATCTGCGGCTTACGGCACGGGAACAGATGATCGCAAAGGCTATTTTAAAAGAGGTCAAAGCACGCCTGGGCTTTTTAAAGAGTGTCGGACTGGATTATCTTACCTTGGCGCGTTCCTCTGGTAGCCTGTCCGGGGGCGAGAGCCAGCGCATCCGCCTTGCCACCCAAATAGGCTCCTCTCTGATGGGGGTTCTTTACATTCTTGACGAGCCCAGCATCGGGCTGCATCAGCGGGACAATGACAAGCTCCTGGCGACTTTGAAACGCCTGCGCGATTTGGGAAATACGGTTATCGTGGTGGAACATGACGAGGACACCATGTATGCCGCCGATCATATTGTAGACATCGGCCCCGGGGCAGGCATTCATGGCGGACATGTAGTCTGCGCCGGTACGGTGGACGAAATTAAGGCCTGTCCTGATTCCATTACCGGGCAATATCTGAGCGGCAGAAAATCTATTCCTGTCCCCCGTGAACGGCGTGCCGGAAACGGAAATTTCCTCACTGTGGTCGGCGCCCGTCAAAACAATCTAAAAAACCTCACAGTCCGCTTTCCCCTCGGAAAATTTATTTGTGTTACAGGTGTTTCCGGCTCCGGTAAGTCCTCTCTTGTCAATGAAATCCTTTATAAAAAGCTGGCGGCGGAGCTGAACGGCGCCAAGTCGAAAGCCGGACTGCACGATGAAATTCTCGGGATGGAGCATTTGGACAAGGTCATCGATATCACCCAGTCTCCCATTGGGCGTACTCCCCGTTCCAATCCCGCGACCTATACCGGGGTATTTGGAGATATCCGCGAACTTTTCGCCACTACCCCGGAGGCTAAGATGCGCGGCTACAATTCCAGCCGTTTTTCCTTTAATGTGAAAGGTGGACGATGTGAGGCCTGCCAGGGAGACGGCATTAAAAAAATTGAAATGCATTTTCTTCCCGATATTTTTGTTCCGTGTGAAGTCTGCGATGGCAAACGCTATAGCCGCGAGACATTGGAAATTCGTTACAAAGGGAAAAATATTTATGATATTCTTGAAATGACGGTTGAAGAAGGATTGGAGTTCTTTTCAAATCTTCCCAAAATTGCAAGAAAGCTTCAAACCCTTTATGATGTTGGACTGGGGTACATTAAAATAGGCCAGCCTGCTACTACCCTGTCGGGAGGGGAAGCGCAGCGTGTCAAACTTGCTTCCGAGTTATCCAAACGTTCCACCGGCGGCACCATTTATATTTTGGATGAACCCACTACCGGCTTGCATATCGCTGATGTTCACCGTCTGATTGATGTACTCCAAAGCCTGACGGAGGGCGGCAATACAGTTATCGTCATTGAGCACAATCTGGACGTCATCAAGACAGCCGATCATATTATTGATTTAGGTCCTGAGGGAGGCAGCCGCGGAGGTCAGATTATCGCCGAGGGAACGCCGGAAGAAATTTGCAGGATCCCTGAATCATATACCGGGCAATATCTGAAAAAGCTCTTACCATAACCCAATCTATCTTGAAAAAGGGCGCTTCCCTGCTGACAGCGTTTTTCTCAGATAAATTTTCGATGTGGCATACAGCAAAGTTTCCCTTCCCATTTACAAAAAATCTGCTGAATTCACCGAGTTAAACTGATAGTTCGGAGAAGACAGCAAAGGATATTCCTTGGGATTCTCTCTTCGGGAAAGCGGCGAAAATTCCGCCGGCTGTATCTCTTCCTG
The DNA here is from genome assembly GCA_019419895.1 of Clostridiales bacterium. Taxonomy (GTDB): domain Bacteria; phylum Bacillota; class Clostridia; order Oscillospirales; family Acutalibacteraceae; genus JAHZIE01. Next base: position 27,800 of record JAHZIE010000028.1, on the reverse strand, counting down.
CCGTAACTATTAGAGAATGTTTTTCTATGGGAGGGAAGCAGGCATTCTATCTAAATCATCTTCGCTTTTTCTCCGCTTGGGACGACAACGCCTATTCTCAATTTATATTTGTGGCCTCCAACTGGGTCGGGTATGAGCATCCGCGCGTTTCTTTTCTTCCATATTTATCACCATCCATAAAATTATACTCCTAATTCTGGAAAAAGCCGGCAATGCCGGCTTTTTTGTTGTCCCATTTTAGGCTAGCCCAGATGGAAGTTCTCCGCAATCCACTCTGATGGAAACCTGAGTCACATAATCTTCCATATTAACTGTAAAGTCAAGGAAGTTTTTCATGGAGGGAAAAGAGACAAAATGGACTGTGGCGCAATTTGCACAGCTCCATAAAATCAACAAAAGGACGCTGCATTATTATGGTAGCGGAGGTGAACAACAAGGCCGTTGGAATTATATTCGGAAAAAACAAGGAAAAACACTGTTGCTCTCTCGGATATCTCTTTCGCGGCGTTTCTGCACTGACACAGCTCCTTTTTCTCAAGGAAGGCCGGCAAATTTTATATTTTTACCGGGATGTCGGCAGGATCGATAAGCTGCTTTTAAAAAAATGTCCACAACATTATAAAGACGAGGTAGCTCTGTTTGCCCTGGCGCCTGAATACCGCGGATTTGGAATCGGCGGACAACTGTTTCACTGCCTGACTGAATATATGAAAAAAGAGCATATTCCCGCCTTCTTTCTCTATACAGATACCAGCTGCAATTTTGGTTTTTATGAACACCAGGGAATGGTGAGACAACAGCGGTACAGGCATGTCTCACGCATAAACGAAAAAATGCTGAAATAGAATTTTATCTTTACGATATAGCGTTGCAATATCAGAATTCTTCCAGTCTGAAGCTTGCGTTTCTTCATGTCCCAGACTGTTTTTCCTTATTCTCCCTGTTTTCCATCTCGTTGTTATAAAGAACATATTAGGATGTCGCCAATAGAAAATAAGATTGTATTCAGATAAAAAGAATTTATCCCGCGGATGCGAAAAATTTACATATTGTTAATCAAAAGAATATTCCGTCTATGTAAAATAAAACAAGAAGGATGTGACGCGGTGTTTGGGTATGTTCGCCCCTTCAAACCGGAAATGCGGGTGAAGGAATATGAGTCATACAAAGCAGTTTATTGTGCATTATGCAAGCAATTGGGCAAACAATATGGATGGATGTCCCGTATGGCCCTGAACTATGACTGCACTTTTCTTGCTTTGCTCGATACCGGAATAAAGGAACGCTGTCTGAGCGCTGAAAGGAAATGCTGTACCTGTAATCCTCTAAAAAAATGTGTTTACGCAAGGGGAATGGATGACAGCCTTTTCTTTGCCGCCTCCACGACTGTGCTTTTGACTTATCATAAGCTGCGGGACGATGTGCAGGACTATTCTTTCTGGAAAGGGCTGAAGGCAAGACTCCTTTCCTTCCTATTCCGCCGTTCCTACCGCAAGGCCCAGGCTGCTTACCCGAAGCTTGCGCAAAAAGCGCAGGAGGCTATGAAGCGTCAGGCTGAATTTGAAGCTTCTCCTACTGAAAGTCTGGACGAAGCGGCCGATCCATCCGCCGGATTATTGAAAGCCTTTTTGGAGGCTCTTTCTCCATCGCCTGAGATTTCCCGTATTCTTGGAGTTTTGGGGTATCAGTTAGGCCGGTGGGTTTATTTTATAGATGCACTGGATGATATGGAAAAGGATATTAAAAAAAATCAGTTTAATCCTTTTGTGGTTAAATACCATCTTTCGCTGGAGAGCAGTCCTGAAGAAATAAAAAAAATAAAAGATTTTTCCAATGGACTGCTGAACCAATGTGTCGCACAGTGCCTGTCTGCTTACCAACTACTGGAAATTGTGCAAATGAAGCCGATTCTTGATAATATTTTAGAGCTGGGATTGGCGCAAATGCAAAGGAATATACTTTTTGAAGAGGAGAAACAACATGTCAGATCCATATAAGGTTTTAGGCATATCCCCATCTGCTACAGATGAAGAGGTAAAAACCGCTTATCGTGAGATGGCCAAAAAATATCATCCCGATAATTATTCCGACAGCCCTCTAAGCGATCTTGCCGCTGAAAAAATGAAGGAGATCAATGAAGCTTATGACGCTATCATTGCTGAACGAAAGCAGCGCTCCTCCGGACAATATGCGCAGGGAAATACTTCTTACGGCGGCTATTATGGCGGCTACCAGGGGCAGACATCTTCCAATTATTTTGATGTACGGAATATGATCGCCAGCGGACGTATTGCCGATGCGGAGCAAATTCTAAACGGCGTTCCTCAAAATAGCCGCGAGGCGGAATGGTATTTCCTGAAGGGAACCATTTATTACCGCAAAGGCTGGTCCGACGATGCCTATACCAATTTTCAGACTGCCTGTCAGATGGATCCCTCCAACAGTGAATACCGGGCGGCCTTTAATAATATGAACAATCAACGCAATGGTATGTACGGAGGATACAATACCAACCGCAATCCCAACGCAGGGGGCTGTAATGGCTGCGATATGTGCTCCGGCCTAATTTGCGCCGACTGTTGCTGTGAGTGTACCGGCGGCGATTTAATTCCTTGCTGCTAATCAGCCCAGGGAGGTAATTTATTTGAATCAAAGCGGAAAGGTTGCTTTTGGCGGAATCGTCTCCGCTGTCTGCATCGTCTGTATGTTTTTGACAGGATTTTTCCCTTTTGCTACTCTTGCACTTCCGGCCATTGCTGGTGTTTTGTTAATTGCTATTGTGATTGAACTGGGTCTTCGATGGGCATGGCTGGTTTATGCTGCTGTCTCCCTTCTTTCCTTCTTTCTGGCACCGGACGCAGAGGCAAAGCTTTTATTCATTTTATTCTTCGGTTATTATCCTATTATTAAGGCTTATTTGGAGCGGATGTCCAGCAGGGTCTTCTGCTGGATATTAAAATTTCTGATTTTTAACGCCGCAGTAGTCGCGGCATATTTTATCGCCCTATTCTTTTTTCAGCTACCCTCAGACATTTTTATCATTTTTAATATCAATCTTCCTTTCGTCTTTTTATTATTGGGAAATGTCGTTTTCTTTATCTATGATTATGCAGTCACCTGCTTGATTTCCACCTATGTCAGAAAACTCCATCCTATCCTACAAAAAAGGTTTCATTTTTAATTTTCCCCGCCGATACTGGCGCGGCAGTATTTGCGGGGATTTTGGGAGGTAAATGTCATGTTTCGCTGTCAAAAAGTTGAGCCCTCCCTGCTATCTCTTTATGATACTATTCCTATGATTGTCCATGTTGCCAGCGAATACCGGATTGAAAAGATCGATCGTGGTCTGGGTGGTTTTTTGTTCCAAGAGCAGGCTGTTTGCCCCTATGACAAGGATCTGGGACAATATGAGAAAGCGGTAGAATTTGGCAGGCTGTTTGATATTTCACATTGGTGTTTTTTCCTCTTATTCGACGGGAATACGCCTATTGGCGGCGCATCCGTTGCGGCAAAATCACCGGAGGTTCATATGCTCGAGGGGCGAGAAGAGCTCTGTGTTCTTTGGGATCTGCGTGTAAGGGATGGTTACCGCCGGCAGGGAGCCGGACAGATGCTGTTTGACTCCTGTACTGCCTGGGCCAGAAATGAGGGGTATCTTCAGATGAAAATAGAATGCCAAAACAACAACGTACCTGCCTGTCGGTTTTATCACAAGCAGGGGGCTGTTTTGTCCGCGGTAAATGAATACGCCTACCATGGGCAGGAAGGCATTTCCCAGGAAATCCAGTTGATTTGGTATCTGAATTTATAATTTAAGAATATTTGAGAGGGCGTGTCATTTTCTTCCTTACTCTTGCGGCCCTGTGTTTTCCCAACTGTGATGTTGTAGCCATTTCCAGTATCTTCATCTCTTTAAAAACTTGTAGATCTGTTTTTTGTTAAATAACCTGCTTCGACTGCCTGGTTATTTTCCTCATAAGCTTGCTTACACTGTAAATACATGGTTTTTGCTTTGGACTATTCAGTTATATCCGAATTTTCCCCCTGTACCTGTGAAGCTTGTCTTGAGCTTGTAAGGAGCACAATGGGCAGTATTTCAAATGAATTTTTATTAAAAGGTCATAAGCGCCCCTTCTCTTTCGAGAGAAGGGGCGCTTATGACTTAAATCATCTTAAAAAAAGCTTAACTGCCTTTCCTGCTCCTTTTCGGGCAAAGACTCGTAGACGATATCCGTATCGGAAAGGTCATTCAAAAATGCCGAAGACTCCTGCGAGTGGGTAATAATCAGCCGTTCCTTTGCACGAGTCATCCCCACATAAAAAAGTCTTCTCTCCTCCTGAATATCGCTTTTTCTTCCAGGAAGCTCCAGCGGCACCATTCCCTTTTTCACGCCAAAGAGGAATACTACCGGAAATTCCAATCCCTTGGCACCATGGAATGTCATAAGAGATACGGCATTGGGCTGATATTTTTTGCTTCCGCTTCTTGCAATATCCCCCTCTGTTCCCAGTGCGATGTTGCGCAGAAATTCCTCCATATGATGATAAAAAACCGCAATATGAAGAAGGCGTTCTACCGGCTGGGTTATTTCCAGGGATGATCTTCCTTCGGAATGCTTCCTGAGATATTCTTCTAACAGCTTCTGTGGCCTTTCTCTAGGGAGCGCCTCTCTCATAGCTTCCGCCATACTCCAAAGCCTGTCCAGCGCTTCCTGTATTTCCTGCGTTAAGTGAGGAAATGATGGCCTCTCCTTTCCCTGTTGCGGCAATTCTTCCAAAACAGAATCCACCACATTTCTTGGAATCTTTTCCACAAATAACAGGCAGGCGCGCAGGCCAGCTTTATCGGCCGGTGATACCAGAAAGCGGAAAAATCCCAGAATTCCCCGGACCAGCGGATCTTCCAGCACTGAATCCCTTCCCCTGACCAAATAGGGAATTCCTTCCTTCTGGAAACACAGCTCCAGAAGCTCGGCCTGTCGGTGGGTACGGTAAAGCACCGCAATGTCGGAGAATCCCAGTCCCCCTTCCAGCCCTGCCGCCAAGGATTCGCTGTCCAGCATATCCACGCCACCAACCATGCGGTTGATCTCTTTTGTAATAAACAGCGCCTCCGCAAAATCATCCTTGCCATGGTAAATTTGTACTTTACCCATTCCCGGCCTTTGCGGTTCCAGAATTGGATGTCTTTCTGGATTATTTTGAATCAAAGAACCCGCACATCTGAGAATTTCAGGACTGCTTCGATAATTTTTGCAAAGCTCCACAGTCTCACAGTTTGGAAACTTTTCCCTCAGTTTCAGAAAGGAACTGCTGCGGGCCCCGCGAAAACCATAAATCGACTGATCCGGATCTCCAATAAGAAAGAGCTCCTTTGAAAATCTTCCCCATTCCTCCAAAAGCAGATGCTGAAGCTCATTGCTGTCTTGAAGCTCATCCACAAGAAGATAAGAAAAACGCTTTCTTTCCTCATTCTCTTCCGGCCAGCCAGCGGCTTCCTTCCATGCCTCCAAAAGCAGATCGTCATAATCAGCAAGTCCATTTTTCTTCAACAGACGCTCATATTCATCATATAACCCCTCTGGAAGCGCCTCTTTTTCCAGGCAACGGTTTTTACAGGCCGAAAGCTTTCTCAAAAGAGAGGACGCCTTTCCCTTCAGTCCCAGCCTCTGTATCGCCTCCTCCATTAAAAGGATACAGTCATAAGGATCCGCAACGGCATAGAATCCCCCCTGTTTCATCAACAATTCCAGACAAAGGCCGTGGAAAGTTCCGATATGCATAGCGTCAGCCAGCTTTCTGCTTTCCAGCTCCCGCGACAGCCTTTCCTTCATTTCCTCCGCGGCCTGGTTGGTAAAAGTCACAGCAGTGATTTCCTCCGGTGCAATCCCCAACTCCTTTACAAGATAAGCCGCTTTTGCCACCAAGGTTTTTGTCTTACCCGTTCCCGGTCCGGCAACCACTTCTATTACAGGCGCGTCCGATGTCACCGCCCGCATCTGTTCCTCATTCAGCTGGTCCCTTTCTTCCTTTTTTACCTGTGGCTTCTCCTTTTTCTTTGAAGGAAGGACCTTCCGACGACACGCCTGCCTCTTCCGTCCCTGGCCTGCGACAGCATCTCCAAAGAGGCAGAGCTGCCCGGAAAGAGCCGCCAACTCCCCCTCTCCAAACACGGACACTTTTCCATACTCCCCATCGAACCCGGGAGAGACAAAAATTTTGCCCATCCTTGCCCGTTTGATTCCCTCAGCGATACATTCTCCGGCAGATTCTGCAATTTCCTCAGTAGGTAAGGAACGCAGGATTGAAAATTCACTGCCAAACCGGCGCAGCATCTCCTCATACCCTTTTTGGACCTTGGCGCTTTCCGGCCGTATGCCAAGAGAAGCTCCAATAATTTCAGACAGAGGAACCAAACTTTCAAAATATCCGTTTCTTTCCGGCCGGTATCCCTCCGGCCGATCCGCCAATTCCTCCACTCTGTGAAGGACACCTACTGTGATTTTTTTACCGCATACCGGGCAAATTCCACGATATTCCTCTGTTTGGGACGGTTTCAGACACAAATGGCAGTTTCTGTGTCCATCATAATGATATTTTCCTTCTTCCGGATAAAATTCAATGGTTCCCGCCATGCCAGGCGCACCTCTTCCCGTGAGTGCTTGGCGAAGGCCCTGATAGGAAAACTCCGCGGTCAGCAGGTTGGCCTCCCGCCCCAGCTTAGAGGGAGAATGGGCATCCGAATTTGAAACCAGAGTATAGGAGTCCAAGGCGGAAAGGCGCCAGTTCATAAGGGGATCGGAGGAAAGCCCCGTTTCCACCGCATGAATATAAGGAGTGAGATCTTCATAGCATTCCTCGATCGTCTGAAAACCGGAAAAAGCGCCAAATAGAGAAAAATGAGGCGTCCAGATATGGGCGGGAATAAAAATTGCCTCGGGGCAGCATTCCAGCGTAATTTCAAGCAAATCCCGGCTGTCCAGCCCCAGGATCGGCCTGCCGTCGGAGTGAAGGTTTCCAATCAGCTCCAGACGTTTGGAAAGAACCTCCGCCTCCTCCAAGCCGGGAAGAAGGATGACGTTATGCACCTTTCTCACCTTATCCCATTTCTTATAAATGGAACTGATTTCGGTGGACAGAACAAACCGGGGACGCGCTCCTGCCGCCACGCCCTCATAAGGGAGCCGGTATTCTTCCTTGAGACGGTAAAATCCATCTTCCGCAGGGCAAAGCCGCTCTTTCAGCTCTTCCCTCCACGCGGGATGGGTAAAATCCCCGGTTCCCACCAGATCAATCCCTTTTTTCCTAGCCCATAGGTCCAATGTTTCCGGCGTACAGTCCCTGCTTGTGGCTCTGGAATACCTGGAATGGATATGTAAGTCAGCAATCCACATATAGCTTCCTCCGATTGTTCTGTTTTTTTCATTATAATCCTTTTTCTTTTATATGACAAGAATCACACAAAAGCCTTGAAAAAAGACATTTTCGGCCGTTTTTCTCTGAGGAGCTATTGGGAATTATACGTTTTCTTACAGTTCTATTTGTTTTAATGTACAATTTTTAAAAGCTGTAATGGTTGTTATCTTTGAAATGTGATACAGGCGGAGGTTTGCCTTAGTGGAACATAAAGAATCCATACATGTGATAAAATTGACCTGTTCTCTATCAGTACCGGCGTCATCCAAGTAGTTTCTTTTACCTGGTATTTGGATGGAACCAGGTGGTTCTGACACCCCACCGGCTAGGTTCTTTCCGTTCTCTGAAATCCTCCTCAGCCGACTGTTTTGCCAGCAATGTTCCATCACCATGTTCAAAGTGGCGGCGTCTTTTGTAGTTTTTACTCCTTTTTCCGGCTGGGAAGGCAATTGTCTGAACAACTTTTGCTGGAATGACTGATTATCTTGTGATTACTCCTGCTATGCTTCTGAATTTTGTAACGGAATTTCTTAGATCCATTTCTTCATTTTCGGCACAACGATGGAAACAGCGTTCATAAAAAATAAGCTCTCTCATTGGCGGCATGGGCCTCACGCTAGAGGCTTATTCCTGCCGGCAAAAACAAATCATAAGAAAAGAATAAAAAACTCTTGACTTTTTCACAAAGAAAGGATATAATAATTGAGCGTCGTACAGGTTAAGACATTTGGAGAGATGTCCGAGCTGGCCGAAGGAGCATGATTGGAAATCATGTATACGGGTATCCCCGTATCTGGGGTTCAAATCCGCATCTCTCCGCCATAGGTCCACCGTAATTTCGATTGAATTACGGTGGATTTTTCTTATAACTGAAAGGGATGTTGTCAGTAGTTCTGTATTTTTTCGACAGGGACGATCAAATATTTTCAAAGGAATCATCACCAATGTTGTTAGAGAAAATTGAAAAAAGCAGTAAGATCTGCGCCGTGATTCAAGGCAGTGAGTCTTAGAGCTTCTTATGCAAGCAATGTATGGTGAAGGAGGAATTCTTCACTCTAAGCTCGGGCTTGGCGTGAGAAATCCTCCAGAAATATGCAAATTACGGCGGCCGCATTGCTATTTATGGGGATTATTCCCACTATACAAACAAACCGTTGAAGGACTTCATTTATGAAAGCAATCAAGGCCATAATGTTTTCTTTGTTCAGACAGCAGACAAGGCCCTTGATATGCCGCCCCAATAATTTCCGATGAAATGAATGGCACCGTTTTGGACTCCATTGTCGTTTGAAGGCCTCTTCCCATTCCTTTTCCGGGAATAATTCATCAGCTGACAGAGCTTCAGAAGAACATCGCAGCGCCGTGACATCCTTCTCTCAAATTTCCGGGCCGCCTGAATGAATCCCTTTGCTTTTTCGGGACTCTGAGGGAAATATGACTTTCTGCCATTTTTGTTAGGATATGATATATCATAAAAAGCAGGTGCTCTCCATGCAAAGAAATCTGACTTCCGGCAGCATTACAAAGACCATGCTGCTTTTTGCTTTTCCCTTTATGATAGGCAATCTTCTCCAGCAGCTCTATAATATCGCCGATACCCTTATCGTCGGCCAGTTTCTCGGAAGCAACGCTTTGGCGGCCGTGGGCTCCGCCTACACCTTCATGACCTTTCTCACCTCCATTCTTCTCGGCCTTTGTATGGGATGCGGCGCAGTATTTTCCATCCGCTACGGGGAACATGCGGAGGATAAATTAAAATCCAGTATATTTATTTCCTTCGTTTCTATCGGAGGCATCGCGATTATCCTGAATCTTACGGTGCTGACAGCCATTGATCCCATTCTCTCTTTTATGCGCGTCCCGGAAGAAATTTATCCTTTTATGCGGGAATACCTTTGGATTGTATTCTTTGGAATTCCAGGCGTATTCCTATATAATTATTTTGCCTCCCTTCTGCGTTCCATAGGAAATTCCGTAGTTCCGCTGATTTTTCTGGCGGTTTCTGTTATTTTAAACATTGGGCTGGATTTATTTCTTATCCTGGTTCTCCCATGGGGAATTGCGGGCGCGGCGGCCGCGACTGCCTTTTCACAGCTTGTTTCTGGGGTTGGCCTGGGGATTTATACCTATTTCCGTTTTCCCCAGCTGCGCCCTAAAAGAGAGCATATGCATTTTTATCCAGCTGTTTTCAGCGAAATTTTCAGGTTTTCCCTTCTCACCTGTATCCAGCAATCAGTTATGAATTTCGGTATCCTGCTGGTACAGGGGTTGGTCAACAGCTTTGGGGCTCCGGTCATGGCGGCCTTTGCCGCGGCGGTCAAAATCGATTCCTTTGCCTATATGCCTGTACAGGATTTCGGCAATGCTTTTTCCACCTTTATCGCGCAAAACTATGGCGCGGGAAAAAAGTTAAGAATACAAAAGGGAATCAAAAGCGCAGTTATCTGTTCCTTCGTATTTTCCCTCGCTGTATCCGCATTAGTCTTTCTATTTGCAAAACCTCTTCTGCTCCTCTTTATCCATCCAGAGGAAACCGAAATTCTTCGGATTGGAGTGGAATATCTCCGCATAGAGGGTGCTTTCTATTTTGGTATTGGTCTGCTTTTCCTCCTCTATGGTTATTACCGGGCAGTCAAAAGACCCGGTATGTCGGTTGTTTTGACTGTCGTTTCCCTGGGAACCAGGGTTGCTCTGGCATATCTGCTCTCTTCCCTTCCAATTTTCGGGGTAACGGGAATCTGGTGGTCCGTCCCGATTGGCTGGCTTTTAGCAGATATACTCGGCGTCGTTTATTATTTCTACCGCAGAAAGAGAAGTCCAGGACTATCCTTCTGACAAGGCAAGCCGTTTATACCGGATTCTGCCGGCAGTCCGCTTGTCTTTCCTTTCCCATCGGGGAGGCCCTTCGGCAACAGTCCATGAGTGGTTCCTTTATTTAAAATTCAAAAACTCCCGTACATTCTTTCTGTCATGTACGGGAGTTTGTTTTTCTATAGATGGTCAGGAAACCGCTGGTTCTTCTATTTTATCCCTTGTCAGCTTCCTCACCCAATTATAGCTGTTTACCTTTACCACCGCCACAATACACTTCAAAAGCTGATCACATTTCAGGCAGAAAAACACCGTGACTGATGACCAGTGAAATACAAAGGCCGCCAAGGCGGAAAGAGGAATCACCAGTCCCCACATGAAAATAGTGTCGTTATACAGCACAAAACGGGTATCCCCGCCGCCGCGGACAATTCCAGTCAGACAGGCGACCTGGTAGGAGGTTCCCACCACTGTAATACTCAGAACGGCCATAAACTGCTTTGCCAGTTCCTTCGCCTCGTCGGAAACAGAGAAGAGAAGGACAATGGGATTGCGGAGCAGGAATAGGATCAGCCCTGTGAAAAAGCCAATGCCGAGATATAACACCTGCAGGGTTCTGGTGTACTCCTTCAGCATATGCTCCCTTCCCGCGCCGACAGCTTTTCCAATCATCACCGCTGAAGCGCTGGCCGCTCCA
>JAHZIE010000028.1:11800-16866 GCA_019419895.1 Clostridiales bacterium | reverse complement strand
TGCCACTACAGAGGTAATTTGAAATACGGTAGCCGCCATACTGTTAGCGGCGATTGCAGCCTGTCCAAGATGACCGAGGATTGCCGCCTGAGCCGCCATGGCAAATCCCCACAGTCCATTGGAAATAAAGACTGGGGTATCCACCTTCGTAAAATCCTTGAGCATCATCTGGTCAATCAGCCTAAGATCACGCAGGCAGTACCGGATTTTTTTATCTACCCCAAGGATATAAACGCACATAATCAAAAATTCTACCACACGGGAAACCAGGGTTGCCACAGCCGCACCAGCAGCGCCCAAACGTGGGAAACCAAAATTCCCATATATCAAGCAGTAGTTTAGGCACATGTTGATGCACAGAGTGGAAAGGGAAACAAGCAGCCCAATTCGGACGGTTTCTACACTGCGCAGGCTGCATAGCAGAATATTAGTGAGGCAGAAAAATAAATAGGTAAAGCACACTATCCTGATATAACTGACTCCTTCAGCGATTACCGCCTTTTCAGGAGTGAAGAGGGAAAGACACTGTTCCGGAAAGAAAAATATGACCGCCCAAAGGACAGCGCCGAGAATACAGCCGAACAAAAGACCTATATTGATCACTTTTTTAATTGCCGTGATATCCTTCTTTCCCCAATACTGCGCGCCAAGGACTATCAAACCTTCGCCAATTCCCATGGTGAGCATTTGCAGGATAAATTGTATCTGATTTGCCAACGCGACCCCGGACAGCGCCTCCTCGCTGTATCCTCCCAGCATGATGTTGTCCGCCAGGTTAACACTGCAGGTGACAACATTTTGAAGAGCCATCATGGCGGTTAAGACGAAAAAGGAACGATAAAACTGCCGATCCTTTGTAAAAAATTGAGCGCCGTTTTTCATGAAACTCTTGCCTCACAATTCACACCCTTCCGGGCGAACTCTTCATTTGATTACTTCCATATTCAAAATATAAAAGGGAAGCAATCCTTCTTTTCCCAAAACCTCCGGTCTATTATCCTCATATTGGCGTTGTTATTTCGCCACAATAACCGCCGCGCAATGGGGCGCTACTAGAATATTTTCTGAAACCCTTTCCCTGGTAAACCAATCGATGCCTACCCTTCTCAGCGCGAAGGTTTCAGGTTCTTCCCCATAGTTGAAATAAAAATCCATGGACGCAGTGTGTCCTGTGCGGAAGGTGAAATCATCAAATCTTGCCGCTTCTCCAATATCGGAAAGCAGCCTCTTCAGCATCTTTTCTTCCTTCTCCGTCAAATCCACAATAGCGTCCCCAGACAGCACCATCCCTCCTGAGGCAAGAATATAGGCAATATGAAACCTGAACTCCTCCTCCGAAAGGGTCTGCTGATGACGTGCCTTTCCGGCGGGGTCCACCATCTGCCTATGGTTATCCGTCAAAACAATACAATCGGGATCATTGCTCCAAAGGACGTTATTCTGCCAATTCCTGCCAAAACCCTGCTTGGCAAGGCACTTAACCGTCCCCCACCGCCGACAGATATCCCCTGTGGTTCTCATAGCGTTCACCGTACCGATAGAGTGCCACATGGGCGCATTGCAGCCCAGAAGGATACTGTCCTCTCCTGCTCCCCGGCGGATTGCCTCCATTCCCATCCGGTAAGCCTCCACTGTCGTTTTTTCCCTGTCATAACGCACTCCATAGGGAATGGCTCCCCACATTGTACCGTCCAGCTTGAAATAGGCGCAGCCCCATTCCTTCCTCATCATAGAAAACACATGTTCCAAATAGTCCTGTACGCCGGGATTGGTCGGATCCAGCATATACCAGGGATCCTCCTGCCACCCTTGGAAGGTTACCTCACCGGCTAAAAGCGGCGTTCCATCCTCATGGCTGACAAACCAGTCGGGGTGGTTTTGAAAGAGAGATGAATCCGCCTCCGCCACAAAAGGCGCCACCCATATCGCCGGAGTAAATCCCTCTTTGGATATCTCGCGGCAAAGCTCTCCCGCGTCTCCGCCAAAGCTGGGGGCCGTATCCAGCCAGTCCCCTGTATATGCCTGATAACCGTCATCAATCTGGATATATCGCAGCGGAAGCCCCCTTTTTTTGCTCTCCCGCATGTTTTTCAGCATCAGCTCTTTTGTGATATACCCTGAATAACAGTACCAGGAACACCAGCCCGTCAAGCGGTTCTTAGGGACAGACACCTCATGATTATGACGTATTCTTTTCCCAAATGCCTCCAGGGCGCTTTCCCTCTCCTTTTCAACAATCACACACAATTCTTCCAATTCCCACGCTTCCCCCGCGCGGAAGAGAATCCCCTCAGTCTCCACCGCAATCTGGAATCTTCCGTCTGAGGCGATGTGAAAAGCCCCCGTAAATCTGCGGCAGGAAGCAAATCCAATCAGAATATAGTGTCCCTCCCTCTCAAAAAGGACAAAATTATAGAATGTATTGTATCCCTCCTTGCTGGGCAGACGGTAATGATCTTTATCTGTCAGACTACCTATCACAGGTTCAGGACGGGATATCGTTCCCGTTGTCTGCTGCAGCATCTGATAGGACTCGCTGTACAGTGGTGTATCCGCCGGAAAGGAGAGCTTCCCCTCCATCAGAATTATCTCCCGGGGCCGCAAGTCTTTTCCACTGACATTCTTTACTACAGGCTTGAACGAACTATCCCCTTGTTCCCGGTTCAAGGTAAGAATAAGATACCCATTTTCCCCTCTCTGCCGCTCCAGCCATTCCGTCAAGTCCTTTTGTGTCATATACATATGCCTCCCTTCTCATATCTTCCGTTATCATACTATATTTTTCTGAACAAATGCAACTATCTTTTCTGTTTTTATTTGTATAAACGTAAAAAAACTCTTGACATTTACCATTTCATCGGATATATTAAAACTATAAGTTAGTTTGCTACATTAGTAACTAACTAACAAACAGAGGTGATAGCATCATGCATATAGATACAAATACAGATAAGCCTATATTCATTCAAATTGCGGAACAGCTTGAGGATGCTATATTCATGGAAGTATTTCCAGAGGAGACAAAAATCCCCTCTACGAACGAAATATCCGCGTTGTTGAATATCAATCCCCATACTGTCTTGAAAGGAATGAATATGCTCGCAGACGACGAAATCATTTATAAGAAAAGAGGGTTAGGAATGTATGTAAAAAGGGGAGCCGTTAATAAAATACGTACAAAACGGCAAGGTCAATTTTTCGAACAATATATTGAGGCACTGATTACGGAAGCGTCCAAGCTAAGTATGACGAAAGAAGATGTAATCCGGCTAATCGAAAGGGGCTATGACAATGAATGTAATTCAGATTAAAAATCTCACAAAGACATACAATACCATAACAGCGCTGGACAATGTTTCTCTCTCCTTTGAGTTGGGAAAAATCTATGGTCTGCTAGGAAGAAACGGCGCGGGAAAATCTACTCTTATTAACATTATTGCAAATCGGATTTTTGCCAATAAGGGCGAAATTTTTATCGACGGCATGACAGCAAAGGAAAATATGGCGGTACACGAAAAAATTTTCTGTATGAGTGAAGCGGATTTATATGATAAAGACTTGAAAATCAAAGATCATTTTAAGTGGATTAACCGTTTCTATGAGAGCTTTGACATTAAAAAAGCCTTTGCAATTGCAGAAAATTTCAATCTGAACACAGGCAAAAGATTTAAGGCATTGTCAAAAGGCTATCAGTCTATTTTTAAATTAACGGTTGCCTTATCCCTTCATCTGCCATATATCATTTTCGATGAACCAGTTTTAGGGCTGGACGCAAACCATAGAGAACTGTTTTACAGCTTGCTTTTAAAGGAATTTGAAAATGATGAACGCACCTTTATTATCGCGACGCATTTAATTGAGGAAGTCGCAAATATCATTGAAAAAGCTGTTTTAATAGACAAGGGAAAGGTACTATTACAGGAAGATGTTGGAACATTATTAGAAAGGGGCTATAGTGTATCCGGCGCAGCAAAGGATGTAGAGAGCTATTGTAATGGTAAAAATGTAATTGGATTTGATGAATTAGGAGGTTATAAAGTCGCTTATATACTAGGCGAAAAATCAGCAATCCCAGAAGGCGTCAGCTTACAGTTTTCAGCTATGAATTTGCAGAAGCTTTTTGTGAAATTGACAGAGAAAGGCGATAATTGATATGAAAGGCTTAAAATCCATTATTGGATACGAGTGTATAACCTCACTTAAATATCTCTTGATTTTTTATCCTATACAATATGGTATCGTTGCACTTATTTCTCTTATCATAGGAATTACCAGAGGAAGCTTTGAAGCTGTTGGTACAGATACTCTTGAAATAAATTCTGTTATTTATGTTGGATTTCTAGGCGTGTTTGGCCTGAAGCAAGACTTCAAAATGCTCATACAAAATGGTTTCACCCGCAAATATATTTTTATTGCAACGCTTTCCATGTTTTGTTTCATATCAGGAATCATGGCGTTTATTGATACAGCAGCAGGAAATTTTATATATCAACTTAACAACAACTATGTTTCTTTATATGGCGTTATATATGGGTATGGCAACATTTTCATTAACTGGCTATGGTTATTTCTTGTGTATGTCTCTGTTTGCAGTTTATTATATCTGGCAATTCTTGTCATTTATAAAGTGGGGAAAAATGTATCCATTTATTTAGGAATTTGTCTTGGCGGCATCCTGCTGCTGATTATTGCATTATTCAGATATGTTTTTTCAGAGAAAGCCGTAAACAGCATATTAGATTTTTTAAAAAAAGCAATGGGTTTTATGTCCGACGGATCAATTAATTATCTCTTCCCCGCTTTAACCTTATTACTGTTCATTGTAATTTTAGGAAGCAGCTCTTACGCGGTCATCCGCAGAATAGAGCTTAAATAAGAATTATTTGCTGTAATATATAAAAGGCATATAACAAATACAGTTGAAAAACATTATCCCCTTATTTTTACCACTTTCTCTATTTCCGGATACCGATCGCTCCATTTTCATGTGTCGAAGTCGTTTTAAGCTCCCATTCTAAAATGGACGCTTAATAAGATCTATAACCCTGAGGAATGATAGAACCATT
>JAHZIE010000028.1:7180-11790 GCA_019419895.1 Clostridiales bacterium | reverse complement strand
TTTTTGTCTTGTCGCATGCCTTGTCCCATAAGTTGGAGCCTAACCTCTAACCACACGCACCGAATCATAGTAAGGTGTTCTCTTTCTTCCAATACTGTTAGGCGCCATCATTAAGAAAATCCTCCTTCTGTAGAAAACAGAAGGAGGATTTTCTTCTAAAAAAGCCTTTTCAGCTTACATTAGAACAAAAAGGCTTAGAATACAAGTCGCATAGAACCGCCGACAGGAAGGCCCGGAGCAAAAGCCTGTGTTTATCAGGTATTCTTATCCGTCTTGTGAAACTGCTTTAGATTCCCCGTTTTTTGAGAACGCCGGCGCAGCTCCTGGTCAACATCCTCTACAGAGATTCCCTGATCTACCATCAGAACCATCAGGTGATAAAGCAAATCGGAAATTTCCATGACAGTTTCCTTGTTGTCCCCATTTTTCGCGGCGATAATCACTTCACTGCATTCTTCACCGCATTTTTTTAGAATTTTGTCCAATCCCTTTTCAAAAAGGTAACAGGTGTAGGAGCCTTCCTCATGGTGCTCCTTTCGTTCCATTACAGTCTGGTATAACATCTGAAGGCTGTCGGTCATATTTTTCCCTCTTTCTCCTATTTAATCTGATTGAAAAAGCAGCTGTGGGCCCCTGTATGGCAGGCGTTGCCCGTCTGTTCCACTGTGATCAGCAGGGTGTCGTCATCGCAGTCTCCATAAATGGAAACCACCCTTTGCACATTGCCGGAGGTTGCCCCCTTATTCCACAACTCCTGGCGTGAACGGCTAAAAAACCAGGTATACCCGGTTTCTAGCGTCCTTTTTAACGATTCCCGGTTCATATACGCCAGCATTAGGACTTCTTTGGTATCCTTTTCCTGCACAATTGCAGGGATCAGCTCCCCCTTTTTGAAAAAGCAATCCAAATTCATCTTAATCCTTCTCCTTTTATTCCCCCGCGATTTTCAACGCCCGCTCCAGCTTCAAATCGCCGGAATACAGCGCTTTTCCACAGATCGCCCCATATAATCCCAATGCCTTAAGCTTCTCGATATCTTTCTCTCCGCTCACACCGCCGCTTGCGATGATCCTGCAGGAAACCGCTCTGTTTATTTCATTCAACTGGTGCAGATTCGGCCCCGACAGGGTGCCGTCTTTTGAGATATCGGTGAAAATAATTGTCTTGACGCCAATTTGTTCCATTGCCTTGGCGAGATCGATAAAATTAACCTGCGAAGTATCCAGCCAGCCTTCCGCCGCCACCATTCCGTGACGCGCGTCAATGCCAACGGCGATTTTCTCTCCAAACGTTTCCACCGCCTCCCGGACAAAAGCAGGATTCTTCACCGCCGCGGAGCCTAGGATTACCCGGGAAATCCCCCTTTGAAGATACTCCTCCACCGCCTGCATCTTCCGGATTCCTCCGCCTACCTCCACTTTGAGGCCAGTGTTTTGAGCAACGGAAGTGAAAATTTCCTGGTTTACCATCTTTGCATCCTTTGCGCCGTCCAAATCCACCATATGGATCCATTGAGCGCCGGACGCCTCAAATCGCCGGGCGGTATCCAAAGGATCCTCCGCTACTTTATGCGCGGTATGGTATTCCCCTTGGTACAGGCGGACGCAGGCGCCGTCCTTGACATCAATTGCGGGCAGGATAACCATCTTTGACATATCCTACTTCCTTTCTTCCTTTTTACGAGTCCTGTGTGATATTACCGCATTCCAGTGTCATAGCACGCCCTTGGTTGACAGCGGCTGCTGGAAACCGTTTTGTTTCACTGCAATTCGCAGGGCATGTCCTACCGCCTTAAAGATTCCTTCAATCTCATGATGGGAATTGCTCCCATAAGGAACCTGGATATGGAGGGTGAGACCGGCTTGGACGGCAAACGCGCGGAAAAATTCTTCCGTCATGCAGGTGTCAAATTTCCCAACCCGTTCCTGGGCAAAGGCGGCTTGAAACACCAAAAGACCTCGTCCACTGAAATCAGCGGCGCAAAAGGCGAGGGCCTCATCCATGGGCACATAAAAATGCCCAAATCTGGCAATTCCCTTTTTCTCCCCTATCGCTTGGGCAAAGGCCATTCCCAGTACAATGCCCGTATCCTCAACTGTATGGTGACAGTCCACCTCCAAATCTCCAGATACACGCAGCTTCAGCCCAAAACCGCCGTGAACCGCAAAAGCATTCAGCATATGGTCAAAAAAGCCGATTCCCGTAGAGATATCAACCTCTCCGCCGTCCAGAGAAAGCTGGAGTTCGATATCCGTTTCCTTCGTCTTTCTCTTTTGACTGGATACTCTCATTTCTCCTGAGTCCCCTCTCCTTCATTTTCAAACCGTACGGAAACCGCCCGGGCATGGGCGGTCAATCCTTCCGCCTGGGCCAGCTTCAGGATATCATCCTTTCCTTGGCGCAAAGCGTCCCTGGTATAATAAATAAAGCTGGATTTTTTGATAAAGCTGTCCACAGAAAGAGGGGAGAAGAACCGTGCCGTCCCACTGGTAGGAAGAACATGATTAGGTCCGGCATAATAATCCCCCAAGGGTTCCGGGGCATACTCCCCCAGGAAAACCGAACCCGCATTGTCCAAGCGTCCAATATAATCCATGGGATTTTTCATCATTACTTCCAAATGCTCCGGAGCCAGTTCATTAGCAAAATCAACCGCCTCATCCACCGAATTACAGATGATCACGGCGCTGTAATCTTCCAGGGAGCGCCCGATAATTTCTCTTCGGGAAAGGTTTTCTATCTGCCGCTCTAGCTCTGCAACCGTCTCTCTCGCCACCTCTTCCGATGTGGTGATTAAAATCGCGCTGGCCATTTTATCATGCTCCGCCTGAGACATTAAATCGGCGGCCAAATAATGTGGATTCGCTGTTTCATCAGCCAACACCAGGATCTCACTGGGACCGGCGATCATGTCGATATCCACCACACCGTAAAGAAGGCGCTTGGCTGTCGCCACAAAAATATTTCCCGGCCCTACGATCTTGTCTACTTTGGGAATACTCTGCGTTCCAAAAGCAAGAGCAGCCACCGCTTGGGCGCCTCCCACCAGGAATATCCGGTCAACTCCCGCCACCGCCGCGGCCGCGAGGATGTCTGGATTGGGTTTTCCATCCTTGCCGGGAGGCGTCACCATGACAATTTCCCTGACCCCGGCGATTTTGGCCGGAATGGCATTCATCAAAACAGAAGAAGGATAGGCCGCTGTGCCCCCCGGCACATAAATTCCAACCCTGTGCAGCCCCCGAATCCGCTGACCGAGGATGACACCGTTTTCTTTTGCATTCAGCCAGCTCTGTTGCTTCTGCCTTGCGTGAAAATCCTGAATATTTGCGGCTGCTCTTTGTAAGGCCGCCACAAATTCCGGATCGCAGTTTTTCAGCGACGCCTGAATTTCATCCCTGCCGATTTCCAGCTGTTCGGGCGCCCTGCCGTCAAATTTCTCTGTATAGGCCCGGACCGCCTCGTCTCCCCCTTCTCTCACATTGGCAATAATCTCTGATACGGCCGCCGTCACCTTGGCGTCTACTTCCCCGCTGCGTTCCTTCAGCCGGCTTATCAAAACTTGTTCTGTCTTTCCGTCAGCCTTTGCAACTGAAATCATACCTTCGCTTCCTTTCCCTTCTCTTCGGTCATCTTGTTTTTGGCGTCTTCCATTCGTCTAACCAGCATCTCAATCTCACTCTTTCGCAGCTTCAGGCTGGCCGTATTGACAATCAGACGGGCGGAGATATTCACAATCGTTTCCAATACCTCTAGACCGTTTTCCTGCAATGTCGATCCTGTTTCCACAATATCCACAATCGCGTCTGAAAGGCCCAGCAAAGGCGCCAGCTCCACGGAACCCTCAATTTTTATGATTTTAACGTCCATTCCCTTGCTTTCAAAAAAACCGCGAGCCACATTAGGATACTTGGTCGCTATGACTTTAGAAGTATATCCGGCATAAAAATCTTTTCCCTTCGGGCCGGCCAGGGCAAACCGACAGCGTCCAAAGCCCAAATCCAGCACTTCATAAAAGCTTCCTCCGCTTTCCAGTATGGTATCCTTTCCCACCACACCCAGATCGCAGACACCATGCTGCACATAGGTGATCACATCGGCAGCCTTGGCCAGGACAACCTCATATTCATGGTTTCCAACCGGCAGAATCAGCTTTCTTCCCTTTTCCTTAACCGCGGTGCAGTCAAGCCCCATTTGTTCAAACAGATTTACAGTATCCTTTTCCAACCGCCCCTTTGTCAGGGCAATACGCAACGGCTTCATCTTCTCCGCCTTTCCTATTCCTCTTCCAGAGCCGTTTCCGCACCTGAAAGGGGGATAACTTCAATGATTGTTTTCTCTTTTCCGATTTCTACCAGATGGACAGCCTCACCGGATCCGCAGCGTTTCCACTGTCTCGCCTACCACATCCATACGGCCGATTCCCTTCGCTTCCGCGTAGCTGACTGCTTCCTCTTTTTTCTCGAACACGCTTAGCTCGCAGCAGAAGCCCTGTTCCAGCAGCTGCCGCGCATACCGGATGGCCTGCCTCTCAAAGCCGTCCAGCCCATGCACCAGTACATCGGCGGCTTTCGGTATCATTACCTTATGTTCAGAAAGCATCAGCTTGG
>JAHZIE010000028.1:0-7170 GCA_019419895.1 Clostridiales bacterium | reverse complement strand
GTCAATGCCGAATCCCGTCGCCGGCATGGGCGCCCCGTATTTTCCCAAAAGGCTGTCGTACCGGCCTCCGGAAAGAACTGTATCCCCTGACCCCGGGACATATCCGCGGAAAATAACGCCGGTGTAATATTCGTTTCTATGGACAAGCCCCAAATCAATGATAATTTTATCCGACAGTCCCAAATCGATTAAGTCGTCATACAGCTGCTTGAGATACGCCAAGCTGTCGGTGGAAATTTCCCCGCCACCAAGAGCCTTGGCCTCTTCAAACACTTCCTCTCCGCCGAACAGCCTCGGAAGGCGGCGCATCAGCCGGGTTGCCGTATTATCTTCCAGCGTATCCAGAAGGCTGTCAAGGGCGGCATAGTTTTTCATATCAATAAAGCTGCGGATGTCTTCACATAGATCGTCGTTCAAATTCATTTTAGAAGAAATCGCCTTAAAAAAACCGGCATGGCCAAGCTCCAAGCGGAAATCCGGCACACACTGGGCCAAGGTTCGCACCGCCGTTGTAATAACCTCCAAATCAGCCCTGCGCCCTTTGGCACCAATGAGTTCAATTCCCATCTGCCTCACCTCATCACTCCGGCCGCTGAAGCTGGGGTTGCTGTGATAGGTTTTCTGATTGTAATATAGTCTCAGAGGCAGCATGGCACCTTGCAGCCTAGTGGCGGCCATACGGGCAATGGGCATAGTGGAGTCCGGCCGGAGAACCAAAAGCCTTCCTTTATAATCTGTCAATTTAAACATTGTCTCCGACGGCAGGCTGTCGGAATCCATTCGAAAAACATCATAAAATTCCAGCCCCGGCGTTTCCACTTCGTTATAACCCATTCCTCGGAAGCTTTTGGTGAGCTTTTCCTCCACATTTCTGCGGGCCGCACATTCCTCAAAAAGCAAATCCCTGGTTCCTTCCGGAGTGATATTGGAATATTTTTTCATAGCTTTCTCCCTTTATTCTTTATCGATTTATCACACTAATATAATATCATAATAAAGTTAAGCTTGTCAAACATTTATCGCCGATAAAGCCAGCAAATTTTTTCTATTTTCTTAGAGATATATTTCAAAACTTGATACCGGCCCGCAGATACAAGAGAGAAAATAGGAAATTAGCGGACGCAGTTCAAAATTACCGAATTATCCGCTCCAATTCTTTTTTCCATTTTTATATGCCGCGCTTACCTCCAGGTAGAGACTATGATAAAATTCCGCCGCTATATATTGCCTTTCTTTGGCAATATGAGCGGCTTTTTATATGAAAAATTTGGATACAGATTCTCCAATTTTGTATTTATATTCTTGAAAAAAGGAGGGCGTATTATCATTCTCTCCGGTTGAAACCAATCCGTTCGGCAAAATCGAATATTATGCCTCACATCTCTATTGCCTCATCCATTCTGTTGTTTTTATTATAGCAGATTTTGGAATATTTTTAAATGTTTCTTTTCTCCTTTTTCTCCTTCCAATCAATGCTCCAAATTTCTCCTAAAGGTTAAATCCGACAAATCACCTGAAATTCAAAAACTTTCACTGCCACCACCTCTGAAAAATTTTGCCACTTCCATCAATTTTCTCGCCCCTCAAAAAAAGCGCCGCCATTCTTTATTCTCCCGATAAATCGGAAAGTATAAAGAATAACAGCGTTTTTCATTAAATCTAATACAACTGGATAATTCAGTTGGAACATCCGGCCCTCAGGATGATACCTTTAGCCAGCATTGTCTCTTTGGTTAAAAGAAAGTCATCTGACTGGTTTGAGGGAGATCCTTTAAGGCACCGCATTCTTCCAGTTGATCAATCACCGATTTTGACACCTTGGCGCGGATGCGCAGATCATCCACAGAGATATATTCCCCTCCTTCTCTGGCATCTTGAAGGCTCTGGGCCGCAGCGCCGCCAACGCCTGGAAGGGCGCCAAAAGGCAGTCGGATCCTCCCGTCCTCCACCAAAAAGCGTTTCGCGTCAGATTTATAGAGGTCGATGGGCAAAAGCTCCACTCCCCTGCAGAGCATCTCATTGATGATCTGATAAACCGGAATAGCGGCCTTTTCCTTGGCCGTGGCGTCAAATCCCTTGTGCTTGATCTCATCCATCTTGGCCCTGACCACCTCTTTCCCTTTCAGGGCGGAGGCCGCGTCAAAATCCTCCGGCTTGGCGCTGAAATAGGCCGCATAATAGGCAACCTTCCGATGCACTTTATACCATCCCAGACGAAGAGTCGCAATCATATAAGCCGCGGCGTGGGCCTTTGGGAACATGTACTTGATTTTCATGCAGGAATCTATGTACCATTGTTCAACGCCATGCTCCTTCATGGCCTGCATATGCTCTTCCGTCAAAAGCTTGGTCGCCTTGCCTTTACGGACGATCTCCATAATTTTAAAGGCCATTTTGGGTTCCAAGCCCTTGTGGATCAGATAAGTCATGATGCTGTCACGCGTACCGATAACCTCGGAAATGGTGCAGACCTTGTTTCTAATCAAATCCTGGGCATTGTTATTCCAGACGTCGGTGCCGTGTGACAGACCTGAAATCTGAAGCAGATCGGTGAAGGTTTTCGGCTGGCATTCAATCAGCATGTTCCTGACAAAATTGGTGCCAACTTCAGGCAGTGAAAAGGTACCGGTCTGAGAATCAATTTCCTCGGGCTTCACGCCCAGCGGCTCCGTGGAGACAAACAGTTTCATCACCTGCTCATCGCTCATGGAAACCTCCATCACCGGAATTCCCGTATTCTCCTCCAAATATTTGTAAATTGTCGGCACATCATGTCCCAGAATATCCAGCTTACAGATGTTGTCGTGGATGGAATGGAAATCGAAGTGGGAGGTAATGGTGTCGGAATCCGTAGCGTCGGCAGGCCTCTGTACCGGAGTGAAATCATAAACATCCTTGTAGCGCGGAACGACAATCATGCCTCCCGGATGCTGGCCTGTCGTCCGTTTCACCCCTGTAAACCCGGCCGCAAGCCGGGATATCTCCGCCTTGCTGTAGGAAATAGACTTCTGTTCCGCATATTTTTTTACAAAGCTTTCCGCCGTTTTTTCCGCAATGGTGGCGATTGTCCCAGCTTTAAAAACGTTGGAGCTTCCAAAAAGAACCTCGGTATATTTATGGGCGTTTGCCTGATATTCTCCCGAGAAATTCAAATCAATATCGGGAACCTTGTCCCCATCGAACCCCAGGAAGGTCTCAAAGGGAATTTCATGGCCGTCACGATCATAAGGCGTTCCGCAAACCGGACAGTTTTTATCAGGAAGATCAAAACCCGATCCATAGCTGCCGTCTGTAAAAAATTCACTGTGGCGGCATTTGGGGCATACATAATGGGGCGGCAGGGGATTGACCTCCGAAATACCCAGCATGGAAGCCGTGAAAGATGAACCGACAGAACCACGGGAACCGACCAGATATCCGTGCTTGACAGAATCGGCTACCAGCTTCTGAGCCGTCATATACAAAACAGCAAAGCCGTGCTTGACAATGGAATCCAGTTCTCTTTTCAGACGCTGGTACACCACGTCGGGAAGAGGATCCCCGTAGAGCTCCTTTGCCCTGCTCCAGGAAATTTTTTGGATATCCTCATCAGCGCCATCGATCTGGGGAGGATAAAATCCGCCAAGCACCGGTTCCACTTCCTCAATCATATCGGCAATCTTGTTGGTATTGGTGACGACCACCTCAAAAGCTTTTTCCTTGCCCAGATAAGAAAACTCCTCCAGCATTTCCGGCGTGGTGCGGAAATAAAGGGGTGGCTGGTTCTCCACATCGGTATATCCCTGCCCGGCCTGCAAAATCATACGGTAAGCGTCGTCCCATGGTTCCATAAAATGCACGTCGCAGGTGGCCACAACTGGAATGTTGAGCTTTTCCCCCAGCCAGACAATTTTCCGATTAAAATCACGAAGTTTTTCTTCGCTGTCCACTGTCCCTTGACGCAGGAGGAATTGGTTGTTGGCGATGGGCTGAATTTCCAGATAGTCGTAAAATTTGGCGATATCCATCAGCTCATTGTCGGAAGCCCCGTCCAAAATGGCGCGGAACAACTCACCGGCCTCACAGGCGGAACCGATAATCAGACCTTCCCTGTTCTTTATCAACTCGGTCTTGGGAATTCTTGGGTGCTTGTAATAATAATCCAAATGGCTCATTGATATCAGACGGTATAAATTTTTTAAGCCCACACTGTTTTTTACCAGAATAATCTGGTGATAGGATGGGATCTTTTTAGGATCGCCGCCGGCAAGCGAGGTATTCAGTTCGGAAATTTTATTGACGTGAATATCCTCTTTCGCCCTTTCCAGAAGGAGAAGAAAAATATCCGCCAAAACCTTTGCATCGTCACAGGCGCGGTGATGCTGGAAAGGGGGAAGCTTAAGGGCATTGGCCACCGTATCCAGCTTATAATTTTTCAGCCCATGCAGAAGGGAACGGGCCAAGGGCACCGTATCAATGGAAGAGAAGGGAAAATCCACATCATTTCTTCTGGCGGCCGCCTTGATAAAAGAGGTGTCAAAGGGAGCGTTGTGGGCCACAAGGATGGGGTTTTCCCCACAAAATTTCATAAACTGCCGAAGCGCCTCCCCTTCCTTGGGCGCGTCCTTTACCATATCATTGGTGATACCGGTAAGCTCCGTGATTTTGGGAGGAATGGACTTTTCAGGGTTGACAAAAATATTGAACTTATCCTGTACCGCTCCGTCGGCTATCTTTACGGCGCCGATTTCCGTCATCCTCTCTGACGCAGCCCCCAGCCCGGTCGTTTCAAGATCAAAAACGATGTAGGAAGTATCCAGTGGCAAATCTGGGGCGTTACTGACAACCGGCACCATATTGTTGACAAAATAGGCTTCAACGCCGTAAATAATTTTCATCTCGCCGCCCTTTTTCCTGATATCCTTGACGGCATTCATCGCTTCCGGGAAGGCCTGCACCACGCCATGATCGGTGATGGCAACCGCCGGATGCCCCCAGTCATAAGCGCGTTTTACTAAGGCGCTTGCCGGAGTCAGAGCGTCCAGGGCGGACATGTTGGTATGCATATGCAGCTCCACCCTCTTTTGCGGCGCGTCATCCACAATCTTCGCCTTTTCTACTGTACAGATATCCCTTGCCCTGAGAGAATATTCCCTGTCAAATGTATCAAAGTCATAGCTTCCGCTGACAAGGAGGGCCATTCCATTGGATATCGCCTGCAGGGGTTCGGCCTTTTTCTTGTCCACAATGAGCTTGAGGGCCACAGAACTGGTGTAATCGGTGATCTGGATGGTAATGATAAATTTCTTCTGATCCCTGGTTTCTTTAAATTCCGTAAAGAAAACATCGCCCCACACTGTCGCGGTGGTGGTTTCCGCACTGAGACGTGAAATAGGCATCGGCTGCGCTGTTATCCGCTTGCCGTAAATCGGCACGGCCGTTCCCATCACAATTTCCGGATATTTATGTTCCTCCCCACGGATACTGAATTGCGGGACCTCGGCATTCTGGCGCCGTTCTATGACCTTTTTCTCTTCCTTATACTGTTTTACTACCGCATGATCCTGCTGGCGCTTTCTTTCCTCCTGGTGTTTTTCCATCTCAGCCTGATATTCCGGCGTGGTGCAGTCCATCAGCAGCTTTCCGTCAAAATCAACCACCATATGGCGGCCAAACTGCTCTTGAATGAGCTTGGCGAGCTCCTTGTCAAACTTTTTCGCCTCAATCACGGAATATCCGCCATGGGTGAGGGTGATAATGAACCTGTCCCCCTCAATTCTCGCGGCCGCCCCTGTCAGGGTACCGTTGACACTGATGTGCCGCAGGGAAAGCTCTTCTACCAAATTGGGGAAATAATCCGCTGTCAAAGCCTCTTCCGGATATTTGGGATGTATCCGGCAGCCTCTGAGCTGAAGCTTGGAGGAAGCGATCAGGCGCTCCACATAAGCAAGCTTGCTTCTCTCCAGGATCTCCGGAAAGGCGACCGAAATATCGATCATCCTCTCGTCAAAATCCAGCTGCATATCCAAAATTTCGCCTTGCTCCACCACCTTCAGCCCGGCGTCAATCACGCCGAAATCCTCCAAAAAAGACTGCAAATTGCGTTTTCCCATGGACTGCTTCCCATCCTCTTTTCAACTATTTACTGTCAGTTTTCTTTCCTAAAGCTTATCAATCTCTTCCAATAACGCATCCAAAAGCTGATCTTCCGGAACCTTTTTAAACACCTGTCCTTTTTTAAAAAGGATACCGCATCCGTCGCCGCCCGCGATTCCAATATCCGCTTCCTGCGCTTCCCCCGGGCCATTGACAACACAGCCCATAATCGCAACCTTCAAATTTTTCCGGCAGTCTGCAAGCCTCTTTTCCGCTTCCTCCGCCAATGGGATCAGCCCAATTTTGGTCCGGCCGCAGGTTGGGCAGGAAATAATCCGGCAGCCCCTCTGCCGCAACTCCAAAGCCTGCAGAAGATCAAAGCCCGCCGCAACCTCACGGACAGGCTCCGCCGTCAGAGAGATCCGGATGGTGTCCCCGATTCCATGGAGAAGGAGGGAACCGATCCCCGCGGCGGATTTGAAAATTCCCATCCGCTCTGTTCCAGCTTCGGTCACACCCAAATGCAGGGGATAGCCGCACCGCACCGCCACCAGCTCGTAGGCCTCCACCATATCCTGAACAGAGGAAGATTTCAAGGAAAGGACAATATTGTCAAAATCACATGCTTCCAGAAGGGAAGCATGATACAGCGCGCTTTCACACAATGCCTCAGGGCAGGGCCGTCCATATTTCGCAAGAATTTCCTTCTCAACCGAACCGGAATTTACCCCAATGCGGATAGGGATATTCTTCCCACGGCAGGCATCGGCCACAGCCTTCACTTTTTCCTTATCTCCAATATTGCCTGGATTGATGCGGATTTTGTCAATGCCGGCGGCAACGGAATCCAAGGCAAGCCGATAATCAAAATGGATATCCGCCACCAAAGGAGCCTTTACTTCCTTTTTGATCGCTGGAATAAGGGAGACTGCCTTCCGGTCAGGAATGGCAACACGAATGATTTCACAACCCGCCGCTTCCAAAGCCTTGGCCTGAGCTATATTTCCATCGATATCCCCCGCCGGTACATTCAGCATGGATTGCACCAAAATCGGGGCTCCTCCCCCTACCACCAGATTTCCAATCCGCACTTTT
>JAHZIE010000027.1:18653-35978 GCA_019419895.1 Clostridiales bacterium | reverse complement strand
GTCCATAGATTTTTCAGGAGGAAAAAGCTATGGCATTATTGGTCCCAATGGTTCTGGAAAGAGTGTATTTCTAAAATTGTTATGCGGTTTTTCCAAACCGGACAGCGGTGAAATTAAGGTGAATAACAAGGTGATTGGAAAAGATGTGGACTTTATTGAAAACGCAGGAATTTCCATCAATGCGCCGGAGTTTGTACAGAGCCTGTCCGGGCTTGAAAATTTGCAGATGCTTGCTGGAATTAGGAAAAAGATATCCAAGGACGAAATTACGAAGCTGGCGGAACAGATGGAGTTATCTTCTGAGGATTTGCGTAAAAAGGTAAAGAATTATTCTTTAGGAATGAAACAAAAGCTTAGAATTATCCAGGCGGTGATGGAAGAACCTTCCATATTGGTTTTAGATGAGCCAATGAATGCTTTGGATAAATCTTCTGTTGACCTTGTAAAGAAAATTCTCCGACGTCATATTGAAAAAGGGGGATCTTTGTTTTTTACCAGCCATAACAGGGAGGATGTCGGCAGCTTGGCAGACGAGGTCTATGAAATGGAAAAAGGAAAGCTTGTAAAAGCGGAACAATATTGATCGGATCCAAAACACCGGGCCCGCCATTTGGCGGACCCGGTGTTTTAGTATAAATTTATTCCTTATTTTGATTTTCAGGCAAATCCAGTGGAGAGGGGGGCTCTGTACTGCCCGGATATCCGCTGCGGTACTTGTTTAATTCCTCATAGGAATCGGCAAATCCGCTTTCCACAGGCTGTGGCGTGGGAGGCGGCCCCTTCTTGAATACCGGCTTTAAGAGGATTGGTGTAATGATAGTCGTGATGATAACCACAAGCACCACCGGCCCCAGGAAGTTGGAACCCAAGAGCCCGATAGCGGCGCCTTTGCTGGCGACAATCAGGGCGACCTCCCCGCGGGAAATCATTCCCACGCCGATTCTCATGCATTGGTAATTTTTATAGCCGCACAGCTTCGCTCCAAAGCCGCACCCGAGCACTTTTGTCAAAATAGCCACAATCACCAATATAATGGAGAAAATGATGATGTTGGTATTCATCGCCGGGAGGATCACCTGGAGCCCAATACTGGCGAAGAAGATTGGAGAGAGATATGCGTAGGACAGTACATCAAATTTTGAGGCAAGGTATTTTGTCCGCTGGGTGCAGGAAATGATAAGTCCCGCGGCAAAGGCACCGGTGATATCGGCCACGCCGAAAAGCACCTCCGCGCAGAAAGACATCAGGAGACAGAAAACAAAAGCCACAATGACATGCCGGTGCATTCCTTTTTCCGCGGAAACGATCCATTTGGTATAAAATTTGTAAAAAAGGAAGCCAACCACTCCCGCAAAGACAAAAAATCCGAGGATTTTTAAAAGTACGATTGCGATGCTCACCGAGTCATCAGCCAAACTGGTGATAATGGTCAAGGCAATGATACCCAGAATATCGTCAATGACAGCCGCGCCGAGGATTGCGTTTCCTGAACGAGTTTTCAGCTTTCCAAGCTCCTTGAGGGTTTCAACGGTAATGCTGACAGAGGTTGCTGTCAGGATAATTCCAATAAAGATATTCTGCAGGAATATCTTCGCGGACGCGTCTGAATCAATAATACCGGGACGATTGAAGAAATAGGCTACAAAATATCCGCCGAGCAGAGGCACAATTACGCCGATCAGGGCAATGATGAAGGAAGCCTTCCCGCTTTTTTTCAGCTCCTGAACGTCTGTTTCCATACCGGCGCAGAACATCAGAACAACAACCCCTACCTCCGCGGTGGCATGAATAAAATCCGTCTCTTGTATGATGTTAAGAACTGCCGGACCCAGAACAAGCCCGGCTATCAAAGCGCCGACAACCTGCGGCATCTGAAACCGCTTAGTGAGCAGGCCAAAAACCTTTGTCGTCAGCAATATCAATGCAAGATCAAATAAAAAACCATAATCTCCCATTCTCTTACCTTCTTCTTAATTTTAAATCTTACTTATTATCCAATAAGATCCGGAAAAATGCAACAGGTAAAAAACTGTTTTTATATTTTCTTTATATTGTCCAGAAAACTTTTAAAGAAACCAAAAAGGTTGTAGTATTTTTTCATGTCAAAACGCGGGTTTTGCGATGTGAGAATATGCGAGAAGGACTCAGGGGGAATGGACCGGCATCTGTATGTGACCGGATGGAAGTATAGAAAATTACTGAGATGGAAGGAAAAACAGCTTTGAAATCGGGGGAATTACGCGAATCTGACCGGAGTTTATTTCCTCATGAAATAAAACCACGGGGATACAATTCTTAATTACAGAACTCAGTTTTATCGAGGCGAAGTGCTCCACCGGCACCAGAAAGGACTTGTGCCGGCCCACTGCTACAGCCCTTGAAAACAAAAATAATTTCATGGACTATTTGGGGAATTGTAATTTGAATGGAATTTATTAACAGATAATCCTCGAAAGGGAAAGGAAAAAGCAAATCAGGACTGCTCTTTCTCTTCCAGGGAATAGAAAACCTTCCCGGTCAGAGACTAACGCCTTTGACTGGGAAGGTTTCTTTTTGTGTAAAGAAAAGCATGCGATAGTCGCGTGGTTCAAGAGAACTTAAGGGATGAAGAAGAAAAAACTCCTAATGAGTAAAAGTAAAAGCGTGACCTGCCAGTTACGCTAAAAAACACATTAGGAGGACATTGCCATATTCACAATCTTCTTAGCTGCCGCCAAAGATGAGTATATCAGGATTCATAGGATATCTCAAGGGAAAAAGCAGTTTATTGATATATCAGAGATTTGGAGATATGAAATTTGCATATGGGAATCGAGAATTTTGGTGCAAAGGATATTATGTGGACATGGTAGGAAAAAACACAAAGGCAATAAAAGAATACATCGAGAATCAGTTAAAGGTAGAGCGTGAAAGTGATCGGATAAGTCTTTACGCTCCCAGAGACCCGTTCACGGGTAGCAAGTAATCCAACGTGTGGCTGGCAGGCCGACAAAAACGCACTTACGCGTTGCCTGTAATATTAGGACTTTGCCCGAAACTGAAATACCCCCGCTTCGCGCGGGGATATTTACTTGTGTCAATGATCCGCGTCATCTCTCCCGGCAACGGAAGAAATCCTTGTGAAAACTGGAAAGAGAGAAAATATGATCCCCGGCAGAACAGAAGAAGATGATAAAAGACAAGATGGCAGGCGATAGGGCGGTGCGGAAAAAATAAAGCCGCCCTTCGGGAATTTTTATGGCGGGCCTCAACCGCTGTGGGCGGTGCCCCCAACGAACTATTTCCGATGAAACAAAAATTTAATCTGTTTTTCCTCAGATTTTTTTAGCTCCTTTATATGCTTGAAGGTGACAATCATGGCGATACAGAAGGAAGCGATGACAATAGAACCCATTGTCTTCAGGAGAAGCTGGCTGAGCGCCCAGCAGAAAAAGGTGACAACGGTGCGGAGGCTGTGGGGCCGAATGACGAGAATTAGAGAAAAGAATAAATACCAGAAGGCCAAAAGGAACAAGCAGGTGAGTACCGGCCAAAGGCCCAGCAGCACACCAAAGGATACGGCGATGCATTTTCCCCCGTTTTTAAAGGAAGAAAAGGCGGGAAACGCGTGGCCGAGCACAGGGGCGATTAAGATAAAGGCGAACCAAACCGATTGGATGGGAATATGGCGGGCGGCCAAATATACTGGAAGCGCGCCTTTCAGTATATCGCAGAGAAGAACCATCACACCGCAGACAGGCCCGGCGTGAAGAAATGTGTTCGCTGTTCCCGGATTATGGTCGCCGCTGAGTTCTGTGACATCCATATTCTTCACAAGCTTGGGGATCCAATAGCCAAACATAACGCTGCCAGACAAATATCCAAGAGCGGCATAGAACAACAGTCTCATAAAACACCTCTCCCTCTTTTTCATCCGCGCCATTTCAGAAGAAATCCAAAATCGGCACTGATAGCTTACCGTGCTTTTATGGTGCCGCGACGGCGGAAGGCGGATCCGCGCTTTTTAGACGGAAAACTCCGTTCTTTCCTACGCGGGCTCCCTTCATTTCATCGGGCTGGCGGTTTATAAAAATATTATACCACAAATTAGTACTTGTTAGAAGAGTGATGTTGCCGCCCTGTTGCGGGAGGTGTTTCACGCCGGCGGAAATTTTTCCAAAGTCGAAGATTTTGTGACTGTTATACCATAAAAAGAGAAAAATCGGAATTCCCAGCGTCTTTTCTATTATTTATTTTACAGGCTGAAAAAACAGAAAATAGGGGGAGAAAGATAAAGAAGAGGGGTTATTTTTATACTTTTTCTTTCAAAATATTTTTGGATAATTATAATATAATATTAGGCATTCCGATGAGGAATGCCTTTTTCTTTTGTTTCAAAAGGCGATGATGGAAAAAGTATATATTTTCAATTTTTCGCCAAAGGATAAAAAAAGGGCTTTATTTTTCCAGTTGTTTATTTTGTCGCGGAAAAATAAAAAAATGAATTGAAATTCTCTGTATAAATGATTGACTTTGTTCTTTGACTTCAGTATTATATATAATAATGAACTAAATGGTGAATGAAATAAATTGAGAGAGATTCTGAAAACATTCATTCATCAAAGTATACTTTATCAAATATTCACAAAACAGAAATGACCTGCATAATTGTGCAAGAATATCGCTTCCGTACTGGTAGGACAGGCGGGGCAAGGTGAGGACTGTAAGATGAAAAAAGGAATTATCGCGTTATTGCTTGTGACTCTGGCGTTTACTTTTATGGCGGATTTTGGCGGAAAAGACAGCATTGTCATCTGTTCCTCGGCGGAGCAGTTCCGGAACGACTATCTCCAGGAGGAGCTGAACAAAAAGTTCCCCGAGTATAACATTGTCGTTATGTATATGCCCACCGGCAAGGCGGCGGCCAAAGTATCGGCGGAAGGGACGAATACGGATGTTGATATCATGTTTGCGTTGGAAACAGGGTATCTCAACAAGATAAAGGACAGCCTGGCGGATATTTCGGGAAGGAGCAGAATCGATTACCTGCCGGAGTTGGCGCCGGAAAATTATGATAACCGTTGGGTGATTTGGGAACGCCAAGCTGGGGTTATGGTAATAAATACGGAGATCTTGGATAAATACGGACTGGAAAAGCCTGCCACCTATGAGGATTTACTAAAGCCCGAATACCGCAATCTGGTGGCAATGCCGGATCCAAAATCCAGCGGAACAGGATACTTTTTTTATAAAAACTGGGTGAATGTGATGGGAGAGGAACAGGCCCTTTCCTATGTGGATCAGCTTTACGGCAATTTAAAGCAGTTTACCGATTCGGGTTCCGGCCCCATCAAGCTGCTGACCCAGGGGGAGATTGGGATCGGGCTTGCGCTGACCTTTCAGGCGGTCAATGAAATCAATAACGGCCAGCCCTTTGAGATTATTTATCCTTCTACAGGCTCTCCTTATTCCCTGACAGGAACTGCCATCATTGAGGGGCATCAGGAAAAGAAGGGCGTTTCTGAGGTCTACGATTATGTGATCAATGAATTTATGGTCTATGATAAGGAAAATTTTTCCCCTGAGCTGGTCTATGAAAATCAGAAAAATAAGATTCCCAATTATCCCCAGGATATTCAATACGCGGATATGACGGGAATTGAAGATGAAAAAGAGAAAGAGAGGCTCCTTTCCATATGGAAGTATTAAAACCAAAGCTTTCGGTGCGCAATCTCTGCAAAAGCTATGACAATAGGACGGTGCTCAACAATTTGTCCTTTGACCTCATGGAGGGCGAGTTCCTTTCCATCCTGGGGCCCAGCGGCTGCGGCAAGACGACTCTTCTGCGGATTTTAATCGGTTTGGAGAAGGCCGACGGCGGCGAAATACTGAAAAGTGGAAGGGATATTTCCAAGCTTCCCAGCTTTGAGCGGGGGATGGGGATTGTATTTCAGAACTATGCCCTGTTTCCCAACATGACGGTTCTGCAGAATGTCCAGTATGCGCTCACGCTGCGGAAGGATACCAAAAAAGAGGCCCGGCAGATCGCCCTGCGCACATTGGAGCAGGTGGGGCTGTCTGATCAGATGAACAAAAAACCGGCGCAGCTCTCCGGCGGCCAGCAGCAGAGGGTGGCGATCGCGAGAACCCTCGCGATGAATCCCGATATTATCCTTTTGGACGAACCGATTTCCGCGCTGGATGTTGCCAACAGGGAAATAATGAAAGCGGAGCTGAAATCCTTACAGAAGAAATTTCATGTTACAACCTTGTTTATTACCCACGATCAGGAGGAGGCGTTTTTCCTCAGTGACCGTATTATGGTGATGAACCAGGGAAATGTGGAACAGATGGATACGCCGGACATCATTTATCAGAAGCCTGCCAGCGAGTATGTTTCAGAATTTGTCGTGGAACAGCTTGATAAGAAATACCAGGATCTTCTGCGGTATACAGGACGGGAAAGCCATGAAGAATAAGAAGTTTTTTGCAGCAAAGTATTTGTTGATCCTCTATCTCACCATTACGGTTGTTCTGCCGATGGTAGTTCTTTTCAGCAACATCCGCGGGGAGAATATCCAGAGCGTATTTTCCTCCCAGCAGTTTTGGCCCATGCTGAAAAATTCGGTCCTCACAACACTGATGGCCACGGTGATTTCAGTTGTCCTTTCCTTTTTCCTTGCTTTTCTCCTCAACCGCTCCCGAATTCGCTTTAAATCGGTTTTTGTCGTCCTGTTCACCATCCCCATGCTGATTCCCAGCATCTCCCATGGAATGGGACTGGTACTTCTCTTTGGAGACAATGGCCTGCTCACCAACCTTTTTGGCCTGAATATCGGGCTGTATGGATATCCCGGGATCGTCATGGGTTCCGTTCTTTATTCCTTCCCGGTGTCTTTCCTGATGTTTCACGACTCCTTTCAATATGAGGATTTTACCATTTACGAAGCGGCGGGTGTGCTGGGACTGTCAAAATGGAAGCAGTTTTTGACCATCACCCTCCCCTCTATGAAGCGGACGGTGATTTCCGCTGTGCTGGCTGTGTTTACCATGGTCTTTACTGACTATGGCGTTCCCCTGATGACGGGCGGGACGGAGATGACGCTGCCTGTTTACATGTACCGGGAAGTCATCGGCATGATGAATTTCTCCAATGGCGCCGTTGTCGGCGTCGTGCTGCTGCTGCCCGCTGTGATTGCCTTTTTGATGGATCTGAAAAAGAGCGGTTCCGGAGTATCCAACAGCACGGTGACCAAAACCTACCAGATCGAGGAAAATAAAAAGCGGGATATCGCGGTGTATATTATTTTCGCGGTAGTGCTGCTGCTCATCTGCCTGCCCATTCTCGCGTTTATCTGCCTGAGCTTTGTCAAGAAGTATCCCATTGATATGACCTTCTCTTTGGATAATGTTCACAAGCTGCTTTCCGGCGGTATCGGGACTTATCTGGTCAATTCCCTGGCGATTGCCTTGCTGACCGCCCTGGTTGGAACCTGTTTTTCCTATTTTTCCGCCTACGTCACCGCGAGATCTCAGAAAGCAGTTTCCAACAAGGCGCTGCATTTTATCAGCATGCTCTCCCTGGCAATACCTGGGATTGTTTTGGGCCTTTCCTTCGTATTCACCTTTAAGAACGTGCCCATCTATTCGACTATTTTCATTTTGGTCATTGTCAATATCGTCCACTTCTTTTCCTCCCCTTATCTGCTGGCCTATAATTCCCTGTCCAAATTCAATTCCAACTTGGAGGATGTGTCCCAGACATTGGGGATCAGCCGTTTCAGAATGCTCTTCTCCGTTTATATTCCCTGCACAAAGGCGACCATCGCGGAGATGTACAGCTACTTCTTTGTCAATGCCATGATAACCATTTCAGCGGTTTCCTTCCTGATGAATTTCCGCACCATGCCTCTCGCCCTGATGATCCCTCAGCTGGAAGCGCAGTCCTTCATTGAGGGAACGGCGCTTGTTTCCCTGATGATTTTGGCGATCAACCTGGTGGAAAAAGCAGTTGTCTTTTTTGTCAAGAGAGCGGTGGCTAAAAGGGAGCAGAGAGAGGAAAAAGAGGTTATGTCCGTATAAAGCTTTCTTTTGAAATGAAGGATATCTCCCAGATGAAAATAGAAGAGGCCGGAGCAAGGTACCCATTTGGGCGCTTGTCTCCGGCCTCTTTTTGCTGTATCGCTTTGACGGGGAAAAGGCAGAGAATAGAAAGAAGGGGAGAGCGGCGTCAGGGCTTGGGCGCCAGTCAGATAGAACTTAAAGTCGTGCTGCGTGGAACGCTGTCCCGTTATGATATGGTCAGTTTTTACAATATTGTATCAAAACGCCGTGATTCTCTACGAAATAAAAGACGGTTTTTTGTATATATGGAAGAAAAAAATATTAATGCCAATTAAGAATATTATAGTCCGGAGAGTTGGCTATAATGGGAATTAATTTCGTTGGGGAACATAAAAACAGTTCCTGGGCTGGAAAAGTGACAAATGAAAGCTTGAATTCTTATCTTCCATCAAAAGGAAGATTTATTTTTTGCGGAAAACGCGGAATCAGAGAACGGCAAAGCAAATTGGAAGGGGAATGTGAGCATTGGGAAATCCTGTCTGCGCGATATTTGACGGAAGACGTTTATTAAGAAAATCCGAGGCGTTGGGAGAGCTGCCTTCTGGAAAAAGTGTGCTGCAATATACCCTGCGCGTTGCCTGGCCGTCCATGCTGGAATCTTTTCTTGTCAGCCTGGTGGGGTTAATCGATTCCCTTATGGTAAGCTCTTTGGGTTCCTATGCCATTGCGGCGGTGGGGTTGACTAATCAGCCCAAATTTATTTTTTTGGCTGTGTTTCTTTCCCTGAATGTGGCGGTTTCCGCCATTGTGGCAAGAAGAAAGGGAGAAGGGGATCGGGAAAGCGCCAACCGCGTCCTGATGCAGGCCATCATGCTGGTGGGGATATTTACTGTCATTTTAAGTATAATCGGCGTGGTCTTTGCCAGGGATATCATGAAAATGGCCGGCGCGGAGGCTGACACAATAGAATACGCGACCATCTACTTCCAGATTATTGTGGGAGGAATGATTTTTAATGTAATTTCCATGGTAATCAACGCGGCGCAAAGGGGCATTGGCAACACAAAGATTGCCATGTATACCAATATTACCTCCAATCTTGTCAACGTGGTTTTTAACTACCTTCTCATTGGAGGAAATTTTGGGTTTCCAAAGCTGGGAGTCGCGGGAGCGGCCATCGCGACTGTAATTGGAACGGTATGCGCCTGTGTGATGTCCATATTATCCCTGAGAAAACGGGAAAATTTTGTTTCCCTTTCCTGCTTTAAAAATTGGAGATTTGAAAAACGGACGATGAAGTCTATTGCAAACCTGGGAAGCAGCACCTTGGCGGAACAGCTTTTTCTCCGCGTAGGTTTTATGATTTTTGCCATTATTGTGGCAAAGCTGGGCACCAACGCCTTTGCCGCCCATCAGATAGGCATGAATCTCCTCTCCATTTCTTTTTCCATCGGGGATGGTTTGTCTGTGGCGTGCGTCGCTATGGTGGGGCAGAGCCTGGGGAAAAAGAGGCCGGATTTGGCGAAGATTTATGGCGCGTCCTGTCAGATCGTTGGATTGATGGGTTCGTTTCTTTTGTTTTTGGTTTTTCTCTTCTTTGGCAGGGGGCTTTTCGAGCTCTTTTCCAATGAAAAGGAGATATTGGACGTCTCGGTAACGTTGAGTCTTTTGATTTCTGTGATTGTATTTTTGCAGATTTCCCAGGTAATCTATTCAGGATGCCTGCGGGGCGGCGGGGACACCAAATTTGTCGCCTTTGTCAGCCTTATCAGCGTCACCATTTTCCGTCCCATTTCCGCATGGGTTTTCTGCTATCCCGTTGGCTGGGGGCTGATTGGCGTTTGGATTGGGCTTGTGATTGATCAAACCCTCCGCTTTTTGATGACCTCGATACGGTTTAAGGGGGGAAAATGGACAAAAATCAGAATTTAACCGGTGTGAGCTGTTTCGGATGACGCTGAGGCGGCGCGGGTGCTATTACTACACTGATAGTTATGAAAAGGCATGTTACAGAGAAGAAACCTGAGCTTGGCTATACGAAGATGATACCATTTGGCTGGTACTGAGAAGGAAAACGCGTGAAAATAAATGGGAGCAAACGGAAATCCGCTTGCTCCCATTTGTAATTATGTATGGAGTCCCGTATCCGCGGTTTGATTTGCGAAGGGGGATACATTCAGTTCCGCAAAGATAATTGTTCGTTGCGCGGATAAAACTGAAAATAAGTCAAGAACCATTTTTTCATAACGAATATTTATTTTTGAGATATTCAGAAACACACTCGATTTCAGGAAAAAGAGTCGCGCGATTGATAGAAAAGGTTTCTAACTGCTCAAGTATTTTTTTCTTTTTATTAATAAGTATGATTACTTTTTTGCCATGCTCCCGATAACGGAATTTTTCTAAAAAGTTATTATTTTCAGAAAGGCCGCAAAGGATAAACGCGCCGTCCTGTTTTACAATCCGATTGTTGTTTTTCAAAGCGTAAACAATATAGCTATTTAGAATATCATCCTTATTTATTTCCGGCTGAAACGCCGGTTTTTCCAATCTAACCTCATGGATTAGCCTTGCAGCCCGTGCGTTGAATTGCGGCTTGGTAATGCCAGCATTCTTTGCCAGATAATAGAATTCCTGCTGCTTTTGCTTTGAAAATACAGGAAGGCTTGACAAAATAGAAACCGTATCGCTCTGGGGATATTTGATATCCTTATGATTTGCCGAAATCAAGACCAGTTCACCATAGTTCTCAGGCTCGCTTTCACATGCAAAGAATAAAGCGACCAGCAGATTCCTGGTTATATCAAGCAAACGGGTCGGCAGGCCGTAATGCTGCATTTTTACTAGTTTTTCCAGATGGGTATCGCACTTTTCAAAATCTTCAGGACAATTTATCAGCAGCTCATGATAGAGCCTGCTTTCGTTTTCCTGCCAGCCAGGTGTCCGCATAACTGATGGGCGCAGAATATAATTGGAATTTGCATGGCCGCGGTAAAATAATATATCCGTATTTTTTCTTAAAGAGGAAACAAAAGAGCTTACTCCGGAAACAGAGGTGAAGAAATGCAGCTCTACCTTGGAGGTATTATATACAACCCCATTGGAAAAACGAATTTTACTTTGAATGTGATGCAATTCCTTTATTTCTTTTAACAGCGTCCGGGTAAAATCCTCTCTTTCCTGGGCGTTTCTCAGCGACCGATACACCCAGTTTACAATAGCGCTTGCTTCCTCATAGGTAAGCGCTGTCTTTTCAGTATTGTTTTCATCTTCCTTTATTTTTGCGCGCCATTCAGAGACAGCGGTATCCTGCTTTGGGTAGGGGCCTTGATACAAAACGGCATATTTGGACTTATGGGCGGTAAGCCTGGCATACATCTCATCCTTTTTGATACGTCCGAAAATATATACGCTCATATCAAAATAACCGTCAGACAGCATTTTATCCATACATATCTGTTTAAATGCCTGTTGCACCTCATTAATATAATACAGGCCGTCAAAGGAAAAGAAGAAAAAGAAGAAGATAACCGCCCCCCTATTATGGAATAGATTCATATTTTCTGTCAGAATTTGTAAAATAATTATAGCAAAAATTTTAACCGGCTGCAAGAAGCTCTTGGTATGCCGCCTTATACAACAACAAACCGGCGCGCCTTTTAATTAGCGCGCCGGTTTGTATCTTTTGGAAATGTGGCTCCCACAGACTCTATGCGTAATAGAAAACCGGATTTATTTATTTTTGCAAAGGGTAGGGGAAGAAAGAAGGCCGACGGATCTAAGCTGATATTCATAGGACCACTCATAATCCTTGGTCCTCCAGGCGTTTGGACCAAACCAATAACCGGTATAATTGGGGAGTATCAGGTGAACCTGACCAAAGGTGTTGACACGGGTGCCAAAAAGGGTGATATCCAGCCTGTGACGGCCGGGTTTCACATTTTTCAGCGTCAGCTGGTAGGGAGAGAATACGATCCTTCCGGTGGGTTTGCCGTCCAGCGATACGTTAAGAAGGGCGCCGTGATAGGCGGAAGAGGTGAGGGTGAAATCGCCTTCTCCTTCGAAATCGATATGATAGGTAATATTGCCGCCGTAGAAGGGGAGCCCCTGGGAAACAACATCGCTAAAGGCGAGCTCTTTGGCCGCGGGGACAATCCACTTTTTGCGGCCGCATACCCTGACGCCGAAATCACCCAGCAGATAGCACCATTCCAGGTTAAT
Organism: Clostridiales bacterium; assembly: GCA_019419895.1. Taxonomy (GTDB): domain Bacteria; phylum Bacillota; class Clostridia; order Oscillospirales; family Acutalibacteraceae; genus JAHZIE01. Next base: position 23,714 of record JAHZIE010000027.1, on the reverse strand, counting down.
CCGTTTGCTGAAGGGCCATGTGATGGTCAAAATATTGGTTCCCTTCTTTATCTCCGGCAGGGCGACCTTCTGAATGGCGTTTTTGTCTACATACCAGCCGGACGACTGGTTGGAAACTTTTTCCCCGTTCCAGGAGATTTCCGCCTCGCCACCATGCTCCAAGGCGAGGGACGCGCCCTCATACTGGATTTCACTTTCAATGGTATAGCGCAGAGTAACCGTGTGCTGATAAGGCTCTTCGGGAATCGCCCAGGGCTGCGTTACCGAGTTTTGAGGCCATCCCAGGCGCTGCTTGCACTTGTTGTCAAGGCGGAGGATCTCCTCCTCTTCATTGAATTCTTCCCCGTCAAGGGAATATTCCGCCATATCCAGCATATACACGTTGGGTTCGCTGAGGGTGTAGGGAACCATAGCGGGCAGCTTCAGCTGGGAGGAAGAGGAGATATCGCAATTTGAAAGCTCAGGCGCCTTTGCGTTGGAGGGGGCCAGCTGGAGAAGAAGGCTGTCGTGGCAGTAAACGGTAGTGCTGATATGGGTATTGCCGTTTTGATGGGAATAGGGAATGGAGGAGATCTCCCCCGTCAGGGTATCGTAGAGGGTGGGGGCGTATTCTCCTCGGATATTGATAATGATGTTTTGCGCCGCGGCGGTTTCCCGCGGCTTTGGCAGGGAAGCATGGGCGATGAAAAGCCATTTTTTGTCTCCATCCTGACGCATCTGATAGAATAAATCTTCCGTGTAGTTTCCCTTTTCATTGCGGATGTCGATGGTACGGCAGTCGTCCAGGGCCTTCAAGATGGAGGATCTGCCGAAGCTGACCTGTATGGAGGAATCGAACAGTTTTTTCCCTCTGGAGCTGGGAACCGCGTTTTCGTATTTTGGAGCGTCGCCCATAAAGATAAGCTTTCCCCCAGCTTTACGGAAGGCTTCCAGCCGGTCTAAGGTGGAGCTTCTCAGAGTTTCGCAGCCGGGAACCACGATGGCGTCATAAGCCATTTTCCCCACCCGCAGAGGCGCGCCGCCCTCCCCGCACTGTTCAGGAAGAAGGGATTCGGCAATGAAATCAAAATCTATGGCGCCGAAGAGGAGCCATTTGGTCAGATCCTGAAAATTATTGTCCAGCTGTTCACGATCCAGGGCGGTCTGCTCGGAGGGACCCCAGTGAAGCCAATAGCTTTCAATAGGGTGGATGACGCCGACCTTGACAATGGGGGTTCCCCGCGTCAGGGCGGTGTTCAGACGGGCAAAGTGATCCTCAATGTAAGAGTATTCCTGATACCATGGGGATTGATAGTTGATACTGGCGGGATAGTCGCGCTTTGCCTCCCCGCCCATGGAAACCCAGGACAGATGGGGTACCCGGACGGTGACGCCCAGGGCCGCCTGCCAATCCCCTTGCAGTTTGTGGCCGCGGAAATCGAAATCCCAGTTGGTAACGCCGTACAGCTCGGAGGTCATCCCTTCCCGGCCATACTGATGGACAGCCGACTGCGCCTGCTTTGCGGTGGTGTATTCCCTCCAGTCGCAGAGCATGTCAATGCCGGGAAGACCAAATTTCCGGTAGCAGCGCATGGCCTCCCCCACCATGGAGGTTTGGGAGCCCAGGGTGGATTCCGCCATCACATGCCCGGTCAGGGCAATGTTATGATTGAAGCACCAATTCCCGCAGCTGTCAGCAAAAGCCTCGACAAACCGCTCGGTGACATGATCGTGATAATGGTAACGGACGGTGGAAACCCTGGAATCCGGCAGATCCCAGATGAGCTCAGGCAGAGAATCGACCAAGTCCTCGGAATAGGCCTCCTGAAAGGTTTCAGGCAGATCGTCTGTCCAGGGAAGGGTAATGTCCCTTTCCTCCAGGCCGAACCGCAGGGTAGCCTTGCCGGTAAATTGGGGCTCGTCGGTGAAAATCGCCGGGACAGCTTCCCCAAAGTCCGTTCCAACCTTTTTCAAATAGCTTTCATGGGTCACTTCAATAAAGCGATCTACGGCCTTTTTATCCAAAGTATTGAGATAGGTCTGGTTGTTGTACCATTCGGACGGAGTGGCCAGTTCCACATAGGCGTACCATTTTTTCCCTTCCGCCTCACTGTCAGGGGAGATCCTTTTACCGCTCAGCAGATAGCCGTCCTTATCGAGAACGATATCGTAGCAGGCCAGAAGGCTTCCGTTCTTTGTCCGTTCGGAGGGCAGGCGTCCGACGCCGACCAGCTCTTTCTGATACCCCTTATATTCATCACCGTAAGGGCAGGGGGTAAAGAGAAGATGGCGCGCCCGATACTGGGGATCCCGGGTGATAATACCGCCGGCAGCCCCGGAGGGCCAGCGATCCTCGTCATACAGCCAGGCAAGCATATGGTTTTCCTTGGCCTTTTCCACACAGTCGGAAATAAGCTCAAAAAATTCGTCGCTCAGATAGGTAGTAGCCATGCCGGTACGGACATGCATGTGAAAGCCGCCAAAGCCCATCTGCTGCAGCATGTCGATCTGCTCCCGGAGCATGTCGCTGTTCAGCTTGCAGTTCCATGCCCAGAAAGGAGTGCCGCGGTACTCGCTGGTAGGATTTTGGAACAGCCCCTTGTCCAGTTCTTTTTCTATATTTTTTTTATAGAGCATTGAATTCCCTCCCAAATTGATACCTGCCCTGGGGCAGGCGGAATATGATGGATTGACCTTATTGTAAAACTTTTCGGCTGGTTTTGCTAGGGTATATATTAAGGAGTTCCTCTTTTTCATAAGGGGCGATTTTTGTTTTGTCGGGAAGGCCAGCCGGGGAATGTTCAACCTGAGGGCTGAGTCCCCGGGGAATACCGGAATTTTTGTTCCCCGCCTTTCCTCCGTCCCGTAGACGGGTGCGTCTTTCCCATGGGAAGTTTTCATTTCCGCTGTATTTTCAGAGGACGCCCGGTTTCCCCAATCATCGCGGGCAAAGCTTTTTTTACGATACTTTGAGCAAAACAAAACTCCCCTCCGCCTGATGCGGAAGGGAGTGAAATGATCTATTCAGGTAAATCCGCCCATACGGACATCTGGTATTCCTTTGGCGTCATGCCGCAGATGCGCTTGAATACCCTGGTGAAATAGTGGGGATTGTCAAAGCAGAGGCGGTTGGCGATTTGGGTGTAATTGTGGATGCCCTCCCGGATCATTTTTTTCGCCTCGGCAATTTTTAGCATATTATAATACTGCATCACAGGATACCCCGTAGCTTTTTTGACGGTGTTGCTGACAAAGGTTTTGCCGTAATTGACATGCTCGCAGATTTCACGGATGGAAAGGGTGCCGTAAATATGTTCGTCCATAAAACCGATGATTTGGGAAACCAGATGATTGTCAAAGCTTTCCTTTGAGGCGAACACCAGGGGGGAGAGGGGGGGCTTTTCATCCTCCCGCAGCAGGAGAATCAGAAGAAGCTCCAGATAAAGGCCCACAAGCTGCTGGGCGCCGATGGGAGCGTTTTCGTTCACCTTCAGTTCTTTTGAGCTGGGATCAAAGCAGGGGAGAATAAAGGCGCTCCGGCTTTCGGCGATAATATGGGAGATAAAGCTTTTCAGATGGAGGGGCAGCTTCATCCTTTTTCCATAAAAGAAACGCATGGCGGGCGATTGGCAGACAAATGAGACGATGAAAACATTGGACGCCGTAACGCCGTTCGCCCGGATTTTGTGAAATTCATTGGGTTTATGAAAAACCATTTCCCCTTGATGAAGCTGAAATTCTTCCTCGTCCGCGTGAATAACAACGTCCCCCATATCCACATATACCATTTCCCAGAAATCATGGCTTTCACCGTCAAAAACAAAGTTTTTTTCGTATTCCAGATAATGGACGCTGACCAGACGGGTGATGCGGATTACATTGGTGAGCTTGAGCTTGACGTATTCTTTGTTTGCCTCGTTTGCCACAGATAGGCTCCTCCTGTTGAGTGAACAAATTTGAACTTTATGAAAAGGAATTTGTATTGGTTTTGCGCCGGGGCTGGGGTATGATAATCTCATCTCATATTGTAGATTTTTCCCTGTCAAAAATCAAGATAATTCAACAAAGAAAAGTGAAATATGCGGCAGGAAAACTTGCTTGGAAGAAAGGTGGAGCTGAAATGCTGGTTTCTGAAAAGAAAAAAGACCACATCGCCCGAATTGGCGTTATCGGCACCAGCGGAAGGGGAAGCAGCATGTTCCCCCTGCTGACGGAAATGGATGACGTCATTGTCCCCGCTGTCTGTGATTTGTATGAGGACCGTGCGAAAGAGGCGGCGAAAAAAGCGGGAGAGGATCAGGGGATTACCGTTGACGCCTATACCGATTATAAGGAAATGTTCCAAAGGGGCGATTTGGACGCGGTTTTGATCACCGCTTCCTGGGCGGCTCATGGATATTTGGCGGTTGACGCCATGAACGCGGGAATCTATCCCGCTGTTGAGTGCGGCGGTGGAAGCTCCATTGACGAGTGCTGGCAGCTTGTGCGCACCTCTCAGAGAACGGGAGTTCCCTGCATGGCCCTGGAAAACTGCTGTTATGACAAGGAAGAAATGGCGATTCTCCGAATGATCAAAGAGGGCATTTTTGGGGAGCTGATTCATTGCACCGGCGGATACGGCCATGATCTGCGTGAGGAGGTTTCTTTCGGACGGGAAAACAGGCATTACCGTTTTGACAATTATATGCACCGCAACGCCGATTTGTATCCAGGACATGCTATCGGCCCTCTTTCAAAGTTTTTGAATATCAACCGGGGCAACCGTATGCTGACCCTGACCTCCATGGCCTCCAAGGCAAGAGGTCTTAACGAGTATCTTCTCCGGGAAAAGGGAGAGGAATATGATGTTTCCCGCGCCCAGTTCTGTGAAGGGGACATTGTGACCACCATGATCAAATGCGCTCATGGCGAGACGATCCTTTTGACCCATGACACCACCCTTCCCCGTTACTACAGCCGCTTCTGCGGCGTCAGCGGCACCAAAGGCACCTGGAACCATGACGGTGGCCTGATTTTTATCGACGGGCGTTCCCCCATTGACGGCTGGGATCATCCGCCGGAAAAATTTGAGGATTATTATAA
>JAHZIE010000027.1:2974-18643 GCA_019419895.1 Clostridiales bacterium | reverse complement strand
TTGAACACCCCCTGTGGAAGGAATTTTCAAAGGAAGGGGTCAAGGGCGGCCACGGCGGTATGGACTGGCTGGTTCTGCGCGCCTTTGTTGAGAGCGTTATTAATAAAACGCCCCCTCCGATGGATGTTTATGACGCCGCCACCTGGATGGCGATTACTGTTTTGTCGGAGCAGTCGGTTTCCATGGGCAGTATGCCTGTGGCGATTCCTGATTTTACCGACAGCCGCTGGATTCACAGAGAGCCCTCTGTACGTTCCAAGTATTCCCTTGACGAGGTTTGCTACGATTTATTTGAGGACTAAAGTGAGGACGAAAAAACAATAGGACAAATAAAGGGGGCGTGAATCGTGGAACGCCCCCTCTTTTTATGTGTAGAAACAGCCTGCCATGGGGATGTCCCGGCGGCGGTATTTGAGGAACGGGATATTTTTCTTCAGGGCTGATGTCTGTCAGCCGGCAAGGGGGGAGGAGGCGCTACTCCCTTTTTATAACAGAGGGAAAACGGTTTGGGGCTTTTCTTTTCTCTCGCTGAATTCAGCCTTTTTCCGGCGCGGGAATATAATGCGGATAGGGCGTTCGTTTTTCAGACAGTACAGGAAAGAATATGAGGAAAAGCCGCTGCGAAAAGAACGCTCCGTAGTTGTTCGGCGTATTCAACAACTTCTTTCTTCCTTTGCCGGGAGGGAAAGTATAAAAGTGAAAAAATGCGGAAAAGCCGTTGATCGGATTCGGGGATTGTGATAAGGTGAAATGCGGAAAAAGCAATATTTCATGAAGAATGGAAAGGCAAGACGTGGATATGAATAAGGTGTACGGAGTGGCCCTGATAGGCTGCGGGCATATGGGGGAGGCCCATATGGAAAAAATTTATGCGAAGGAAAATGTATCCGTCAAATGCGTGTGTGATTTGAATGTGGAAAGGGCTAAAATCTTTCAAAGAAAATATGGGGCGGAGCGGATAGAAACAGATTACCGCAGGTGTATCAATGCGCCCGATGTGGATATTGTCGTCATTGTCACCTATCCTTCCACCCATCTGGAGATAGTGAAATACTGCATAGAACATAAAAAGCACGTTATCTGCGAAAAGCCCATGACGCAGGATCTGGAAAGCGGAAGGGAGCTTGTCCGGCTGGTGAAGGAAAATCCCGATGTGAAAGTGCTGATTGGGTATATTCTCCGGCATAATGAAACCTATAACCGGGTGGCGCAGATGATCCATGATGGTGCCATCGGACATCCAATTATTATGAGAATGGCGCAAAATCATCATACGATGGACTGGCCCAAATATTTGTCCCTGATCAGGGAAACCTCTCCGATCATTGACTGCGGGGTGCATTATATTGATGTCATGCAGTGGTTTTCCGGGGCAAAAATAACAAATGTGGACGGAATCGGCCAGAAAACCAGCGAAGATGTGCCGGAAGGAAAGTATAATTACGGCCTGATGACGGCGCGGCTGTCGGACGGCTCCGTGGCGTATTATGAGGCCGGATGGGCTAATACCATGTCCTCCGATAACCTGAAGGAGTTTATCGGCCCAAAAGGAAGGATACGGCTGGTTTACCGTAAGGATCGCCATTTTAACAAGGAGGAAGGCGATCTGCTGGAGTATTACCGTTATCCAGAAAAGACATATGAGACAATGAATATTGACTGTGATAGAAAACCAACCGACCGGCAGTTCGACTGGCTGGTCAAGATGATTGAAGAGGATGCCCCGGCCAATCCGTCCATTGACGAGGCGTATGACACCTTCCGCGTCGCGGTGGAAGCGGACGAGGCGATCCGCGACACGCTGAAAAAGGGATAAACATTTGGATACCATAGGGAAAAGCCTGAAACTTTCGGGAAAATTCTTTATGGTATCTTTTTATTTTCCACCTGTCACCAATCGCCCGCAATAGGGGATTGGCGGGTAAGGAGCGCGCTTTTGTCGCGGTATGGGAATGTCCAGGATTTTCATTTGGAAAATCCCAGGTTAAGGTTTGAATTTCCTAAAATTCTATGCTATAATCTTCTATATTTTGTTTTTTTATAAAAGCATGAAGGGGGAGTATGCCGGAGTGAAATATATCGACAGATTCCAGGTGGGCCTGGAGCTTTACCTGTCCCAAATGTCCACCATTACCTCCCCTTTGAATGAGAATTCACCGGAAGAAACGGTGGAATATCTGAAGGAAGAACGTTTTTCGGTGCAGACGGATTTCTGCAGGCAGCTGCAAAGCGCGCTGCGCCGTCTGATTTCTGATCAATATGATGTGGAAGAACTCATTCCCGCCAGGGTGCGCGCTTTGGCGGAAAGTCAGTTTACTCCCTCGCCGGAGCGGCTTCTTCCCATCTTTAAATGGATTTCCGCTCTTCATTTGTCCAACAAGCGAGCCAGGGTGCGGTGGCTTTCTGAGCTGAACAATGTGTCCAACCGTATTGGTATGGAGGCCGGGCATTTTTTGCAATCCTTTTCCTTGATGACCTCTCAGAGAATTTCTCTTATCCAAAAGGGAGAGGAGCTTGTTTTGTCCATGCCGGACCGTCCCTGGGGAAACGCCAAGCTGGTATTTCATCAGGCAAAGCGGGAAAAGGAGGAATTTTTCCCCGCCTTTGGCTATTTATTTTGGATTGAAGCGGAAACGCGGGAAGAGGGATATGAATTCCGCCTCTGCCTGGATACAGAGTTTTCCGACACACTGTATACCGACAGGCTTTTACAGAAAAAGAATTGGATGGAAATAGAAATTTCCTGTTCGTCGGTCCATTTGGAGACAGAACTGTTTGACTATACGGGAAATCTGCTGGAAAATGGCATGGGAGCGTATGAATGCTTTATGATCTGCTGCCGGGAGCTTCTTCATAAGGCATCCGCCCTGGGGATGTACGCCCTGAATCAGGGGGAAAGGGAGCTTCTGGGAATCGCCCAGCTTTTATACCATACAGGAATTTTGCAGCAGATGGATAACCGCAGCCTTTTTCCGCCGCTGCCCCCGGAAAACCTCTTTGAAAACAGGTATTCCTTTGAAAGAACCGCCTCCCTTTTTCAGCGGGAAGGCGGACTGCAGGGGGAACGAATCCATAAGCTGCTGCTTTCTGCCATTGACGCCTATGAGGAGGGAAGGCAGAAAAAATTTGAGGGATATTTGGAGGATTTCTTTGATTTCTGGAGCCATCTGGTAAAAACCGGCCTCATTCGCAGGATTTCCCATTCCTTTTGCCGCCTTTTCGCAGCCGCCTCCAAGGAATTTGAGGATCAGCCAGTATTTTCCTCTTACCTTTCCGCGGTCCGGCAGGCGTTGGAAAAGTCCTTTTCCCCGTTGCTGGAGCGGGATGGCTTTTCCGGGAAATTCCCCCATTACCGCCGGGTGAGAAAAAAACGCGCGGAATATTTGTCCTTTGTTTTAAAGGAGTATCCCGCCGTCCATTCCGACGGCAGGGTCTATCTTTCTTACAGTATGGAGCTGGGGAGATGCAGGTATGCCAGGAATGGGGAAAAAACGACTGTTCTGGAGATGCCCTTTGAAGACTGCACAGCCTCTGAATGCAGGACGGAGAAAATCCGGTATTCCGATTTTCTTTCCTTAACCGCCGACAGCCAGGGAAGGGAGTATCTTTTTATTTTTGAATACGGCGAGCCGCCCCAGGAATCCCAGGCGGAACAAATGGCTGAAAAAATGACGCCGTGTTTAGAATTAGCCATGAACTGCTTTGACAATAAACCTGTTTCCAGAAATTTTGCGAGGCAGAATCAGAAGGTGCTCCGGGCAACCCACCGTTTTTCCAAGCTGCTGGGGGAGTTTTCCCCTTTGGGCCTTCTGGTGGTCATCTTTTTGCTGCTCTGGGGCAGGGGGAGGACGGAAACCACCCTTCAGGCGGCTATATTTATTACGGCCTGCATTTTATTTGGTGTTTTGGTCATTTTGCTCTGCAGCGCGTACCGTTATTTCAGAATGAAACGGCGGCTGTGGAACAGGGAAAAATAAACAGGAGGATATCAATTTCATTTTACCTCATGTGAGGAAAAGGAGGAATTATCATGAAGGGGACAGAAAACACAACGGGCGGGCTGATCAGCCAGGCGCAGTGGATATGGTTGGACGAGGAGCGGTTTCCTCAGGTTCAGACCTGCAGGAGGACGTCGTCAGGCAGTCAGCAGGAGGATACCTTTTGCGTCGTGGAAGTGAAAAAAGAGCTTGTATTGGACAGGGAAGCCGTGTCGGCGGAAATTACCCTGTGCGCCGATACGAAATATCTGCTGTTTGTCAACGGCGGTTATATCGGCCAAGGTCCCGTTTCTCCGGGAGGAGATTTTGAAAGCAAGGGCGTTGTCCCTTATATTTACACAAATACCTTTGACATCCCCTTGCAGAAGGGAAAAAATATAATTTCAGTCCTTGTTCAAATGTCCTGCTCCGTTCAGACGGAGGTTTCCTGGGGGCACGGAGGCTTTTTGGCGGCCTGCGACATCTCCTTTGCCGACGGCTCCTCCCAGACGGTATTTTCCGACTCCTCCTGGGATATCAGGATAAACCCCCGCTTCCTCAGTGACAGTAAATATGATCAGGGGAAAAAAGAACTGCCTTGGGAAAAAGCATCCCCTGTCAGAGAGGTGATCTGGCAGGTGCGCCCTTCTGAAATTCCCAATCTCCATGAGGAATTTATCCGGCCCTGCGGCTATTTTGTTTATGAGGAATACCGGCATTTGATAGAGATAGAAGGAAACCGGATACGGGTGAAAGCCGGAGCGCCCGCTACCTTTATCGCAAAATTTGAAAAAATTTATTCCGGCCATGCCTCCTTTACCGCCATTGGACAAAAGGGAGTCCAAATCAGCTTTAAGTGCCAGGAGCTTATCGGCAGGGTGAATCCCTATCCCTGTAAGACAGTCACCCTGGACGGACGGACAGATTACCGCTGTATGCGCATGGACAGCATCGGTTATATGCAGATAACGGTAAGCAATATGATGAATGAGGACGTCATCCTGGAGAATGTCGGTCTTTACTTCACCTTTTACCCCATTGACCAGGAGGGAGAGTTCCATTGCAGCGACAGCGTGCTGAATAAAATTTATGAGGTGGGGAAGTGGACCCTTCAAATCTGCCGCCAAACCATCCATCTGGACAGCCCCACCCACCAGGAGCCCCTGGCCTGTACGGGAGATTATTATATTGAAAGCCTGATGAATTATTTTACCTTTGGGGATCCCCGCCTGACACGGTTTGATATTGTGAGGACGGCCCATATTCTGCGGATCAATGACGGAAGGATGTTCCACACGACTTACAGCCTGATTCTTACCCAGATGGCTATGGATTATTATCGCTTTACCGGAGATGTTTCCCTGTTCCGCGAGGTGATCGACGCCCTGCATATTCTCATGCGCCGGTTCCATGGATATCTGGGGTCTTCCGGCGTGCTGGAAAATTCCCCCAACTATATGTTTGTGGACTGGGTGGAGGTGGATGGATTTAACCTGCATCATCCGCCGAAGGCCCTTGGACAGTCCTGCCTGAACGCGTTTTATTATCAGGCACTGCTGGAAATGGAGAAGATCTGCCGGATCCTGGGGGATGAAAAAATGTCGGTCCTCTACCGGGAGAGGGCTCAACAGCTGAAGGAGGCCTTCCACCGCTGCTTCTGGTCGGAAGAGCGGGGCCTTTACTGCGACGGCTCCAACGAGCCTCAGAAGGGCAGCCGCTGGCTGCCTGATAATACGGAAAAACAGTATTTCAGCCAGCATACCAACACATTGGCGGTTTTATATCATCTTTGTCCTGAAGAGATGGAACAGGAACTGATGAGGCGGGTGATGGAGGACAAGGAGCTGATCCAGGCACAGCCCTATTTTATGCATTTTGTGCTGGACGCTCTCTATTCCTCCGGATTGTTTGAGCAATACGGATTGGAGCAGATCAGACGCTGGAAAAAACTGACGGACGAATGCGACAGGGGGATGAAGGAATGCTGGTATGGCTTTGACTGTGATTTCAGCCATGCCTGGGGCGCGACGCCCACCTATCAGCTCCCGGCCAGACTGATGGGCTTTGCGATGGTTGAGCCGGGCTTTCGGAAAATTAAGCTGTCCCCTTGCCTGTATGGCCTTGATTATGCCGATATTTCCATGCCGACCCCTTACGGTATGGTGAAGGTATCAATGGAGAAGGGCAGGGAGCCGATCATTTCTGTTCCTGAAGAAATTGAACTCTGCAAATAACATATGTTTTAAAACGGAAAGGAAGGATCTCTGTTGACACGTTTTTCACATTGTCATCCTTGTGTCCGTCTGAGCGGCAGATGGGATACCAGGGAGGAAAATTACGCGGTTTCCACAACGCCGGGGGCCTATATTGAAATAGCGTTCCGAGGCAATATGGCCGTGCTGGTATTTGACGTTGAGACAAACGAGCAGCCCTATCCCCATCTGTGGATTTCCGTAGACGGCGGAGCGAAGGTGGAGGCCCCGTTGGATACCTATCTGCGGATCTGTGCCCAGGGAAAGCCGGAGGAAAACCATGTGGCGAAAATCATTTATAAAGGCGGAGTGGAGCGCCATCACCGGTGGTATCAGCCCTTGGTAGGGAAAATCACCTTTATGGGAGCGGATCTGGAACAACCGGGGGAACTGCCGGAGGATCGCCGGAAAACCATAGAATTTGTGGGAGATTCCATTACGGAAGGCGTTTTGATTGACGCGGGTTACAGCGCCTATCAGGAGAATCAGCACAACCGGGTCTATATGGACGACGCCTGCGCCACCTATGCCTGGCTGACTGCCGAGGCTCTTGGGCTGCGCCCCATCGTTATGGGGTACGGCGCGGTTGGCGTGACAAAGTCGGGGCAGGGGGCTGTTCCAAAGGCTGCAAAAGCTTATCCTTACTGCTATGACGGATGCCCTATCTCCCATCCTTCCGCTGATTTTATTCTCATCAATCACGGGGCCAATGATTCCAGAAGCCCTGTAGAACAGTATCTGGAGGAATATGAGGGATTGCTGGAGGTCATCCGTGAGAAAAATCCATCCTCCCAGCTGATTGTACTGAGCGCATTTTGCGGGGTATATCCTTCCCAACTGGAAAAAATGGTGGAGGACTATAATCAAAGGCATGACGATCATGTGTTTTTTATCAATTCCACCGGATGGATTCCCAAGGAGCCCCTCCATCCCCTGCGTGACGGACACCAAATAGTAGCGGCGCGTTTGACGGAAATCCTGAGGGGAAAATTTGGACTGTAAAGGGGAGAAAATGCCGCCTCGAAGCAGCCGGGATGAAGTTTATTTTTCCATTGGCATAAGCGCAGGAATGGAAACTGATATTCATATAAGGAATAAGTGTCCTATTGACTTCTTTGGAGGAGAACGCGCTTTTTTCTATTCCGCGGGAAATAGAAGAATTGCGGGGAGTCCGTTTTTCCGCCTTTTATTCTAAAATATTTTATTTCGGCGGCGTTGGATATATTCTTAATGTTGGAGGAGCCGCAAGTGGTAAAAGAGATGCTGTCAACATTTGGCCTGAAAAGCCACCGTGACTGTCCGGGCGCTTCCTTGGGTTTCCCAAGCTGCCTCTTGTAGCGCCCCCTGGGAGGGCCGGTTGAGGATTACCTCCTGTTTTTCTGTGTCTATGGGCGGCAATCAAAGTAGGAGGCTCCTCTTCCGAAATGAATAGAAAACCCCGGTTCCTTTCTGAAAGGAACCGGGGTTTGTAATTTTGATATTACGACTTACAAGTTGGACTGCGCCCGCCGAAAAAATTTTTTATTCGCCCAACCTTTTTGAAGTGAATTTCTGGTTACTCTTGCGGTAAATACCGTAAATCACAGAGAAGCTGGCGACGGCGGTGAGGAGATAACCGATCACCAGATCGCGGAGAAAGGCCCCGAAAATTTCCTCTTCACTGAAAAAATCGGGCAGCAGACGCATGGAGTCGCCAAAACTAAAGCCGTATCCAAGTTCATCTAGAGCCTGTTGCAGATAAATGGAATAGGAAATGTAATTAGCGGCATAGATGGCTCCGACAACAATCACCATACAGATAATAATTCCCGCCGCGTTAAGTTTTCCGCCGAAAAGCTCAAAGCCCTTGACAGCGCATACGGCAACCACAAGGCCGACGATTCCCGCGATATAACCCAGTTGGGATACCAAAACCCATAAAACGCCGCCCAATAGTGCGCCGAGAAGAGCGCCGACAATTCCTGTCACCAGATTTCCTTTTTTCTTTTTGACAGCTTGCTCGTTTTGGGAAAGATTGGCGACAGCCGTCTGATAGCACGGCTCGCACAGGCAGGCGCTGGTTCCGTTGATACGGTAAAAGCCTAATCCGTCCGTCCGGGCGCAGGAGGCGCAGCAGCCTTCATAGAACTGTCCGGCAAGAGTGGACAGGAGAAATTCCGCCGTCCGGGAAAGGTTTTCAAGGTTATGGCGCGTCATTTTGATTTGGATGGTAACACGGTATCCCTCCACTGTGCAGAAACGGACAAAAGGCTTGCCTTCCCCCTGTGCAAAGCTGGACAAAACAGCGGGAAGCTGCTGGAGATCCGGGGTGTTTTCACTGGGCTTTATCCAGGAAAAAAGATTGTAGTATCTTTCGTTGGTATGCTCCTCTACACACAAGGGGTATCCCTTATAGTTTCCGAACACAACGCCGGTTTTGTCAAAGAGAAGCTGGTATTGGAATCCGAATTGCTGTAAGTCCTTAAAGGCCATGGGAAAACACTCCTTCTTTTTTTAATTTGATTCAGCGGGAGGATAATCCCCTGAATTTTATGAAAGTTCCGGAAGCTTCATGTCTCCGGGCTTCACCCAGTGAATTTTACGGAAGAACCAATCGAACAGCAGGGTAAGAACCGCGGGGGCGATAAAATGCATCAGCAGGATTTCCAAGATAATCATCCAGTAAGGGGTTGTGGCGCTCATGGCGGAGAAGGCGCCAAATTGTCCAACAAGTCCGCTGGTGCCCATACCCGCCCCAGTGGGAGTATTTGTCATCTGGAAAACACAAGTGGAAACCGGCCCAAGAACAGCGGAGGCGAGGGTGGGCGCCAGCCATATCCTGGGGTTTTTCATGATATTGGAAAATTGCAGCATGGAGGTGCCGATTCCCTGGGAAATCAGGCCGCCCCATTTATTTTCCCGGAAGCTCGCGACCGCGAAGCCAATCATTTGGGCGCTGCATCCGACCACGGCCGCTCCCGCGGCCAGGCCGTCCAGCCCCAGCATAATGCAGAGGGCAGCGGAGCTGATGGGAGCTGTCAGCGCCAATCCGACGATTACGGATACAATGATTCCCATTGGGAAGGGAGCAAGGTTGGTAGAGCTGTTGATAACGCTGCCGAGCCCTTCCATGAGATATTGGATAGTGGGACCCGCGAACTGGGCGGCGAGACACCCGGTCAGAATGGTGGTGATAGGGGTGACGACGATGTCAACCTTGGTTTTTCCAGCGACCAGCCTTCCGATTTCTGAACCGACAACGGCGCCGATATACGCGCCCACCGGACCACCGGCCTGATAGCCGAAAGCGCCGGCAACCACAGCGGAGAAAACCACCAGGGGTTTTGCGCGGAGCCCGGAAGCGATGGCAGCGCCGATTGCGGCGCCTACCACGGGAGATTGGGCGCTGACAATATCAGAGAAGGGCGCGAGAAAGGATAAAAAACTGATCTGTGAAAGCTGGGAAAGGATGAGCCCGACAATCAGGGAGGAGAAAAGGCCAAGGGCCATGGCGCTCATGGCGTCCACCAAATAACGTTTAAAAGCCTTTTTTAAAAAGGAGATAACGGGGGAGAAAGTTTTCTGTTCCAAAGATAAGCCCTCCTAAGAATAAATTATGAACAAATTGTTTCTAAATAGTATTATACTTGGGAATGGGAGGACTTACAAGGCTTTTTCAGAGAAATGAAATGGCGTGGGAAAAGAAATTATATTCTATATTTCGGCAAAAATTGTCTATTTTTCCAATAGGAATCCTGTAAAAGAAGGGCGGTATGTACTGTCTTTATAAGCCGTTTGACATGCTTTTCAGCGCGGCGGAAATTCGGCAAGGAAAAAGCCCCGTCCTTTCAGCAAAGAAAGGCGGGGGCGTGAGGGAGGATTAAAGAACCACACGTTCCATCACTCCTGAGGAGAAGAAGAAGCTTCCACCTTAGAAACGACGCGGTAAGAAGGATGGAAGAAGCACGTTTAACAGATTAAAATGGCTGATTGCGCGCCTATATTCAAATAAAGAGGTTAATTATCCTCCCTTGACAGTAACGCCGCCTTTCAGGGGTTGAGCTATAAGGCGTTCAGAAAGGGAACAATCAGCTCCTTTGCTATCAGCTGGTGACCTGCGGTATTGGGATGCAGGCCGTCCGGAATCAGTAGCTCTTTAGTCTTGGGCCGGCGAGGATCCGGACCGTCCTGGTAAAGATCCAGCACAGGAAGATGATAGTACTCCGCAATCGCGCGGATGGCCTCTACATATTCCAGCAGGGTATGTCCGGTATAGGGATTCATCTCACCGGAGGGATCTGAACAGCGGTGCAGAGGGGTGAAAAGGACAATTTCCATTTGAGGGTAGTTTTTCCTTACAGTTTCGATCAGCCAATGGAGAGCCCCGTAAAAACCGATATCCTCCCTGTCCGCCATCCTTCCCAGGGGAGCGGTGTCCCGATGGCCGAAATCATTGGTACCGCCGAAGATACAGAGGAGATCCGCGGGCTCCATGCGAAGGCACCGCTTGGTAAAGCTGAGAGAGCTTCCGGCGCTGTCTTTAAATTTGTCCTCATAGGCGCCGCTGATATGGGTGGCGGAGACCCCGTAATTTCTCGCCTCTTTTAATTTCAGAAGCTTTTTGACGATATGGGGATAAGCAATCTCGCTTCCGCAGCCCTGGGTAATGCTGTCGCCTAAAAAATTGATGGTTTTTCCGTTCCAAGAACGATTCATAAAACTCCGTCCCTTTCCCTGTTTAATATCCTTACTGTTAATTGTAGCAAATGGGACAGAGAATACAAGACGGCCGAAAAAGAAAAACTGGAAAGGGTCATTGACAAACTGAGAAAAAAAACATACCATTATAGAAAATACTAGTAAAAGGGAGAGAGAAGTTATGGCAGTTAGCGAACAGGAACGCGGCTATATCAGGGATATGGCCAGGAAATATATGGAATACGCCCAATCGCCGGAGATGGAATCGAGGAGGAGGGCGTGGTCTTCCCATCATGCCCTGCATTTTACCCGCCCGCTGATTTACATCCGCGCAATCCCCTTTGAGGAATTTCTGACGGAAAAGCAGTTAAAGTGCACCGATCCGGTCTGCCGGGCTCTCGAACTGCATTTTTTGCAGACGGAATACCGCAGCAAAGTGGCGGACGACTACATTACCGAGCCTTTTTACACTATTTCCGCCTGTATCAAAACGCCCAAGCTCGGCCCGTGGGGGCTCCCCGCGGAATTGGGTGAACGCTCCATGGCGCATGGGGCGGCGGCATACCACGCTTCTATTTTGGAGGAAGAGGATATTGAAAAGGTGGTGTCCCTTCCCCATGAGATTGATGAGGAGGCTACCCGCCGCAAGGCCGCGCCCTACGAGGAACTGGTGGGGGATATCCTTCCTATCTTTATTGACAGGGAGGGTGTTCTGAGCGTAATGTGGCAGAATGACATTTCCACCCCTCTGGCAAAGCTCCGCGGTTTGGAACAGCTGATGTGGGATATGTATGACAGTCCGGAATGGCTCCACAGCTTGGTGGGACGGATGCAGAAAATGATCCTCAAAAATATGGATGAGACGGAAAAGGCGGGGGATTATTCCCTTGCCGATCAGAGGAACCAGGCCATGCCTTATGTGGACGGCCTTGAACGACCCAATCCTGCCGTTTACGGCGTCAAGCCGAGTCAAATGTGGGGATATATGGCGGCCCAGGAATTTACTATTGTGGGGCCGGATCTTTTCAAAGAGTTCATGTTTGATTATCAAAAGCCGATCTTGGAGCGGTATGCCCTTTCAGCCTATGGCTGCTGCGAGGATCTGACCAATAAAATTGAGCTTGTGAAGACGCTGAAAAATCTCAGAAGGATCGCGGTTTCCCCCTTTGCTGATTTGAGAAAATGCGCGGAGCAGATCGGCCCGGACTATATCCTTTCCTGGAGGCCCAATCCTTCCTCCATGGTTTCCTTTGGCGTGGACGAGGATATGGTGCGCAAATATCTCCGCGATGGTTTTGAAATTTTGGACGCAAATCACTGCAAGTTTGATATTACATTGAAGGATGTGGAAACGGTGTCCGGGGACGCGACGGCTATCATCCGCTGGACGGACATTGTACGGGAAGAAATTGACAGCCGTTATGGAAAGTGATTTGTAACTCTTTCGCTGATATCTGCCATTCTTCCACTCAGCTGGGTATTTTTTCTAAAGCTGAGGAATGAAAATATTGTTAATCTGGCAAAAAAGGACTGGAAAATCCAGTCCTTTTTTATTGTCCGCGGGGCCGAAGCAAAACCAATTTTTTGTTGAAAGGGCTTCATCGGGATTTCTCCCTTGAAAATTGTCAGACGGACGCTTGATATAAGGAGATGCTGATCGGATCTTCTCTTTAGGCGGCAAAAGGCGAATTCCCGCGGCGGTGAAAAATGAAGACAGATATCCCAGTACCAGAATTAAGAATGGCAAACGGCTTTGCTATCCTGCCGAAATATGATATAATAAGAGCAAATCTGAGCAAATTTGCCATATCAGAAGAAGAATAGGAATATAAATTTTTAAGAAAGGATGTTATTGGGTGGATCGGTTTGACGATACAGAATTTATCGATATCAATTCTATGTCCAGCTCTATGTCCGATACAAATACAGGGCGGGATGCCCCGGAAAAAACCTCAAATCCCAATCCGCCGAAGGAAAACAGACGGGAGCCGGTGAAGCCTTATCAGATCTGCGCCTACCTTTATTTAATTGCGGCTCTTGGCTTTTTCCCTTTGTATTCCAAGCACAGTTATACCACCCTGGCGCAGGATAAGCTGGATTTCTTTTCAACGATTACCTGGTGGTTCCTTCCTTTGGCTTTGCTGGCCGGAGTGATTACCTTTTTAATGCACCCCTCCAAAAGCCTGCACGCCAGGCCCAAACCCATTTCGGTGACGGATATTGGAATGTTGGCTTTTTTTGCTGTGGGCATCATATCCTGGCAGCTTTCTTCTTATCCTCAGGAAGCTTACTGGGGATCTGATTACCGGCATCATGGGCTGGTGATGGTGACATTATATTTTGTCGCCTATCTCCTGTTGTCCCGCACCTACAGGGAATGGGAATGGAGCCATCTGCTCTTCCTTGTGGCCGGCTGCGCGGTGATTTGGATTGGCCTTCAGAATTTTTTTGGCAATGATATTTTAGGATTTCGGTTTCACAGTTATTCCACTCATTTCGGAAAAAGCATTTCTACTCTGGGAAATCTCAACTTTTTTTCCAGTTATGTCTGCATGTTCCTTGCCCTTACAGCTATGATGGTCCTGCGGGGAAAGCATTGGTTTACGCGCATATTCTATTATATCGGCACAATTTTTGGATTTGGCGCTTTGATTTTCGGCAACAGCGACAGCGGATTTTTCGGCGTGGGAATTCTGCTCCTTCTGCTCCCCATGTTTGTCCGGAATTTCAGTGAACTGTCCCGTCTGATGGCGGTGTTTGCCTCCCTTTTTATTTCGGCAAAGCTCCTCGGAATCTGGATACACAGTCCGGATGCCCAATTGAAGTATTATCTTTCAGGCTTTTCCCAAAGCTTGATTGACGGTGTGCACGGCTGGGTACTGTTTGGTGTGCTCCTTGCGGCCGCTGTCGTGTTTTTTATCATTGGAAAGCTTGCGCCCCAAGTGAGCTTCCCGTTCTTTATTAAATGGATTTGGTTCGGCTTTTTGTGTGTGGCGGGAATTTTTGTCCTGATGATGGTGTACCGTTTTTCCATCCTAGACACTCAAACGGAATTAGGAAAGCTTGAAAATTATCTGCGTTTCAACGATAATTGGGGCACATATCGGGGATATGCCTGGAAGAGGGCCCTGGAGGCCTTCCAGAATTATGATATCAAAGATATTCTGGTGGGAACCGGACTGGATACGGCCGAACATATATTTATGCCTCGTTATTATCAGGAAATGATGAACCTGATTGGGGAATATTTCGAGAATGTACACAATGAATATCTCCAGTATTTGGTTACCATTGGAGTTTTTGGCGTTACCGCCTATGTCGCCGCCATCGCTTCCTGTGTCACCCGCGCTTTCAGAGGAGGAAAGAATTCTCCGGTTCTTCTAGCGCTGGGCATGGCGGTTCTCTGTTATGCCGTACAGGGAATTTTTAATATTAGCCAAACAATGACCACGCCCGTTTTCTTTGTCCTGTTAGGTATGGCGGAGGGCGCCAGCAGAAGGCAGCTCTATTTCCAAAGGAAGGAAAAACAAGAGGGGAAACCTGCGGGAAAGGCAAAGGGAAGACATTATTCCGAACCGGCGTAACAGTGTGGGGATAGAGGAGGGCAATATGGAGAAGTTTTTGACTGGATTTTGCTTTTTTGTCATATACAGCTTTATTGGCTGGATTTGTGAAACGGCGTTTTGCTCCATTCCAGCGAAAAAGTTTATTAACCGAGGCTTTTTAAACGGTCCTTTTTGCCCTATATATGGTACGGGCGCGGTTTTAGTGCTTTGGCTTTTTTCCAGATATCAGGACGATATCGCCGTTTTATTTGTAATGAGCACCGTCGTCACCAGCATCATCGAATATATCACCAGTTATTTGCTGGAAAAGATCTTTCATCTTTCCTTATGGGATTATTCTAAACGATGGGCCAACCTCAACGGGAGAATCTGCCTGAGAAATTCACTCCTTTTTGGGGTGATGTCTGTTCTTATGGTAAAGGTCATCCATCCTTACATAAAGCATTTTCTGTCCCTTTGGCCCAGCTGGCTGGTTCTTTCCTTCACCTGTTTTCTGGCGGCCTATTTTATTGCCGACCTTGCGGTCACCTGCCATGCCCTGCTGCTCATAAAGAACGAGGCGAGAAACAGGAAAATGAAGCTGGAGGAGCTCGCGTCCCTTCGGGATGAGGCCATCGAAAGAATGCACGAGGAAAGAAAAGAGAAAAAGGAAAGAAAGCGCCGGAGCGTCCGGGAACGGTTGCTGCGGGCTTTTCCCCATATGGAATCAAAGCAGTATCCTGAGGCTCTTGCCGCGATGAGAAAAGAGCTTCATGAGGAGCTCCAAAGGAGAAAAGGGATTCGCAAAATGAAAAAAAGAAAACCGTAACAACGGAAAAATGTGCCGTTGGATGAATGTGAATGGAAAGTAGGGGCGGGATGCTGCAGCAAAAAGAACAAAAAGAACGAGAGAAGGAACGCCTGAAGGAAAAAGCGGAAAATCTTGCAAACAAAGCGGAAAAAGGGATTACAGCCGTAAAAAAGGGGCCTATGCGGTTTCGCCTGTTCCAGGTGATTGCCCAGACGGTGGAGGTTTATCTGAAAAACCGTTTGTCACGCTCGGCGGCGGCGTTGTCCTTTTTTATCATGCTGTCCATTTTTCCTTTTTTTATCTGTCTCAACTGGCTGGTGGGAATCCTGCATGTGGATATTTCGTCCCTGCTGAAAGGGATGGGGGGCTTTCTGCCGAAGGAAACCCTGAATATCTTAAACGACTAT
>JAHZIE010000027.1:0-2964 GCA_019419895.1 Clostridiales bacterium | reverse complement strand
TATGTATCCGGGGCGGAATCGACGCCAATGCTGATTGCCGGGATGGTCTTTATGGCGACTTCCTCTTCTGCCGCCTTTCGGATTATTATCCAGACGATGGAACACATTTATCATGTCAGGCAGCCCAGAACCATTTGGAATTTTCTGCTGAGCTTTGTCTGTTCCTTCCTTTTTCTTTTCTCCATTTATATTTGTATTATTTTGATGCTGACAGGGCAGTGGTTCCTCACCATGCTGGAGAATGCCTTTGGCTTCAGTCTGATTCCTTCCGCGTGGCTTTGGCTGCGTTTTCTGCTGATGTTCCTTTTTGTTTTTTTTCTCATCTACAGTATATATCGTTTTACTATTCCCAGAAAGGAAAAGCCGGTGGGAATCCTTAGGGGGGCGCTTTTTTCCGCTGGAGCTTTGGTGGTATTCTCCTCTCTGTATTCCTTTTTCATCAGCCTGTCAGCGCGGTACGCCTTGGTTTACGGCTCTCTGGCTTCGGTGATGATACTGATGATGTGGCTGTATACCTGCGCCAATATCGTGATGATCGGTATTTCTCTGAACATTGTCCTGACTAAGCGGAAGGAAGAACGCCAGAAAATAAATTGCGTCAAAAAAAAATAATGGGACGATAATCCATGTTCTTTTTTCTTGCGATTGGTTATAATAAGACAAAATTGCCGTGACAGCTCAAAAACCGCGGCAAAGGAAAGGGAATGGCGCAAATGGAAAAACTGAAGCTGGAACGAAAAGGGTTTACCCTTTGGATTGAAGATGACGCCTTCGCGGTTGACTGTTCGGGGGAGAGGTATTTCTCCCTGCCGGTCCGTTCGGCGGTTGACAGCGCGGAACGCGAGGATGTGGATGAGCCGCTGCTGACATGCCGGGTTGAAGACAAAAAAGAAAATACCAGTATCCTGTGGACAACATTCAGCTCCTTATGGAAGAAAAAGGAATATCGGCTGGATGTGATGGAGGACTCCTTTTTGTACCGGGTAACGGTTTATGGCGAGGGAAAGCCGGAAGAAATCCGGTATTTCCAGTCGAGGGTGAAGGATACTCCTGCCGGCCGGAACGGTGGAAGCTATGAAACCGCTGGGTACCTGCTCCCCGCGTCCTGCTGCGGTGAGGTGAACTATACCTACAGCATGCAGAAGAATAATCGGTTATCTCTGCATTATATGGTGCCGCCCATGCTCTGCTATCCCTTTTTTATGGAAGAGCATCCCGATTGGTTCGGCTTGGGCCTTGCCGCCCGGCCGGGGCAGTATAATTTTGATTCTTTCTATTATCATAATCATGACAACCGTTTTCATCTGTCCACCCGGTTTCATGGACATACAACCGTAGCGGGGCAGTGGGAAGCGCCTGGGATCCTCGGCTGTCATGGAATGGACGGTTTTGACGTATTGAGCCATTATAGCGGCTGGCACTATGCCCATGGCTATGCGAAACCCCATCCCGCGCAGAATGAGGACTGGTGGTACGGCCCCTTTTTCTGCGGCTGGGGGGAGCAGGCCCCCTTAGGTGGGAAATACCACACAGGCATATATGGCGCCGCCAATCAGAAGGTTTATACGGAGATATCGGAGCATCTTGATCAGCTTGATCTCCATCCCACGGCTTTGATTATTGATGATAAATGGCAGAAATACTATGGGGAAGCCCTGCCGGATACGGAAAAATGGCCTGACCTGAGGGGGTTTGTGGACAGTGAGCATAAAAAGGGCCGCAGGGTGGTATTGTGGTTCAAATCGTGGAATTCTGAGGGCTTGGATCAGGATGAGTGCGTCACTCTGTGGAGCCAGCCGGTAGGTGCGGATCCCACCAGCCCGAAATATCAGGAACGGATCTATAAAACTTTTCATAAGCTTCTTTCCAGTGATGAGGGATGCTATAACTGCGATGGCTTTAAGGTCGATTTTGCCAACTGTATGCCACTTGGGGAGGATATCCAGGCCCATGAAAAGGGGGTTTACGGTATTGAGCTTCTGCGGCGTTTTTATGAACTGATTTACAAGGCGGCAAAAGCGGCAAAACCGGACGCGCTGATCAATAACAGCAACTGTCACCCTTATTTGGCGGAATTCACCGATCAGGTCCGTCTTCATGATTACGATTATAACATGAGGAGCATCCGTAACTGTATGAAATTCAGAAGAGACCTGGTTTGCGCGGCAATGCCGGGGATTTCCATTGATACCGACTTCCCTGCCTTTGGCAATCACAAGGATTGTATGTCCTATATCCGTTTTGCCCCTTCCCTTGGCGTGCCGGATCTATACCGGCTGTCCGATATAGAGGATTGTGTTTTCACCGGGGAGGATTGGGACGAGGTGCGCCGTGTCTGGAAAGAATACAGGGAAAATTTGAAGAAGTGAGTTCCCAGACATTTTTTATAACAGCCTATATGATCGGCGGGCCCCGGAGCAAACTGCTCCGGGGCCTGCCTTTTTGTCACTTCAGCAAGACAAAAGCCTTGAGAAATAGATGAACGGAAGCCGCATAAATAAGACGTAAAGAAACACTGTAAGCTCTAACGATGCCGGTATGACGGGTTTATCAGCGGCAGGAAAGAAACGCGGTAATATTTTTCAGCCTCCGGTGGACAGGGAGACGGATACCGCTCTCTCCAGGACTGTACAAATCGCCCGTTTATAGGAGATTTGTTTGTGATTTCAGATCAAAACTGGATGCCTCCCACTCTGGGCGGAAAGGGGGAGTGCTTTTCTCTATTCCCCCATCTGGCACTGAATTATAAAGAGGAAAAAATTTTTAACACAGGGAGAGGGAAACCTCTTTTCCAGCCTTCGAAAGCAGCTGTTCTAAGGATTGGAGCATCCCCAGTTTTTCCGCGAAACCGACCCCAATGCCTTGGGAGGTGTGAGCGGGATTGATTGCTTGGCCCGCCAGAATATGAATATGGGTGGCGTCTTCAAAAAGGAGCTTGGCGATCCGGGAGGCGCCGTCCTGCCG
>JAHZIE010000026.1:20827-36544 GCA_019419895.1 Clostridiales bacterium | reverse complement strand
GGAACGGCAAAATTTTTTGCACTTCTATTGCTTCTTTATCACACATAAGCAAAGCGGGCTGGTACAGCAATCTTCTAAGGAGAGGCAGAGGGGTGTTGGAAGAATAATCACCCTTTATGGGCTGTGAAGTAAATAAGGCGAGACAAATAAATTCAGTCAGCCTGGAGAGACGATTGCCGGTTATAGTGTCGATATGTCCGGCGTCATGGTTTTTCTTCAAAAAGCGGATAAAGTGAAGAAAAGACGGATAAATTTATTCTGGTGGGATAAGCTTTACAGGGAAAAGAAAAAATTCACAAATTAGTATTTGACAAATGATAAAGAAATTAATATAATGAAAAACAATAAATTTATTTTGTTAATTTAAAATAGGGGGCGATACTATGAAAAAAGTTTTATCTGGAATACTGGCGGCTGGACTGATAGTTTCCAGCGTTTTCCTATTTTCTTCCTGCGAGCAGCCCGACGCGTTGGAAGCATATCAGGAGGCCTGGGAGAAAACAAACCAGCTGACAGAGCTGGATACCTCCTATCAGGCGGACTTTGAAATTGACGCGCAGGATATTTGGATGGAGGTATCTGCTTGGGGACAGATTCAGCAAAGGTTGAAAGACGGGCTTCCCGAGGAATTTTTCAGCAGGATGAAGGGAAAGGCCTTGGGCATGACTCAGGAGGAAACAACCTATTATAAGGACGGGGTTCTCTACACCGATTCCATGGGCGAGAAGATAAAGACGGAATTTCCCATGGGAGAGTTCAGCAGGGAGATGGCCGTGTCAGAGTTTCCCTCCTGGTTTCAGCTGGATGGGGAAATTTTCCAGGAATGCAGTTTGAAGAAGCAGGGCTCTGAACAGCATTTTACCGGCAAGGTGGACGGAGAAAAGCTGAAAGCGGCCCTTTTGGACAATATAATAGATTCCCTTGGGGAAGAAGTGGAAGAAGAGGACAAAGAGGAATTCCGCAGGCAGATGGAGCAGATGGCTGATTATGTCACTTTGTCGGATGTGGAGCTTACCCTGGTCATTACAGGAGACGGCTATATCGGCAGCCAGGGGGTGTCGATGAAACTCAAGATGGAGGGCTTGTCAGAGCTGCTGGGAGATATGATGATTGGTGAAACGGAAGAAGTTTCCGTGGATATGGCGGAAATCTCCCTCGCGTTCTCTATGACCAATCACCAGCCTGGAAAAGCGGTTTCTATCACCGTTCCCGACGATCTGGAAGAGTATCAGGATTGGGAGGACTATCAGTCATTGGACGGCTGGATGGAAGAATAATTGCCTCTATCCATTGAGGAAAAACAGAGAAAACGGAAAATGCTGCCCGACCATTTAGTGTCGGGCAGCATTTTTGATTGTCGCTAAAAGAATCAGGGGCAGGAAAAAAGCCTTGGAAAATAAATGATATTTTCCAGCACCTCTTCCAGGACCCAGCAAGTATTGACTCCTCTAAGGTCTGCGCGTACCGCTGGTTTACTAACGGTTTTGATTGGCTGCAAACACACTTCCCATGATTTTACCGGAGGGAAGAAGAAATTTCAACGGGTTGTCATAGACAAATAAAAATCTATATAGGACGTATTTTCTTGTTTTCATCTGTTACACATGACATAAGAACCAGACAGCTGCCTTTTCGCAAGCCGGCTGGCGGGGATTCTATTAACAGGGACGTTTTCATGGAAAAACCGTCATAGGGATACCAACAGAAAATATCGCGGTTCTGAATAGTTTACTCCATCAGCTTGGAAAAGATGGCAATCAGAACGACAATCACTACAATTGCAATGCTCAGGCAGCCTTTGGCATTGGCGCTGTTGTTTGCCTGGGGTTTTGGAGGCTGTCCCGAATGATTTCCTTGTACATAGGCGCGTGGGGCAGGCGTATTCCGCGCCGGGGGCGCATTATTCCGCATGATCTTTTGATATGCCGCCTTTTTTTCATCCGCATATTGACGGGCGGTTTTGTCCTCCTTCAGAAGAGACTGTTCTGTATGGCAGTCATGCAGAGCGCGGCGATAACCGCAGTCCGGACACCATACAATTTGACGGCTGGTCATTTTGGCGTGGATATAATCATTTTCCGTTCTTACCTGTGCGCTGTTTCCGCCGCATAAGTCACATTTCATAGATTGGACCCCCTCGTTGCTAACTATCTGGTTCCATTATATCAGCAGATTTTCCAAAATACAATCTATTCTGAAGAAGATGAGGGAGGAGCGGCGGCAGAAAAACTACATTATGGCGGAAAGGATCAGCATTTCCTCCAGACGCTGGTAAAGGGGGAATACATCAGCGAGAGACATGGCCGAGGCGTTGATATTTTTACACAGGCTGATAGAAAAGGCCGGGCGGCAGAACTCCTTGACAAACCAGTCCTTAAAGCTGGCGTGTTCAAAGGGATCTTCTCCAGTTACAGCGTCATATCCGCTGGTTACAGAGAGGATTTTTGTCATTAGCTGGGAGCGTTCGGGGGTATATTTGCCATATTGCCATAAAATTTCTTCTCCAGAGTGGTGAAAGGCTAGGGCGTGTCGGAACCGGATGGTGCGGCAGAGATTGGCGAGAAGCTTGGTTTCCGGTTCGCTTTCGGGCATTTGGCCTCCGTATTGCTCTGGAGAAGGGCCGTTGATCCCCAGGGTGTGCTCCAGCTGCCGGAGGAGATGCCAGCCGGCGTCAAAGTTGTGGGTCAGATCGACGCCGCAGGCATTTGCCTGCCATTTGTCAAAACATCCGTGACAGGCTGCCGTCACACTTTCACAGAGCTCATTTGCTCCTTCAGCCCCATGCAGGGCGATTTCAATTCCATCGGGATTGAGACAGGGGACAAAGACAAGCCCACGGCCCAGAAGGGCGCGACGGACATCAATATCGGCAATGCGTTCCCCAGTATCAAGGGCGCTGCACAGGGAATAGATAAATTTCAGCAGAAGAAGGCTGGAGATCCATTCCTGCCCGCGGAAACCGCCTGCGTATAATACCCGTTCCCGGGATTCTCCCAGCTGAAGGGCGTAAATCGAACGGCCAAGGACACTTTTTCCGAGCTCAGTTATGATGAGAAAGGGATACTGTTTATGCATATCGAGAATGAGCTGCCGCATAAAGCGGGTATCCGGCGGCGGAAAAGAGGAAAAGGCGGCGTTGGCTGAAAAGGAGAGAAAAGGAGAGTCCATGTTGATTACCTCCACTTGAATTCGATGGCACTATTGCGGTATAATAAATTTCGTACTCTATTGTTATGAGGTTTTTGTCGGAAAAAGCACCTGCTGCCCACGGGGACAGGAATTTTTTATTGCCCGGCCAAGGCTGGATGCTTGATTACAAAGACGGGGATGAGCGAAAAATGAAGCTGGAAGAAAAAACATTGGAACAGGATTATATGTACCGGGGTAAGATCATTAATCTGCGCAGGGATTTGGCCTTGCTGGAGAATGGAAAGACCTCCTACCGCGAGGTAGTGGAGCATTCTGGAGGCGTGTGTGTCGCCGCCTTGACGCAAAAAAAGGAACTGCTCTTTGTGCGACAGTTCCGCTATCCATACAAAAAGGTGCTCATGGAGCTTCCCGCCGGGAAGATCAATCCAGGGGAAAATCCTCTGGAGTGCGGCAAAAGGGAACTTCAGGAAGAAACCGGAGCGGTGGGGGAAAATTATATTTCTCTGGGCGAGCTTTATCCCAGCCCCGGATACTGTGGGGAAATCATTTATTTGTACCTTTGCACAGTTTCCGGGATGGGAAGGGTCAATCCCGATGAGGATGAATTTATTGAGGCGGAAGCCGTTCCTCTGGATAAGGCGGTGGAAATGGTTCTGAACAATGAAATCGGAGATGCGAAAACCCAGACAGCGGTCTTGAAAACGGCCGCTCTTCTTCAGCATGGAAAATATGAGATGAAATAGGACTTCCCCTTTTTATTTTAACCAAACATGGTGAAAAAAAGAGCGAAAGAGGACGAGATTTCCTCATTTCGCTCTTTTTTGAGACAGTTAAAACCGGAATAAAATATTTTGTGATACAGCCTGCTTTTTTATTTCCGTTTGATTACTCTAAAATTATTTAACAGATGGTTTGTCAGGGCGTCTTGTGTAAGCATCGCCGCGTTTTGCCCTTTTGACGATGGCTGATAAGTCTTTTTAAAAAAAATTGGAGCGGTACGATAAATTATTCTAAAAAATTTGTAATTGGAGGTGCCGGCATGAAGAGGGAGCTAGGAATTGCGCGATGTGGACTTGCCTGCTGTTTATGCTCAGAAAATACGGTTTGCGCTGGCTGCAAATCGGACAAATGCCCTGATAAGGATTGGTGTGAAAACAGAAATTGCTCAATTTCTAAAAAAGTGGAACATTGTTATGAATGCAATGAAAATTGCAGAAAAGGATTGTTAGGGAAAATAAAGCCATACGCCTTTACGGAGTTTGTGAAAAGATATGGTGAGGATTACCTCTTGGAGTGCCTTGAGAGGAATGAGAAGAATGGGGTCATTTATCATCGTGACGGCATCATTGGTGATTATGATGATTTTGACGATGTGGAAACATTGATAGAGTATATAAAAACGGGAAGAAAATAATAGGCTACTACGATACAGGCATATTTGATGAAATGAGTACATGAGAAGCTTTAGAAAATTAGCTTTCACATAAAAGCGGACGACGAGAAATTGAATTATGAAAGGACGTCATTCCGCTGGAAGCTGGAATGGCGTAGTGAAAGCGCTGAAAAATATTGAAAAATAAAAATGGTTCTTTCCCTTTCCAGCTTTTTGTGTTATAACTCCCATAGAAGAAAAGCGCCCTGAAAAAAGAAAATGATGGAGGGATCTTAATGACGGAAAAAACAGTTCTTCAGGTAGAGAATCCAGATTTTTCGCTGGAAACCCTGTTAAGAGCGGTACGGATGGATAAGGACTCTGATCCGGATGATTTAGAAGAAATTTCCCGTATGAGGGAGGAAGCGCTTTCTATCGCCCGGCCTAAGGCGCTATTTGCCTTTGCAAGGGTAGAGGAACGGGATGAAGGGGGCGTCACAGTGGACGGTGTCCGACTGCAGTCCCCTCTGGTCAGCAAAAATTTGGCCCATACGGGAAAAATCATCCCTTTTGTAGTGACCTGCGGCGTCGAGGCGGAGCAGTGGTCTTTTGCTTATCAGGGGGATCCTTTGGCGCAGTTTTGGGCTGACGCCGTCAAACTCCAGCTTTTATCCCTTGCCCGCCAACAGCTTCAGGAGGAAGTTGCACGCTACTTTCCCAAAGGAAAAATTTCGGCCATGAGCCCGGGGTCCCTGCCCGCCTGGCCTCTTCCTCAACAGCGTCCCCTCTTCCAAATCCTTGGAGGAGTCACGCGGGATATCGGCGTAACTCTCACCGATTCCTGTCTTCTTCTGCCCTCCAAGTCGGGTTCCGGTTTTTTCTTTTCTGCTGAAAGCCACTATGAAAATTGCAGATATTGTCCTTTGGAATGTCCCAACCGAAGGGCGCCCTTTGAAAAAGAATTGGCGGGAACAGCGGAATATGAGCGGCTGATCCATTCAGAAAAGTGATGAAAGGGAGAAAGCTGTATAAAGCGGAAAACGGACGGCTTACGCTGGAATCATGGTTTGGAAAGGGAGCTTTTAAGACACTGTCCTTGGCGGCTGTTGCCTGTGGTTTGGTATTTTCTTTGTCTTCAGAAAAAGATGAAAAATTGAAAAGCAGGGATTGTTTTTTGTCTGGAAGAACTTGTCCGAGTTTATCAGAAAAATCGGGGTAAAGCCCTGGAGGCGTTTTGGGTGAAGTCAGGTTCCCAGTCAAAGAAGATAGGGCTTGTCTTTCCCCTATTCCTTTACTGGTAGAATATAAAATAGACATCATGACCCCTCGAGGAAACCTGGAAAAATGGTGGCAAGACCCGCAAAACATGGAGCCCCTCGAGGGGGGATTGTTTGTATTATGCTTTTCTATGCCGCGGCAAGTTTCTCAAGACTTTGATTTCATAGGATTTTCCAGAGAGTTGCCAGCAAAAGGAAATTCCTGGTTCAGGCATCCGGGGCATAGCCTTTGGCCGTAAGTCAAACGAGAAGCGGCAGGGAGAAATATAAGCGTGAGCCTACAGGGGAGTGCCAGCCTTCCGCTTTTTTAAAGACCTGCCTAAGCTTTCTTTTCTTCCTCAGAAGCATCCACTGATGAGGAGGAAAGCTTGGAGGCGCGGATATCATGCAGGATTTGCACTCCCTCGCCAAGGGCGTATAAGACAACGGAGGCGATGGTGTGCAGGATGAGGGTCTGGATGATGGACTCCTTTGCAATGTCAGGTTCGGCGGAAGCGATAAATTCATTGATGACGGTATAAACTACCTGGAAGATTCCCCATACGGCAACGAAAACAGCGACGATTTTCAGGGAAAAGGCGCTGTTGTTGCGGTTGGAGATGCCGGCCGCTTTGCGGGAGCGGCGGGTAATATCCTCGCTGGAAAAGTCAAGAACCAGGGAGATCAGCAGGGCGCCGGCGACAGTAATGATGGTTTCCGGGATCATATAAGTCGCGTTATAGGCGGCGGCGTAGGCCAGTGGGCTGTAGCCGTCCCAAGCCCAGATGTACCAGACAAAATAGCCGGAAACGATATGGCAGAGATAACGGAGGATACAGGCAAGAGCGCCACCCGCCGCCAGTGAGAGCCCCTGGTTTTTGATGGATTTGCGGAAAATTCCGCCCAGCCCCAGGACGCCAAAAGCAATGATATAGTCAAACAATACGATGATAATGACCGCCATGGCGTTAGTTCCATATTTGAGATTTCCCATACCGAGCAGCATTTGCATCAGTCCATTGACGACGGCGGTAAAAATTCCCCATGAGGTGCCGTAACGGTAAGCGATGATGAGGATGGGCAGCATACTGCAGGCGGTGACGCTGCCGCCGAAGGGCAGGTTGGCGATTTGGATTTCGCTGAGGACTGTAGCGAAGGCGATCATGATGGCGCTTTCAGTCAGCCGCAGCACATTGGCTCGTTTTTGCATAATTGACCATTCCTTTCGTGGGTAAAATTGGCAACAAAAAACACCGTGCAGAAACATGGTACTGCAAGGCGCTCCTATCCGAAACATTCCTACGCCGGCATTACCCGGATCAGGTTTGAGGGTTCAAGCAAAGCTTGTCTCAGCCGAAAGATCAGCACCCCTTGGTGTATTCTGTTGTTTGTACTTATTATCCTACAGGAAAGAAGGCGAAATGTCAATCACTGTCAAAAAAGTTATGAAACAATGGGAAAAGCAAGGGAAGATAAAATATAGGAAACCGGCGGAAGAATATAAAGAGGGGATTGCGGACAGTCCCTTCTCTGTGGTATTATAAAGAACAAGAATTCCACAAGAAGTTTGCTGCATAACAGCGCGTTTTTCTGCCTCCTTTGTGGAAAGTTCAGGTGGAAAATAATGTTGGTCAATATGCATAAAAAGTTATTTGAAAATTTTCGCAATATTACAGAAAAAAAGCTTGCTTTTATTGGTGGGAAATGGTATTATAATTAAGCGTGACTGCACAAGATATGCGTTGAAGCGGGAGGTTGCGGCCTGTAAGGGCCGGTTTTTCCGTGGAGTATGTCCGATTTTAAACCGGGCGAAAGAGATTTCTAAGAGAAGCGCGGAATGGCGTTTTAGGTGAGCTATACGCTGTAATGCGTTTCGGACGCTTTGACCTGACCCGGATTGTACTTCTTCTTTTTTAAGGAAGAGTAAATCCGGTTTTTCAATGCGAAAGCAGGAAACACCCGGAAGGGTGTAAGGTTTTTAAAAGCGCCGCCCGCCAACTACAATTTAAGGAGGCGATTTTCGTGGCAGTCAAGGAAAAAATCAGGATAAGGATTAAGGGTTATGACCATCAGCTGGTGGATCAGTCCGCTGAAAAGATTGTGCAAACTGCAAAGCGCACAGGCGCTCGTGTTTCCGGTCCGGTTCCGCTCCCGACCGAGAAGCAGATTGTTACAATCCTTCGCGCTGTTCATAAGTATAAGGACAGCCGTGAGCAGTTTGAGATGAGAACCCACAAAAGACTTATCGACATTCTCAGACCTTCCAATAAGACCGTTGAGGCTCTTATGGGATTGGAGCTCCCCGCTGGCGTTGAAATTGAAATCAAGCTGTAATTTCTCACGGTTCAGCTTTTGAGTTCGGGTTTTAACCAACCTGCGGCCGGGGTCATGTTGGCGAAAGCCAACCAATAACCTAACAAGGAGGAAATGTAATGCAAAAAGGAATTATCGGAAAGAAAATCGGCATGACGCAGATTTTCGATGAAAAAGGCAATGTAATTCCTGTAACCGTTGTGGAAGCTGGCCCCTGTGTTATTACACAGAAGAAAACAGCCGATAACGACGGTTATGACGCGGTTCAGATGGGCTTTGGCGATATCAAGCTGAAAATCCAGAACGGCACAGGAAAAGGCAAGCGCAGAAGAAGCGAGAAGTTTAACGGTAAGCCCGTTAACGTCACAATGCCCCTGATGGGCCATTTCGCCAAGGGCGATGTCGCTCCTAAGAAGGCGTTGCGCGAGTTCCGCTTCGATGATATTTCCGCGATGAATGTGGGAGATATCATTAAAGCTGACGTGTTTGAGGCAGGCGACAGGGTTGATGTGACCGGCACCAGCAAAGGTAAGGGATACGCCGGCGTCATTAAGCGCTGGAACTTCCAGCGTTTGAAGGAAACCCACGGCTCCGGTCCGGTTGCCCGTCACGGCGGTTCCATCGGCTCCAACTCCGATCCGTCCCGTGTATTTAAGGGAAGAAAAATGGCTGGACATCTGGGCGCTGAAAGGGTAACCGTTCAGAACCTGACTGTTGTGAAGATTGATGCTGAAAATAACCTCATTGCTATTAAGGGCGCAATTCCGGGACCGAACAAGGGACTGGTTGTTATCGCTGAGAGCGTCAAGAAAGCGTAAGGGAAGGAGGAACGTAAATGCCTAATGTTGAAGTCGTCAATATGGCAGGCGCTAAGGTCGGCAATTTGGATCTTAACGATGCAGTATTTGGCATAGAACCCAACACCGCCGTGATGCACGACGTTGTTGTTAATTATCTGGCAAACCAGCGTCAGGGCACACAATCCGCCCTGACCCGCGCGGAGGTTTCCGGCGGCGGCAAAAAGCCTTGGAGACAAAAGGGTACAGGCCGCGCAAGACAGGGTTCCACCCGTGCTCCCCAGTGGACTCACGGCGGCATCGTATTCGCTCCCAAGCCGAGGGAATACAGATACACCCTGAACAAGAAGGTGAAGAGGCTCGCTATGAAGTCCGCCTTTTCCGCCAAGGCAAGGGAAAACGATATCATCGTACTCGACGCCTTGACTCTGGAAGATTATTCCACCAAAGCCATTGTCAACATGCTCAAGGCAGTTGGCGCTGACAAGAAGGCTCTTATCGTTCTGGAAGAGAACAACAAGGTGGCCGTCAAGTCGGCCGGCAATATCCCCGGCGTAAAGACAACGCTTGTCAACACATTGAATGTTTACGACATCCTCAATGCGGATAAGTTCATCGTTGTGAAGAACGCCGTCGCACAGATCGAGGAGGTGTACGCGTAATGTTCGCACATGACATCATCATCCGCCCTGTTATCACGGAAAAGAGCATGGCAGGCGCCCAAATGAAAAAGTACACCTTTGAAGTGGCAAAGGACGCTAATAAAATTCAGATCGCCAAGGCGGTTGCCGAAGTATTCGGCGTTGAGGTCAAGAAGGTCAACACCATGAATGTGAGAGGCCGTCTGCGCCGCCAGGGAAGAAGCGAAGGCTATACCCCCTCATGGAAAAAGGCCATTGTCACTTTGACGGAATCCAGCAAGTCCATCGAGTTCTTCGAGGGCATGATGTAATCCTGCAAAATTAAGCAGGGGCAACGTATGGGGTGCTGACAATAGCCCCGCAAAGCCATCATGAGGAGAGTGAAACCACAATGTCAATTAAAACTTATAAGCCGACAAACAACGCCCGCCGTAATATGTCGGTGACCGATTACGCCTCCCTGAGCAAGGAAGGCCCGGAGAAGAGCCTGCTGGCTCCTCTGAATAAAAAAGCCGGCCGCAACAGCTATGGCCGCATCACCGTCCGTCACCGCGGCGGTGGAAACCGCAAGAAGTACCGCGTGATTGATTTTAAGCGTCAAAAGAGCGGCGTGCCCGCAACTGTTCTGACTCTGGAATATGATCCGAACCGTTCCGCGTTTATTGCTTTGATCCAGTATGAAGACGGGGAAAAGAGCTATATTGTCGCTCCCCACGGCCTGAAGGTCGGCGATACCGTTGTTTCCGGCGCCGACGCCGATATCAAGCCGGGCAATGCCCTTCCGCTGGTCAATATCCCGGTTGGTACCTTTATCCATAATGTAGAGCTGTATCCCGGTAAAGGTGCCCAGCTTGCCCGCGCCGCGGGCATTCTGGCCCAGCTTATGGCCAAGGAAAACGGTATGGCGCTTCTGAGACTGCCCTCCGGCGAGCTGAGGAATGTGCCGGTTACCTGCATGGCTACCATCGGCCAGGTCAGCAACATTGACCATGAGAATGTCAAGATTGGCAAGGCCGGACGCAAGCGCAATATGGGTTGGCGTCCTACCGTCCGCGGTTCCGTTATGAACCCCAATGACCACCCCCACGGCGGTGGTGAGGGTAAATCCCCGGTTGGCCGTCCCGGACCTGTCACCCCTTGGGGCAAGCCGACTTTGGGTTATAAGACCCGTTCGAAGCACAACCGTTCCGATAAATTTATCGTGAAACGCAGAAACGGCAAGTAAGGCGGTAAGAAAGGAGCTTGTAAACTATGGGTAGAAGCGTGAAAAAGGGTCCTTTTGTACAGCCAGTGCTGCTTAAGAGGATTCAGGATATGAACCAGGCCGGTGAAAAGAAGATTGTTAAAACTTGGAGCCGCTCCTCCACAATCTTCCCGGATTTTGTTGGGCACACCATCGCGGTTCATGACGGCCGCAAGCACGTTCCCGTCTATGTGACCGAAGATATGGTTGGCCACAAATTGGGCGAGTTTGCCCCCACCAGAACCTTTAGGGGCCACGCTGGTTCTAAGACAAGTAAGTAATACAGCGGCTGAAAGGAGTGTATATCAATGGAAGCAAGGGCACAGTTGAATTTCGCCCGTATTTCCCCTCGTAAAGTATCGATAGTGCTTGATTTGATTCGCAATCAGCCTGCCGATAAAGCAATGGCTATCCTCAAGTATACGCCAAAGGCCGCTTGCGAGCCGCTGGAAAAGCTGCTCAAATCGGCAATGGCAAATGCTGAAAATAATAATAACATGGATGTTTCCAAATTGTATGTTGCTGAATGCTTCGTATGCCAAGGACCCATCCTCAAGCGTATCCGTCCTGGTGCAAAGGGCGCTGCGATGCGGGTTAACAAAAAAACCTCGCATGTCACCCTGGTGCTCAAGGAAAGAGAATAAGTGAGGAGGAGGTAAACTATGGGACAAAAAGTGAATCCACACGGTCTGCGTGTGGGCGTTATCAAAGATTGGGATTCCCGCTGGTACGCAAAGGACTCTGAGTTCGGCGATATCCTGGTGGAAGATTACAATCTTCGCAAAACGCTGAAAAAGCAGCTCTATGCTGCAGGCGTTCCGAAAATCGAGATTGAACGCGACGCATCCAAGGTGCGTATCCACATTCATTGCGCAAAGCCAGGCATTGTCATTGGCCGTGGCGGCGCTGAGATTGAGAAACTTCGCCTTCAGTGCGAAGCGATGCTGAAGAAGCCGGTTGCCATTAATATTGTTGAGGTCAAGAGCCCCGACACCAACGCGCAGCTTGTTGCCGAGAGCATTGCGGCGCAGCTGGAGAAAAGAATTTCTTTCCGCCGCGCTATGAAGCAGGCCATCGGCCGCGCCATGAAGCTGGGCGTCAAAGGTATTAAGACACAGGTTTCCGGCCGTTTGGGCGGCGCTGAAATCGCCCGTGTTGAGCAGTATCATGAGGGCACAATTCCCCTTCAGACCATCCGCGCAGACATTGATTATGGCTTTGCCACCGCAAACACCACCTATGGCTGCATTGGTGTGAAGGTTTGGATTTACAAGGGCGAGGTTCTTCAGGACGCCCGCAAGCCCCGCAGGGAAGGAGGCAATAAGTAATGCTGTTGCCTAAGCGTGTGAAATACCGTAGGGTGCAGAGAGGCCGTTTGACCGGCAAGGCGTCCCGCGGAAACAAGGTTAACTATGGTGAGTTCGGCCTGCAGGCGTTGGAACCAGCATGGATTACTTCCAACCAGATTGAAGCTGCCCGTATCGCTATGACCCGTTATACAAAGCGCGGCGGCCAGGTTTGGATTAAGATTTTCCCAGATAAGCCGATTACCCAGAAGCCGGCTGAAACCCGAATGGGTTCCGGTAAAGGTTCCCCGGAATACTGGGTGGCTGTTGTCAAGCCGGGCAGAGTGATGTTTGAAATTGGCGGCGTTGCGGAAGAAACCGCGCGCGAGGCCCTTCGCCTTGCGGCAAACAAGCTGCCGATTAAATGCAAGTTTGTGGTTAAGAACCAAGAAACGGGTGGTGAGCAATAATGAAGGCCTCAGAGATCAGAGAATTAACAGCAGCCGAGCTTGAGAAGAAACTCAAGGACCTCAAGGCCGAGCTTTTCAACCTGCGTTTCCAGCATGCGATCAATCAGCTCGACAACCCGATGCGCATCGGCGCCGTCAAGAAGGATATTGCCCGCGTGATGACCATTCTCCGCGAGAACGAACTTAAGGACGATGCACAAGCGTAACGGAAGGGAGGAGTAAGCTGTGAACGACAGGAATATGAGAAAGACTGCGGTCGGCAAGGTAGTAAGCAATAAAATGGATAAAACCATTGTTGTGGCGATTGAAGACAGCGTCAGACATCCGATATACAAAAAGATTATCAAGCGTACCGTAAAGCTGAAAGCACATGATGAGAACAATGATTGTTCAATTGGCGACCGCGTGCGTGTGATGGAGACCCGCCCCCTTTCCAAAGAGAAAAGATGGCGTCTGGTCGAAATAATTGAAAGAGCTAAATAATTCGGCTCATTGCGAAGGAGGAACGCACTGTGATACAGCAGCAGACCTTGCTTAAAGTGGCCGACAACACAGGCGCGAAAGAGCTTATGTGCATCCGCGTCCTTGGCGGCTCAGGCAGAAGGTATGGAAATATTGGTGACGTTATCGTGTGCTCCGTCAAAAAGGCGGCACCGGGCGGCGTCGTGAAAAAAGGTGAAGTTGTGAAGGCCGTTATCGTCCGTACAGCATCCGGCGTCCGCCGTGATGACGGAACCTATATCCGTTTCGACGAAAATGCGGCTGTCATCATCCGTGATGACAAAAACCCCAGAGGCACCCGTATTTTTGGGCCCGTGGCAAGAGAGCTTCGCGACAAGGATTATCTGAAGATCCTGTCTTTGGCTCCCGAAGTGCTTTAATTGGAGGTGCCAGAGTATGATTAAAAAAATGCATGTGAAAACGGGCGATAACGTTGTAGTTATCAGCGGCAGGGAAAAAGGCAAAAAAGGCAAGGTTCTCGCCGTCAGCCCGAAGGAAGGAAAACTCATCATTGAAGGCGTAAACATGGTTTCTAAGCATGTCAAGCCTCGCAAGATGGGGCAAGAGGGCGGCATTGTCAAGGCCGAGGGCGCTATGTATGCCTGCAAGGTTCAGGTCGTTTGCCCCCACTGCAACAAAGCTACCCGTGTCGGACACAAGGTTGCGGAAGATGGTTCCAAACAGCGTGTCTGCAAACGCTGCGGCGAAACCCTGTAAGGAGGATAAGACATGGCAAGGCTTAAGGATTTTTATAAAAGCGATGTAGCACCTGCTTTGATGAAGAAATTCGGTTACACCAGCGTAATGCAGATTCCGAAATTCGACAAGGTGGTCATCAATGTTGGCGCCGGCGAAGCCCGCGACAACAGCAAGGTCATTGATTCCATCATGACCGATCTCGCAGCCATCACCGGGCAGAAGCCCATCGTCTGCAGAGCAAAGAAGTCCGTTGCAAACTTTAAGCTGCGTGAAGGAATGCCCATCGGTGTGAAGGTGACCCTCAGAGGCGAAAAGATGTACGAGTTCATCGATCGTTTCTTTAATGTCGCCCTTCCCCGCGTCAGAGACTTCCGCGGAATCAACGCGAATTCCTTTGACGGGCGCGGCAATTATTCCGTTGGCGTAAAGGAACAGCTGATTTTCCCGGAGATCGAATATGATAAAATCGACAAGGTCCGCGGAATGGACATTTGTTTCGTGACGACAGCGAATACTGATGAGGAAGCCAGGGAGCTCTTGACTCTTATGGGCGCCCCATTTGAGAAGTAAGGAGGGATTATTGTGGCCAAAACATCTATGAAAGTGAAGCAGCAGAGAGAACCTAAGTATTCCACCCGTTCCTATAACAGATGCAAAATCTGCGGCAGGCCGCATGCCTATCTTCGCAAGTTCGGCATTTGCCGTATCTGCTTTAGGGAACTCTCCTACAAGGGTGAAATTCCTGGTGTGAAGAAAGCAAGCTGGTAAGCTGAAAGCAAAGGAGGTAACGGCATGCAGATTACAGATACTATTGCGGATTTGTTGACCCGTATCCGCAACGCGAATTCAGCAAAGCATGAAACAGTTGATATTCCTGCGTCTAATATGAAGAAGAGCATTGTTCAGATTCTGTTGGATGAGGGGTATATCAAAAGCTTTACTGTAATTGAAGATGGAAAACAGGGAGTGCTCCGCGTCACCCTGAAATATGGAGAGGGAAAAGTCCCCGCCATTACAGGCCTGCGCAGGGTTTCCAAGCCCGGTCTGAGAATTTACAGCAATGTTGAGGATATGCCCAAGGTTCTCAAGGGCCTTGGAACCGCGATTGTTTCCACTTCTAAGGGCGTTATGACCGACCGTCAGGCCCGGAAGGAAAATGTTGGCGGCGAAGTTCTTGCATTTGTTTGGTAAGGAGGTGCAAATATGTCTCGAATTGGAAGAAAGCCGATAAATATTCCCGCTGGCGTTGATGTTAAAATCAGCGACAACGTAGTCACGGTGAAAGGACCGAAGGGTACGCTTACCCAGAAGATTCATCCCAACATGACTGTTACGATGGATGGCGGTGAGATCCATGTGGCACGTCCGGATGATGAAAAATTGAACCGTTCTCTGCATGGCATGAGCCGTACATTGATTGCAAACATGGTGGAAGGCGTTACCAAAGGGTTCTCCAAGGAACTGGATGTCAACGGCGTTGGTTACCGTGTACAGAAGCAGGGGAAGAACCTGGTCATGAATCTGGGATATTCCCATCTGGTCACAGTATCTGAGACCGATGATATCAAGATTGAGTGCCCGACTGCGAATAAAATTGTCATTTCCGGCCCGGATAAGCAGAAGGTTGGACAGTTTGCCGCGGAAGTCCGCGAGAAACGTCCGCCGGAGCCGTATAAGGGCAAGGGTATTAAGTATACAGATGAAGTTATCCGCCGTAAGGAAGGCAAGACCGGTAAGGGCGGTAAGAAGTAATTAAGGAGTGTGAATAAAACATGGTGAATAAGGCTGATAAAAATCAGGCCAGACTGCACCGCCACCGCAGAGTGCGCGGCAAAATCTCGGGAACAGCTGAGTGCCCACGCCTTAATGTTTACCGCTCCACCAATAATATCTATGCCCAGCTGATCGATGATGTGAAGGGCGTCACCCTTTGCTCAGCTTCTACCCTGGACAAGGATTTCGATGGTAATGGCGGTAACAAGGAAGCTG
>JAHZIE010000026.1:0-20817 GCA_019419895.1 Clostridiales bacterium | reverse complement strand
AGCTGCCCGCAAGGTTGGCTTGACCATTGCGCAGCGTGCAGTTGAAAAAGGTATCTCCGAGGTCGTTTTTGACCGCGGCGGTCATATTTATCACGGCCGTGTCAAAGAATTGGCCGAAGGCGCCCGTGAGGGCGGCCTCAAGTTCTAAGAGAGGGAGGAATCACTTTGGCTAAATTTGACCCAACTACCCTGGATATGAAAGAGCGCGTAGTTGCTATCAACCGCGTTTCCAAGACTGTTAAGGGCGGCAGAATTTTTAAATTTGCCGCGTTGGTTGTCGTCGGTGACGGCGAGGGCCATGTCGGTTTCGGCATTGGTAAGTCTGGAGAAGTTCCGGACGCTATCCGCAAGGGAATTGAAGACGCAAAGAAAAATATGATTACTGTATCCCTTTACGGCAGTACCATTCCTCACGAAGTTCTGGGAGCTTACGGAGCAGGCAGGGTTCTGATGAAGCCCGCTGCCCCTGGTACCGGTGTTATTGCCGGCGGTCCGGTGCGTGCGGTTGTGGAAGCTGTTGGTATTAAGGATATTCGTACCAAGGCGCTTCGTTCCAACAATCCCTGTAATGTTGTCCGCGCGACACTTCAGGGCTTGTCTCAGCTGCGTACTGTTGCAGAGGTTGCCGCCATGCGCGGTAAGGCTGCGAATGAAATTCTTTAATGGGAGGTTGCAAGATGGCACAGGTTAAAATTCAGCTCAAAAAGAGCCTGATTGGAAGCAAGGATGACCAAATTGCCACCGCCCATGCTCTTGGACTGCGTAAGATCGGCGACGTGACCGTTCAGCCGGACAATGCGCAGACAAAAGGCAAGGTGGCTAAGATTACCCACCTCATCGAGGTAACCGAAGCGTAAGCAAGGAGGTGCGAATAAATGAATCTTCATGATCTTTCATCCGTTGAAGGCGCGAGAAAGGCCGTCAAGAGAATTGGACGAGGACATGGTTCAGGCAATGGCAAAACTGCCGGCAAAGGCCATAAAGGTCAAAAGGCCCGTGCAGGCAGAGGAATGCGTGTTGGTTTTGAAGGCGGCCAGATGCCCCTTCAGAGACGTCTTCCGAAAAGAGGCTTTCACAATATTTTCGCCAAGAATATCGCGGCAGTCAATATCAGTGCTCTCGAGGTGTTTGATAACGGCGCAGTGGTAGATCCGGTGGCTATTGTTGAAGCAGGACTTGTAAAAAGACGCTTTGACGGCATTAAAATTTTGGGCAATGGTGAATTGTCAAAAAATTTGACAGTAAAGGCGAATGCTTTTTCTGAAGCTGCGAAGCAGAAGATCGAGGCTGCCGGTGGGAAGGCAGAGGTGATCTGAATTGTTCGAAACCATTAAAAATGCATGGAAGGTCGTTGAACTGAGGAAAAAGATTCTTTTTACTCTCTTTATTGTGATTGTTTTCCGTGTTGGTGCTGCAATTCCGGTCCCTTTTCTGAACTCTGAGGCTCTGCAGGCGTTGATGGATCCGATTATGAATCCCAACTCCACAGTCTCTGGCGGTGACAGCCTTTTGGGCTTTTTGAACATTATGTCCGGTGGTGCTTTTGGAAATGCGACTCTATTTGCCATGTCCATCACCCCGTATATCAATGCTTCCATTATTATTAACTTGCTGACAGTGGCCATTCCCGCACTGGAAAGAATGGCCCGCGACGGGGAAGAGGGACGCAAAAAGATTGGTTCCATTACCCGTTATGTCACGGTTGTTCTCGGGTTGATTCAAGGTACCGCCTACTATTTCTTCCTGAGAAACACCAATCAGACAACAAACGGAGAGGCTCTGCCGGGTTATATCATTGATGATCCTTACAGGGACGGCGGCGCGGGAGTTTTTGTGGCTTTTGTCATTATCTTTACCTTTACCGCTGGCTCTGCCCTGATGATGTGGCTGGGTGAGCAGATCAATCAGTATGGCATTGGCAACGGCATTTCCATTCTGCTGTTTGCAGGTATTGTCGCCCGTCTGCCCATGACAATCTCCACCTTTGTTTCTTATTTCCAGTTTGGCGCACAGCAGGCAAAGTATTATTTCTTTGTTCCTCTCGTCATTGTCTTGTTCCTGGCTCTTATCTGGGTTATCGTCTTTATGTACGACGCGGAGCGCAGGATTCCAATTCAATACGCGAAGCGGGTGGTGGGACGCAAGATGTATGGAGGCCAGAGCACTCACATGCCTATTAAGGTGAATATGTCCGGTGTTATGCCCATCATTTTTGCCAGTTCAATTCTGTCTATCCCAAGCACAATTGAGCTTTTCGCGCCCGCAAAGGATGGTACCTTCTGGAAGAGTGTTCTGAATGCTCTCAGCCCTTCAGGCTGGCTGTATTCCATCCTCTATTTTGTATTCATCATTGCTTTTGCGTATTTTTACACGGCAATTCAGTATAACCCCATAGAAATGTCCAATAATCTTAGAAAGAATAACGGCGCCATTCCTGGCATTCGTCCAGGGAAGCCTACTACGGATTATATCGCCAAAATTCTTTCCAAGATTACCTTGATCGGCGCGTTGTTCCTTGCAGTGGTTGCTTTGATGCCAAATATTGCGGCTGCGATTACCGGCATGCATGTTTCCCTTGGAGGAACTTCTATCATCATCTTGGTTGGCGTTGCTCTGGAAACTGTGAGACAGATTGAATCTCAGATGCTGATGAGGCATTATAAAGGGTTTCTTGAATAATTGATTCACTGAGATGGGAGGAGAAATATGAAACTCATACTTCTCGGCGCTCCGGGCGCCGGTAAAGGCACGCAGGCTGAGGTTATATGTGAGCGTTTTTCCATTCCAACAATTTCTACAGGCAATATTATTCGCGAAGCGTTGAAAAACGGTACTGAGATGGGCCAAAAGGCAAAGACCTTCATGGATGCAGGACAGCTGGTTCCCGATGATATCGTCATTGGTATCATCAAGGAACGGCTGGGCCAGGAAGATTGTATAAACGGGTTTATCCTGGACGGATTTCCCCGCACAATCGCTCAGGCCGAGGCTCTGGATAGCATGGGCGTTGATATTGATAAGGTCATTGATATTGAAGTACCTGATGAAAAAATCATCGCCCGCATGTCCGGACGCCGTGTCTGTGAAAAATGTGGCGCCAGCTACCACCTGCTTTATAAGAAGCCGGCAGTGGAAGGCGTTTGCGATAAATGCGCAGGCACCCTTGTTCAACGCAAGGATGACCATCCGGATACGGTAACAGAACGCTTAAAGGTTTACCATCATCAAACGGAACCTTTAAAGCAATATTATGCAGATCAGGGCAAGCTGAAAATCGTGGAAGGCCAGGAAGAAGTCGCCGATACCACAAGACTGACGCTTGCCGCAGTGGAGGCGTAAATCATGATTGTGCTCAAAACAAGCCGTGAAATCGGGTTTATGCGGCAGGCAGGCCGGATTTCGGCAAGAGCACTGAAATTGGCCGGAGAGGCGGTCGAACCAGGGGTAACAACCGGTGAAATCGACCGCATTGTCCGCCGTTATATCGAAAGCGAGGGGGCGACGCCTTCCTTCCTTGGATATGGCGGGTTTCCAGCTAGTGCGTGTATTTCTGTTAATAATGAGGTCATCCATGGCATACCGGGCCATCGAGTCCTGAAGGCCGGCGACATCGTGAGCGTTGATGTCGGCGCCCATTTTAAGGGATTCCATGGGGATAATGCCTGGACATATCCTTGCGGCGACGTTAGCAAAGAGGCGCAGGCCTTGATGGACGTCACGCGAGAAAGCCTTTTTGAGGGAATTGCCCAAGCAAAGGCAGGACAAAGAATCGGGGATATATCCAGTGCGGTGCAGAGGTATGTCGAAGCCCGCGGGTACTCGGTGGTACGGCAGTTTGTCGGGCACGGAGTAGGCGCGAGTTTGCATGAATCACCGGAGGTACCCAATTTCGGCACTCCTGGAAGAGGAGCGCGTTTGCTGCCGGGGATGACCATAGCGATCGAACCTATGATCAATGCCGGGGTGAAAGAGGTAAATGTCCTGAAAGACGGCTGGACAACTGTAACCGCAGATGGAAAGCTTTCGGCACATTTTGAACACTCTGTGGCAATAACGCCAGATGGACCGGTTATTTTAACCCTGCCCGATTGATTGACGGAGGAATCCAATGAAATTAGAAAAAGGGCTGGTTGTCCTGTCGAAGGCGGGAAGAGACAAAGGTTGCTTTTTTGTTGTTCTTTCATCGGAGGAGCGGTATGTTTTCCTCATTGACGGCCGGATGCATCCGCTGGAACGGCCGAAAAAAAAGAACAGGGTCCATATCGCGGCCACAAAATTGCATTTGCCCCAGGAATCGATGGTTGCCAACAGTGAAATTCAAAAAGCTTTGAAAAAGCTTCAAGGCTGACAGAATCACCAGAGGAGGTTAGGAAGATGTCGAAACAGGATGTAATCGAAATTGAGGGAACCGTTGTTGAAGCTCTGCCAAACGCAATGTTTCAGGTAGAACTGCAAAATGGCCATGTAATTCTGGCCCATATTTCAGGAAAGTTGAGGATGAATTTTATCCGTATCCTTCCTGGAGACAAGGTGACGGTTGAGATGTCGCCCTATGATCTGACCAGAGGACGTATTACATGGCGTTCGAAATAGTCCGCGGTCTTTTGCAGCGGACATGATACACTAAGGAGGCGTACACAATGAAAGTCAGACCTTCTGTCAAAAAGATTTGCGAAAAATGCAAAGTCATTAAGCGCAAAGGCAAAATTATGGTAATTTGCGAAAACCCGAAGCATAAACAGCGCCAAGGCTGATTTTGGCGTAA
This sequence comes from Clostridiales bacterium, assembly GCA_019419895.1. Taxonomy (GTDB): domain Bacteria; phylum Bacillota; class Clostridia; order Oscillospirales; family Acutalibacteraceae; genus JAHZIE01. Next base: position 16,052 of record JAHZIE010000026.1, on the reverse strand, counting down.
ACCAATTATATGGAGGTGCAACCACAATGGCAATGGCTCGTATAGCCGGAGTTGACTTGCCCAGAGATAAGCGAGTCGAAATTGGTCTTACCTATATTTTTGGTATCGGAAGGAAATCTGCCAACGATATTCTTTCTGCCACCGGCATCAACCCGGATACCAGAGTAAGAGATTTGAGCGAAGACGATGTTTCTAAGCTTCGTGAGTATATTGATAAGAATTATCATGTGGAAGGCGATTTGCGCCGTGACGTGGCTTTCGATATCAAGAGACTGATTGAAATCGGATGTTATCGCGGTGTCCGTCACCGTAAGGGGTTGCCGGTCCGGGGACAGAGATCCAAGACCAACGCCCGTACCCGCAAAGGTCCTAAGAAGACAATAGCCAACAAGAAGAAATAAGCAGGGAGGGATATAGAATGGCACAAAAGAATGCAAAGAAGGCCGGTGTGCGCCGCCGCGAGCGCAAAAATGTGGAACGCGGTGCTGCTCATATTCAGTCCACTTTTAACAATACGATTGTTACGATTTCAGACGTTCAGGGCAATGCGATATCTTGGGCTAGCTCTGGCGGATTGGGCTTCAGAGGTTCTAGAAAATCCACTCCGTTCGCTGCTCAGACCGCTGCGGAAACCGCTGCCAAGGCCGCTATGGAGCACGGTATGAAGTCTGTAGAGGTTTATGTAAAAGGACCTGGAGCCGGCCGTGAGGCTGCCATCCGCGCACTGCAGGCAGCCGGTCTGGAAGTCAGCATGATCAAAGATGTTACCCCGATTCCACACAATGGATGCCGTCCTCCCAAGAGAAGACGTGTCTAATCAAGAAAGAGGAGGAAAAAAGTTATGGCTAAGAATATGCAGCCTATCGCTAAGCGTTGTAAAGCGCTGGGAATTTCTCCTGCCGTCATGGGTTACTCCAAAAAGGAGACAAACCGTAATGCTGCCGGTCAGATGAGAAAGAAGAAGAGCGAGTATGCAATGCAGCTTTCCGAGAAGCAAAAGGTAAAATTCATTTACGGCATCATGGAAAAGCAGTTCTATATGTATTATGAGAAGGCTACCCGTATGCCTGGTAAAACTGGTGAAAACCTGCTGTCTCTCATTGAATGCCGTCTGGATAACATTGTTTTCCGTCTGGGCTTTGCAAAGACCCGCCGTGACGCCCGTCAGTTGGTTAATCATGGCCACTTCACTGTAAATGGGAAAAAGGTCAATATTCCCTCCTATCTGGTAAAGGTCGGAGATGTTATTGAGGTCAGAGAAAAGAGCCGCTCCTCCGTGAAGTTCAGCGAGCTCACAGGGGAAAATGCAGCGGTTGTTGCCGCTCCCCAGTGGTTGGAGCGTGATAGAAACGCACTCAAAGGCACAGTTTTGAAGATGCCTGTCCGTGAAGACATAGACTTTCCTGTGGAAGAGACTCTCATCGTTGAGTTGTACTCCAAATAATGCCCTTCTGCTGAGGCCGCTTGGCTGGATCTATTTTGGGTTCAGCCTGCCGCCCTTCATGGGTGGCAAGAGCCGGCTTTACTGTTAGGCTTATAGACAAATCCACGGTAAGTGTGAATCGCTTGCCTACTATTGTCAAGGAGGTTCGCAAATGATTGAGATAGAAAAACCAAGAATTGAAACCCAGGATATTTCTGCCGACGGAACCTATGGGTAATTTGTTGTAGAGCCGCTGGAACGCGGATTTGGTACGACGCTTGGCAATAGCTTGAGAAGAGTTTTGCTTTCTTCCCTTCCCGGTTTTGCCGTGACATCAATTAAGATTGACGGTGTTCTTCATGAGTTTTCCACCATCCCCGGTGTGAAGGAGGATGTGACAGAAATTGTCCTTAACATTAAGGGGTTGACCGCGAAGCTTTACTGCGAGGGAGCTAAGACGGTAATTATTGATGCCGAGGGCCCTTGCGTGGTAACTGCCGGATCGATTAAATGCGACAGTGAAGTGGAAATTCTGAATCCTGACATGCATATCGCTACTCTGGGTGAGGGCGCAAAGCTCTATATGGAAATTGTACTGGATAGGGGACGCGGCTATGTTTCCGGTGAACGGAACAAGCAGAATATGGCTGCCGGTGTGATTGGCGTGCTGCCTGTGGACTCCATTTATACGCCTGTCAACAAAGTCAATTATACTGTAGAAAATACCCGTGTTGGGCAGATTACAGATTATGACAAATTGACGTTGGAGGTATGGACCAACGGCACCATTAGTCCGCAGGAAGCAGTTTCTCTTGCTGCAAAAATACTGACAGAACATCTGAATCTTTTTGTCGATCTTTCTGACCGTGGATATAGTGCTGAAATTATGGTGGAGAAGGACGACAAGGGGAAAGAAAAAGTACTGGAAATGACAATTGAAGAACTGGATCTTTCTGTCCGTTCCTTCAACTGCTTAAAGCGTGCCGGTATTAATACGGTTGAGGATCTGATCAACAAGTCGGAAGATGATATGATGAAGGTCCGCAACCTCGGCCGGAAATCTTTGGAAGAGGTCATCCAGAAATTGGAGACTCTCGGTTTTGATCTGCGTAAGGAAGATGAATAATTTTCCTTGAACCTAAGGAAAAGGAGTGAATTTCGATGCCAGGAACCAGAAAGCTCGGAAGACCCACTGCTCATAGAACAGCATTGCTCAGAGGAATGGTGACTTTTTTGCTGGAAAAGGGCAAAATTGAAACAACCGTCACTCGCGCAAAAGAAGTGAGCGCTCTGACTGAAAAAATGATTACAATTGCTAAGGTTAACAATCTCCACAACCGCCGTTTGGCGATGGCTTTTATCACCAAGGAAACTGTTGTGAAGAAGCTTTTCGATGAGGTTGCGCTTAAGTATGCCGACAAGAACGGCGGCTATGTCCGGATCATCAAGACCGGGGCCCGTCGCGGCGATGCAGCCGAAATGGCAATTATTGAGCTGGTTTAATCAGATTTTATAAATGGATAAAAAGGCGCTGCTGGTGTGCAGCGCCTTTTTTCGTTACATTTTGCAAAAATAATCAGCCCTGTTTGTGAAAAAAGCATCCAGACGCCGGCTACGACTGTTTATACAGTCGTAGCATTTAACCGTATCGGTTAGATTTTCAGTGCCTCTTGGGTAGTGAACCAGCATATAATTCCTTTTAAAAATTGTAGATGCCACTAAATTTATGGAAAATTTGATTTACTGTAAAAATAAAATTTTGGGCTATATAGGAATAAAGAAATGGGAGAAGTTTTCTGAAAAGGTATCAAAGACTTTTCTTTTTCTATGAAAATCTATTGACTTTGAAGGTACTCTATTATAAGATTATGAATAATAAGTTGTTTGAATAATAAAAGTCAAACTAATATAAAGGATGGTTTTCTATTTTAAATCCTATATCTGGCGATAAGAAAAGAGAAGGGAAATGTCAATGAAACGATCCGTCCGGGTGGTGCAGACTATATTCTGTACAGTCCTTGTTCTTTCCATTTTGCTGAATATTTTTTTATTTCTCATACTGAACAGGGATCAAAAACAGAAGAAACAGATTGGGGAACAGTTGGGACCTAGTTTTTCCTCCCTTCTTGGCGGGGGTAATTCAGTCAGGGGCGATTTTTATCAGGCGTTAGATCGGGAGGAAATCAGTATAGAGACGATTCTGCGAGGAGTAAGGGAACTGACTGAAATGCAGGAAGCGGTCTTCTACCTGCAGGCCCTGCCGGAATATCCTTCTCAGTGGATGGCGCCCTACCAGCAATTAAATGTGTATCACAATTATATGGAAAAAATGCTGGGGGAGTTGATGAAAAGTCCCCGTTCAGAGGATGGTTCTACCCTTTTGTTGGCCGAGGGCTCAGAGGAAGGAGAGCTTCTCCGTAAAGTGTATACCTATTTTAATTATCTGGACTTTATTTCCATTCACGCCAGAGAAACAGCAAGAAGCGAAAAGTGGAAAAAAGATTCCTATGAAGGAAAAATTTCCTATAATTTTGAACTTGCGCCAACTTGGGAGGAGATGATGAAGGAGTATCAACCGAAAGAAATTGAAAAAATGTTAGAGGAAGAAAAATTTTTATCGATTTTTGAAGAATATCAGGAATCGATTGATTCTGATCTTTCCTGGTTAAAGTCTCATGAAAATAATGGCCAATAAGGGAACGAATAAATAGTGAAAAGTTGCAAAAGAGGTGTGCCGTGGTAAAAGTCTATCCGCGGCATACCTTTTGTTGCATACAGAAAAGCATACGCTGAACGTGTGGTTCCCAAGAGAACCAATGACGATGCGCGGAAAAGGGATTACTTTTTTGTTGTAAAATGATGATAACTGCAAGGAAAAACAAAAAGGAGGACAATTGAAATTAATGAACAAAATGGCTTAACACATATGGGCTGGAATTGCAGGCATACATAGTGTTTGCGCCAAAATACCGCAGAAAAATATTTCATGGAGAAAAGGAATGTGGGTTAGGAGAGATATTGCGGGTACCATATCCTTGGAAGAATATCAAAATTATAGAAACAGTAGTATGCCTGAGTCATATGCTTTTTAAAATTGATATAATCTGCGAAAAGTATCCGCATTAGAAATATAGATATCGAAATTGAAGCCGGAAAAAGATAGGAATGGAGAATCGCTGACAAGGGAAAATTTTCTCAATTAACAGACAGTACTGGCGCGATTGTGTTATTAGTATCCAAAAATTTTGCTCGTCTAGGAGAAACTAAGGGCCTGGCCGGGGAGTTACTATTTGCCGCCTTTAGGCTGGACCTGGAAGGGAATTGTTTTAGTTAATATAAGCTCAAAAAGTGGTAATGCTGCCCGGTAAATCTACCAAAGGTTTTGGGGCTTTAAGGCAGGAATCATACAGACTGAGAGAGCCGATTATTTCTTCTGGCAAACGTTGTTCCCAGCCTCTTGAAATGTATAGCAGGGCCGCGCTTGGATGGCTTGTCGTACGCTTGATTATAGAAAGATAGTTTGCTGCAGGAAAAGCCTGAGAAAAGGAGGTAGACGTGAATTGTCCAGCCTGCCGTTATTTGAATTCCCACGGTATTGTCAACTGTCCTTTGGGACTTCTTTGTTTTGACTGAGAATGGGTGGGGCGGAAGGAAAAATGGCTGTCCCGTGATAAATCCCAGCGGCTTTACGGGATAAGGTCAGGGAAGAGGCAAGGATCTTTTTTTTGCGCTTTTTCACTCCGGAATTGCGTTTTTGGAGATTTTACCTGGACAAAAAATTTTTCTTTGATATACTGTATCCAAAACTATGTGCAAGCTGTTTCTAAAAGTAATGCGCTTGAAATGAGGGACTGCTATGAGAAAGATTTCTGTGAATTATACTGATGCCGGAAAAAAGCTAGATCGCTTTTACGCTGAGTGTGTCAGCGCGGGGCGCGCGGGCGAGCTTCTTCGCATGGAACCTATGCGCCAGCTGGAGGAGGTAAAGAAGGCGTGCGGTTTCCGTTATCTGCGCTTTCATGGCCTGCTGTTTGAGGATATGGGAGTTTATTGGGAGGACAAGAAAGGAGACCCGCATTATAACTGGCAGTATGTGGATATGCTGTATGATTCCCTTCTGAGACTGGATATCCGGCCCTTTGTGGAGCTGAGCTTTACCCCTAAGGCCATGGCCTCCGGAGAGGACACCGTCATGTGGTGGCGGGCGAATATCACGCCGCCCAAGGATTACCGCCTGTGGTATGATTTCATCCGGGCGCTGGTGAGCCACTGGGAGAAGCGTTACGGCCGTGAAGAGGTCAAACAGTGGTATTTTGAAGTATGGAATGAACCCAACCATCCCGGATTTTATAAGGCGGGAATGGAGGAATACTTCCGGCTGTATGATACCACCTGCAAGGCGGTGAAGGACGTATGTAGTCAATATCGGGTGGGGGGCCCTGCCACAGCGGGAAATGAATGGATTGAAGAAATGATCCGCCATTGCGAGGAAGAAAAGGTTCCCCTTGATTTTGTTTCCACCCACGCCTATGGTGTTTTCGGGGATTTTGACGATACCGGGGAAAAAGTGCTCTATCTCAAAGAGGACAAGGATGCCATCCTGAAAGAGGTACAGATGGTATATGATCAGGTCAAGTCTTCCTCCATGCCGGATTTGGAAATCCATTATACCGAATGGAATTCTTCTTTTTCTCCAGTGGATCCCATTCATGACTGTTATATTCAGGCCGCCTATCTTTTATATCATCTCAAACGGCTGTCGGGAAGAGTCAATTCCATGTCCTACTGGGCTTACACGGATATTATTGAGGAACTTGGCGTACCAAAGACGCCATTCCACGGCGGCTTTGGCATGGTAACGATGCAGGGGTATCACAAGCCTTCCTATTACGCTTATGAATTTCTCAACCGGCTGGGGAAAACCGAGCTGGATACGGGGGATGCCGACAGCATCGCGGCAAAAAAAGAAGATGGCAGCATTCAGGTCCTTCTATGGAATTATACCAAGCCGGAACAGAAAAGTCACAATATGGATTATTTTACCTGGGATTTGAAGCCGGAGGAGGCCGAAGGAGCGGCCGTATCTCTCAGAGGGCTTCCCTCCGGCGCCTTCCGCCTGTCAGTTTGTCAGGTGGGTTACGGCGTTAACGATGTTTATACTTTCTATAAACAGGGGAATTACACCGATCTGCCCACCCGGGAGGAAGAGGAACGTCTCCGCCGCAGAGCCGACGGAAGCCCCATAAGGACGGAACTGGTGGAAATTCCGGAGTCAGGGGAATGGAAAATGGAAATTTCCCTGCGTGAAAATGATGTCTATTTTCTCACGTTGGAGCCCCGTTAGCATCTGGTTAAGGTCTCCAAAAACACGCGCGATATCAATATATGCAATAGAAAAAGTCATTATAAGCAAACCTATTGCATATATTTTTTGCTATGATAAACAGAGAGAAAAATATAGGAAAGGATGCGCAACTATGGAGGCAATCAAGCGGACAGAGCTTTCTCATTTTTATTTGGATCACTTCCGCAGGCAGGTCTATCCTTTTTGGGAAAAGGCTATGGATGAAGAATATGGCGGATGCTACACCTGCTTTGACAATGAAGGGGAAAGGCTTCTTTCCACCGATAAATTCACCTGGTCCCAGGGACGGATGCTCTGGGTGCTGTCAAACCTCTGCATGAGGGATATTTTATCCCCCGAGCAGAAGCAACAGGCTGAGAAGTGGGCTCGCCAGACAGCGGAGTTCCTGATGGCTCATTGCCTGCTGCCCAACGGCGACTGTACCTTTATTATGGACAGGCGGGGAAATCCCAAGGGAGATGGGAAGCTCCTGGATACCAGCGTCTATGCCGACTGTTTCGCGGTGATTGGGACAGCTGCCTATGGCCAGTTGAGCGGAAGGGAGGACGCTTTGCGCTTCGCGCGGGATCTGTTTGTCCGGGTGGAGGAGAGGATCGCCTCGGGAAGTTACCTGACCGACCCTTATCCTGAACCAAAGGGGTACCGGGCTCATGGAATTCCCATGATCCTCACCAATACCGCCCGAACGCTGTCCGATGCGCTGGCGTCGGTGGGAGATGGGGAGGCTGAACGTTTTTCAGAGATAGCCCAAGCTCATGCCAGGGACATTCTGGATCATTTTGTGGATGAAAACAATGTCATACATGAATTCATCCGTTCCGGCGCCGAGGGAGAGGAGGCCTTTGACTGTCAATCCCTCATTGGACGCTATATGAATCCCGGGCACACCATTGAGGACGTCTGGTTCATGATGTCCGAATGGGAGCGCGCGGGTGATCGGAAGGCGGCGGAGAAGACGCTGGATATTCTGGAGCGCGCCCTGCAAAACGGCTGGGATAAGGAATATGGCGGAATCCTTCTGTTCCGGGATATGACCGGAGAGGATCCGCAGGGAAGCGGGAAGGGCTTTGAAAGGGATCCCATGTACCGCAAGGTGACCTCCGACTGGCAGAGCAAGCTGTGGTGGGTTCACTCCGAAACCCTTTATTCCACCCTGATGGGCTGGCTGAAATACCAAAGGCCGGTATGCCGTGAATTCTATGAAAAGGTGTCCGATTATGTGTTTTCCACCTTCCCGGCGGAGGAGGAGGGGAAAGAATGGCTCCAAATCCGTGACAGGGAGGGCAGGCCGGAATCAAAAATCGTCGCTCTGCCGGTCAAGGATCCCTTCCATATCATGCGGAACTTGATTATGATTTTGGATCTCCTTCATGAGATAGAACAGAGGGGGAATTCATAGCCGTCTCATTCTACGGTTCCGGCATGAGAGAGCTCCTGCATAGATCCGATTAGGCAAGGGAGGGAAAAAAGATGTATTTTGAGCTTATTCAGAAATATATGGAAGAAAATCAATGGGTTAGGCCTCAGGCTCCGGCCGGAAGCGCGCAGATTCAGGAGGCGGAAAAGGCTCTGCAATGTAGCTTTCCCAAAGAGCTGAAACAGCTGTTTTCTGAAATGGACGGCGACAGATGGCTGTTGTTTTCTATAGAACAAATGATAGAAAATAACCAGATCTATCGAGAGGATTCCGATGGCAAAGACGCTGGCCGGTTTCTTTTCTTTGGGACGAATGGCTGCGGCGATAATTACGGATATCGCGTCCTGCCGGACGGTGCTGTCGACAGTTCCGCCGTTTATCGCTTGGATCATGAGACGGGGGAGGAAATTCCTGTGGCCGCGGATATCTATGACCTGATCCGGCGGTATTATAACAATGAGATCTAAACAGCGGTACTAAACCAGAGAATTGAAAATAGCGGCGGCCCGCTGAAGAAATCTCCCTTGACAGGCCGGAAAAAACGTGCTATAGTTTTCTTGGATATAAAAGAAAAGGCATTGATGGAAAGAGTACCTTTTGCGGAACAGACAGAGAGAGGGGCATGTGGTGGAAGCCTCTTGTGGAAAGCAAAAGGGAAAACCGTTCCTGAGCCTCTGTGCTGAACCTTTTGAGTAGGCAGAGACGTTTTCCTGCGTTAAAGGACAGGATTTGATGGAATCCGAGTGAAAAATCAAGGTGGAACCGTGCATTTCATGAGTTGTATGCACCCTTGGCGGCAGAGCTTTGCTGTGCCCGTCCGGGGTGCTTTTCTTTTTTCGTAAAAACTTTGGGAGAAATCTCAATGGGAATTCTTCCGCTTTTGCCTTTCCAGATGCTTCTCATAAGACCATTCGGTGAAAATACGGCTCTGGCTGGGGAATTTTTTATGAGGATGGATCCTCAATTCTGAATGATAACCGTTGGATTCCGTTGATTCTTCACAGGGGCGGAAAAGCAATGGAAAGAATTACGGTGTGAAAGGTCAGGAAAGTTTGATATGAGGAAAGAAAATGGAAATATGGGATGCCTATGATTCGAATTTTAAGCAGATAGAAAACATGTCCCTTGTAAGAGAAGAGCGCATACCGGAAGGCGTTTTCCATTTGGTCTGCGAGGTGATAGTAAAGCATGCGGATGGGGACTATTTGCTGATGAAAAGGGATGCGAAAAAACCTTTTGGCGGAATGTGGGAAGCCACTGCCGGCGGTTCAGCGCTTCAGGGAGAAGGGCCGTTAGAATGTGCAAAGAGAGAGCTCCGGGAAGAAACAGGTATTGTTCCTGAAACATTAACTGAAATCGGACGGGTGGTAAGCGTTAGCAATCATTCCCTCTATGTGGACTTTTTGTGTTTAACAGCTGGGGATAAAGATGGTATTATTTTGCGGGAAGGAGAGACCTCAGATTACAAATGGGTAAGCGGCGGCGAATTAAGGAATATGACAGAGAAAGAATTGGTCACCAAAAGAATACAGAAATTTATTCAGGAATTGCATAGGTGAAGGATGGTTTGTTGCCGATTTAAGAAGGCGCGCTTTGAAGGAATGGATAATCCTCTTCTTTGTTCACAGGTTTCTTCCATCAGTCAAAGAAGGAAAAGAAAACTGAATTTTAGTCCCAAATTAGTCCCAAAGAGATCAATCGCCTGGCGCGTTGATTTTTGCCACCTTTTCTTTGCCGTGGAACGCGGAAAGTTTTTGCTTAAATAGCGTTCGGCTAATTTTTTAAAGAAGAAGGAAGAACCTTCAGATATTTATTATAAACTGATAAGATGTTTTTCATCTGAGAAATAAATAAAAATAAAATAAAGGAATGGGAGAATTAATTATGAAAGTCATTTACAACAACGGTCAAACAGGGCAGTGCGCCCCGGAGGAGGAGCTGCATATCCTCCGCCATACAGCGGCCCATATACTCGCCCAGGCGGTTAAGCGTCTTTATCCCCAGGCAAAATTCGCCTATGGCCCGGCTAACGACAGCGGTTTTTACTATGATGTGGATTTGGGTGAGGAAAAGCTCTCGGATGAGGATTTAAAGGCCATTGAAAAGGAAATGGGGAAGATTGTCAAGGAGAATCTGCCCCTGAAGGCCTTCTCCCTGCCCAGGGATGAGGCGGTGGCCCTGATGAAAGAGCGCGGCGAAACCTACAAGGTGGAGCATATCGGCGATCTGCCGGAGGACGCGGTGATCACCTTCTACCAGCAGGGCGAATATATCGATATGTGTGTCGGCCCCCATCTGTGCTATACCAAAGGGCTGAAAGCCTTCAAGGTGATGGGACAGTCAGGAGCTTATTGGAAAAACGATAAAAATAATAAGATGCTGACCCGTATCAAGGGAACGGCCTTTGCCTCCCAGCAGGAGCTTGACGATTATCTGAAAATGCTGGAGGAGGCGGAAAAGAGGGATCACCGCCGCATTGGCAAAGAGATGGGATTGTTCATGATGTGCGATGAAGCGCCCGGATTCCCCTTCTTCCTGCCCAACGGGATGGCCCTCAAAAACGCCCTGATCGATTACTGGAGAGAAATCCATACCAGGGAAAATTATGTGGAGATCTCCACCCCCATGATTATGAACCGCCATCTGTGGGAGACCAGCGGCCACTGGGATCATTATAAAGACAATATGTACTCCACAACCATTGACGATGAAACCTACTGTGTGAAGCCCATGAACTGCCCGGGCGGAGTGATGGTTTACCGCAGCCAGCTGCACAGCTACCGCGACCTTCCCCTTCGCATCGGCGAGCTGGGCCTTGTCCACCGCCATGAGCTGAAGGGCGCCCTTCACGGCTTATTCCGTGTCCGTTGCTTCACTCAGGACGACGCCCATATCTTCATGCGCCGGGAGCAGATTACAGATGAAATCATTAATATTGTCCATCTGATCAATGAGGTTTATAATAAATTCGGCTTTAAGTATTTTGTGGAGCTTTCCACCCGTCCGGAGGACAGTATGGGCAGCGACGAGGATTGGGAGGCCGCGACCCAGGGCCTGAAAAACGCCCTGGAAAAGCTGGAGCTGCCTTATACCATCAACGAGGGGGACGGCGCTTTCTATGGCCCCAAGATCGATTTCCATCTCCAGGATACTTTGGGCAGAACATGGCAATGCGGTACCATCCAGCTTGACTTCCAGATGCCGCTGAACTTTGGGCTGGAATATACCGACGAAAAAGGGGAAAAGCAGCGTCCGATTATGATACACCGGGTGTGCTTTGGTTCTATCGAGCGGTTCATCGGCATCCTGACAGAGCATTTTGCCGGAAAATTCCCCGTCTGGCTGGCCCCGGTGCAGGCTAAGGTGCTTCTTGTTTCGGAAAAGAGCGCGGAATATGGCGAGAAGGTCTATGAGGCTCTTCGTGCCGCCGGAATCCGCTGTGCCCTTGACAGCCGCAATGAAAAAATCGGCTATATGATCCGGGAGGCGCAGATGGTGGAACGGGTGCCCTATATGGTCATCATTGGCCAGAAGGAAGTGGAAAACGGCACGGTATCCGTCCGCTGCCGGGATACTGGAGAAACGGAAACCATGTCCGCTGAGGAATTTATCCGGAAAATTTCTGATGAAACCAAGCGACGGGTGTAAGACTCCTGTACAGCCGGTCTGACGGAAAAAGTTGCAGGCGGCGGCTTTTGCCGGACAGGCGAAAAGCGGATAAAAAAGCAAAGGCTCAATGAGGGCTGAAATCCCAGCCCTATTGAGCTTTTTTCATGCCCTTCTTTATTTGTTCCTGCTAGGCTATTGATTTTCCAAGCCCGCTCCCTTCTCTTCCTGATTGAAATATTGTCCGTTCATATTTCAAGACTTCTGTCAGAATCAAAAAGTTTTTATAATTATGAAACGGTTTTATAAGCGATGGGACGGAGAAGATTCAAAATTATAAGCTTTTGCCTTTTTGTGTTATAATTTTAGAAAAAGACAGGTATGCCGATCGGCAATGTCTGGAAAGTTGGGAGGGGAAAGCAATCAAAAAGTGCGGAATTGTTATTGTATGCCTCTGGGAAGGGTTGATGGGGTTGGCGACTCCATTTTATGCTGGGGCCGTTTTCATGCTTTTGACGGGAAACGGCAAAGGATATGGCTATGATTTGCGGGGTGAAGCCGATATATCCGTGTGCCTTGGGATAGTTGGCGTTTTTCTTTGGGGACTTGCTGTCATCCCCTTATTTATTTGGCTGATCAGGGCACTTAGAAAATTAGATAAAAAATGGAGCCGGTTGCCGTTTTTCTTTTTTGGAGGATTGTGTCTCATCGGTATTTTCCTGTTGGGATGGGATAATTTTTTGACGCTTTACAGGATAGGGGGCTAAGAGGAGACACCTAAAGCTTAAAGATTGCGGATTGCCCAAGAGAACCCTTGGAAATTTAAATAGGCTGCCTGCGGATTTTTGGTGTAAAATGAGACAGGATATGAATCGATAAAAATCTGATAAAGCTTGGTGGAAAATGTATATGGCCGGCTGAAAAAGGCAAATTTGGCCAATTCAACCAATGGTTTAGAAAAAGACAACAAACGGGTGAGAGGATTCTACCATTCCAATATGGTTTTGATGCTCCTGTCATGATAGAATGCTGTCAAATCCAAATCAAAAAATTAGAGAAAGGGGAACATCAGAATGGAAACACTTGGACAACGCATTGCCGACTATAGAAAGGGGCTCGGGGAGACGCAGGAACAGCTTGCCGAGGCGATGGAGGTATCTGCCCAGGCTGTGAGCAAATGGGAAAATGATATTTCATGTCCCGATATTGCCCTGCTCCCCCAGTTGGCGGATCATCTGCATATTTCGATTGATGTTCTGCTCCGCGGAGAGGAACAAATGGCCAAAGTGCGGTATCTGCCGGAAGAAGGAGAAAAAAAGCAGAAAATCCTCCGGATCCGTGTAGAGGAGAAGGACGGCGCAAGGGTCAATGTCAATCTGCCGGTGGAGCTTCTCAAGGAAGCGATCCGGATTGGATTGCAGCTTCCCCAGGTGACGAAAAACGAGGTCTTGAAGGATATCGATTACCAGTCTATCCTCCGTATGATTGATATGGGGCTGGAAGGCGAGCTTGTGCAGGTGGAGGATAACAATGGGACTAATATCCACATTCATGTGGAATGAGGAAAGGCCTTATGAGAATCTATGTCAAGGATGGAAGTATGAAACATCCCATTCGGATCGCTTTTCCCAACAGATTATTGATAAACGGCCTGACCGCACGGATAATTTCTAAAATATGCCTGAAATCCGGCAAGGTGGAAATATCATCGGGAGATATTCTCCGGATTGGCAGGGCGCTCAGAAAAGGAAAAAAAGTTTTGCAGGGGCGGCCCTTGGTGGAGGTTAAGGATAAAACAGATACAGTGAAAATTTGGCTGTAAATCTGGTGGAAAGAAGGAGGCGCGCGGGATGGCGTTCTGACTTATCTTTCCGCACCTTCAAAGCCGTACCGCATGATTTTTCCTCTTTTGATTTTCCATAAAAATAGAGCTTATACAATCTGTGGCTGATAACCCCAAATCAAAATGACTGGTAAATTTGTAAGTTTAATGGCTTCTGGGACACGCCGGATTTTGACCGAAAATTGAAAAACTGTCATTACACTGCTTGCCCCGTTGTCAGTGAGTCAACTCCATTTGATTTTCCAGTTCATCTCATCCTACGGAATACCTGACATAGATGTCTCCAAGTCTCGATAAAAATCGCGCTTTTGCGTTTCTACTGAAAGTTAGGTTCTTTGATATTTCCAATAGTTTCGGCAGGAGATTTCCCACACTGAGAGAGACAATCAAAAATTCCCGCAGATAACAAAATCTGCGGGAATTTTTGATTAATCGTGTGTGATTGATGTTCCTTGCGGGAAAATATAATTGATTAAGATTGAAAAAGGAGAGTCTGACAAGAAAAGAATTATTTCTTGTAAAACTCATCAACAGCGGCAAAATAGGCGTCAATGTTGTCCCAGCTGGACATAGGGGGAATATCGCATCCGGAGGATATGGCGAAATTGGGGTATTTGCAGCATTTTTCCATCAGGGAAAGGGTGGCTTCCCTGATGGAAGCCGGTGTGCCGCCGCGGAACTGCCCAGCGGGATCAATATTACCCATAGCAAGGATGTCGGAGGGGATTTTCCGCATCATTTCCTCCATATCAATAGCGTTGCCGAAATGATAAGCCTTTGCGCCGCAGGAAAGGATGGAATCCAGGGTAAGGATGGCGGTATTTCCGCAGTTATGATAGATAACGACAAAGTTTTCATCCTGAACAGCGTCTACAATGCGCTTGCAGTAATCCCCGGAAAATTCCTGGGCGAGAGCGGGGGAAAGCAGGCCGGCGACCGGCTCGGCGATCACTACGCCATTGGCGCCCACAGCTTTGTAAGCGAGGATGTACTTAATAATAAACTGAGTCACCTTAGCCAGAACGACATGAACCATCTCCGGCTCGTCATAACAGTACACCATGATATCGGTGACATCGAGCAGGCGGCCCGCTAAAGAGAAGGGGCCGATAACGCCGGCGAATACCGGACGATCCTCAATGAGCGTCATCGCTTTTTCAATTGCGTCAATATACAACTGGGTGCGTCCGGCGCCGATCTCAGGCACTTTCAGAGCCTCGGCCTGCTCCATACGCTCATCTTCATCAAGATCGGGAGAAATCACCGCGCCGGTCACAGTGGGAACCTCATCATCCGAAACATGGATTTCAGAGCCAAAGCATTCGGCTTCAACCGACAGATCCATCAGGCTGACGGAAGCCGAGGCGGGAGTGCGGTCAGCCACCATCTTCATGCCCTTAGCCTGCAGCTCGCTGCTGGAAATCAAATCCTTAACGGTGACATTCATCAGCTGGATGGAAGGAAAGGACAATACCGGCATGGACTTTTTAACCGGGGCAGCCTTGATGGACTCGATCCATTCATACATATTTCTTTTCATGGTATGATATCTCCTTTGATTATTTTAAAAACGGGTTTACTTGTATATTAGAATACCAACCGAAACGGAAATTGTATAGAAAGATATTATATTTTTTGGCAGAATTTTATGTTGCTTTACAGAACGGATATGGCATTTTTGGGGTAAAATACCGCCGTTTTTAAGTCATAGGAGGCTGATGAGGAAGAATGCAGGGAAAATAGTGAGGAAAAAGCTCTCGAATGGATTGACAAGCTTGAAGAATGTGGTACACTTAAAAAAGGTTTACTTGTAAACTTTTGGAGGTGAAGGTTTTGGAAGGCAGCGTGGAATATATGCTGGGCGTTTTTTCCCAGATACGGAAGGTATATGTAGGGGAATTAGATATGGTGTTCCGTGAAGAAAATTTTTCTCCAAATGAGATAAACGTCCTGATTTTTCTTGCCAACAATCCTTCCATCAATACCGGAGGCAGGCTGTGCGTCTGTCTTGGCGTATCGAAGGGGTTGGTTTGCCGCAGCATTGAATCTTTACGCCGTAGAGGATTACTCGATATACGGGATGATAGAGAGGACAAACGTGTCCAGCGGGTTTTCCTGTCGGAGGCCGCTGAGCCTTTGATTCAAAGAATCAGAGAAGCGAAAGAACGGCTGGATGGGGAGATCCTCGGAGATATCCCAAAGGAGGAAATCCGGCAGATGGAGGAAACGATGGAGAAAATAGTAAGCCGTTTCCAAAAAAGAGGGGGAGGAAGAGAATGAACTTGAAGATATCGAGAGAGGTTGATCTGGGACGTGAGCCCGTGGGCCGCCTGCTGGTTACCCTGGCGGTTCCAGCAATCACCTCCCAGGTGGTGAACGCGCTGTACAACATGGTGGA
>JAHZIE010000025.1:35304-36569 GCA_019419895.1 Clostridiales bacterium | reverse complement strand
AAGGTTTTGTCCCAGTACAGGCCCAACCAAGTTCAGCCACGGCCGCCATACCGGCTCCTTGTGATGAAACTATCCAAAAAGCGGAAACAGGTTCCGCTTTAAAAGCCTCTGAAAAGAAAAAAATCCTCCCCCGGCCCCACAGCCTGGATCCGGCGGAAATTACGCGGCGGCTGTCCGATGCTGACGAGATACGGGCAATGATGGATATGGTGGAAACCATATTTGGGCGGCCGCTGTCCACCCCTGAAATCGGACGTGTGATTGATTTGCATGACTGGTATGGCCTGCCGGCTGACGTCATCATCATGATGGTGCAATATGCTGTCGGGCTGGGAAAATGCAATATGAACTACATTGAAAAAATGGCTTCCGACTGGGCGGAAAATGATATCACTACCCATGAGCGCGCAGAAGAACGCATTGCGGAGCTTGACCGCAGGCAGCAGGCATGGCGTGAAATCTCCTCCCTCTTCGGCATCCAAAAAAGGCAGCCAAGCGATTCCGAGGTGCAGTCGGTATGCCGTTGGCTTTATGAATGGAAATTTTCCCGGGAAATGCTCAAAGAAGCCTATAACCGTTGTGTAGACAGTACCGGAAGCGTGCGTTTTTCTTATATCAACCGTATTTTAGAGAGATGGCATAAGGAAAACATCTGCACGCTGGAGCAGGCGTCCAAAGAAGATTCCCGTTCTGCCAAAGGAAAGAAAAATAGCGCTTCTCAAGAGCGCAAGCCCTCTTATGATTTGGATGCCTTTGAAAAAATGATACTTCAAGAGGAGCTCTAATATTTGCCGGCCCCGCTTTATCCTATTTCTGAAAGGAGCTGTTAGATTGGGTTACAGTAGAGATATCTATGATTTAGCGATAGAAAGAGTTTCTCAAAATCGCGCCCAAGCCCAAAGGGAAGCACGTATACGTCGGGATATGGTAGAAACCAGCCTTCCACGGGTTGCGGAAATTGAGAAAGAGATATCCAAGCACGGATTTCAAACCGCAAAAATTATCGCGGCGGGCGGTGTTGATGTAAAACAGAAAATTGAGGAATTGGCCGCTTATAATCTTACCCTTCAGAAGGAAAGGGACTCTCTTTTGCAGCAGGCGGGATATTCCAAAGACTTTATGGAGCCCCGTTACTCCTGCCCGTTGTGCAGGGATGAGGGATATATTGACGGAAAAATGTGTTCCTGCCTCAAGCAGCTTTTAAAAGAGGAGGCTTATAAAAAACTTAACCGACTCTCTCCCTTGGAGCTTAGCCGGTTTGATAA
>JAHZIE010000025.1:20873-35294 GCA_019419895.1 Clostridiales bacterium | reverse complement strand
TTTCTATCTCTTTTTCTATTCTGCCTCCCAGGAAGAAGGAACTGCCCTCTCTCCAAGAAAAAAAATGGAGGGTATCTTCCGTTTTTGCAAACAGTATGCCGCGAATTTTTCCCGAAAATCCGAAAGCCTGCTGATGACAGGCGCTACAGGGCTGGGAAAAACCCACCTTTCCCTTGCAATCGCAAGAGAAGCTATCGCTCAGGGGTTCGGTGTGGTTTATGGTTCCGCTCAAAATTTTATGAGCCAACTGGAACAAGAAAGATTTGGGCGTACCCCTTTTCAGGACAGTATGAAGCTTCTCCTGGATTGTGATCTTCTTATTCTCGATGATCTTGGGACGGAATTTATCACTCCCTTTGTCATTTCCTCAATTTATAATATTGTGAATAGCCGCCTGATGTCAGGCTCCCCCACAATTATCAACACCAATCTTTCTATCGCCGATATGGAAGAAAAATATTCTGAGCGGATTGTTTCACGAATCATCGGAAATTATCATATTCTGCCATTTTGGGGCCGTGATGTCAGGCAGCTGAAACGGATACAAAAACAGCAGGGATGATTCTGAAGAAAAATACAGAAATAAAAAGCAGGCCCTTTTTGCTAAACGGTCTGCTTTTTGTATGACAATATGAAATTATTTTTTGTCCCTATGCTTCAATTTTTCCCGTGTTCCATCCGGCCGTTCTATGATTATATTTTCCAGCCTCGCGCGCATGCTTTCGCGGTAGCTCTGAATATACTCCTGCCGGAGGACTTCTCTTTCCTTCTTTTCCTCCAATGTCAGCTCTTCCTGCTTTGCCTTCCTGGCAAGTTCATTGATTCTTTCAATTTTTTTCTGCTCCAATGGAGTCACCTCTTTCTCTGTCACTGTTATATTACAAACCAGTTTAACCCGTCCTGTTCTTGTGAAATCAAATCTTTAAGATAAGTTTCTTGGTGGCTGAAAGTTTAATATTATTATACCACAGCTTAGAAAAAAATAAATCCTCTTATTAGAGTTTTAGGAAGGAAAGGCGCAGTATTATGAAGACATTGCTTGTGGCAATTAACGCAAAATATATTCATACCAACCTGGCTGTCCGCTATCTGAAAAATTATGCGGTTCTTCAAGGATTCTCTCCTCAGATTGCGGAATATACCATAAACGAACATTTTGACGATATTCTTGGAAATATCTACTTAAAAAAGCCGGAAGTCCTTTGCTTTTCCTGTTATCTCTGGAATGTTGAAATAGTGAGGAATTTAAGCCGGGAGCTAAAAAAATTGCTTCCGGGGCTGCAAATCTGGTGCGGGGGACCAGAGGTTTCTATGCATCCCCTCTCTTTTTTGGAGGAAAACCCTGCTGTCGATCTTATCATGTGCGGAGAGGGAGAGCAGATTTTTTCTGATCTCCTTTCGGCTTTGGAAAATCAACATCCCCTCGCTACAGTAAAAGGAATTGTTTTCCGTCAGGAAGGACATATTGTACAAACCCCTTCCGCTCCCCCTTTTGATATGTCCAGGCTGCCCTTTGCTTATGATGACCTGCCGGAGCTTCACCATAAAATTTTATATTTTGAAACCTCCCGCGGCTGTCCTTTTTCCTGTACCTACTGCCTTTCCTCAGCAACTAAAGGGGTTCACACCATGCCTGTGGAGCTTGCCTGCCAGTATCTGGACCGTTTTCTTGCCGCAAAAGTGCCTCAAGTCAAATTTGTGGACCGCACCTTTAATTGCAGCAAACAGCATGCCAACGCCATTCTTTCTTATCTTCTTGCCCATGATAACCTTGTGACCAATTTCCACTTTGAGATATCGGCGGATATTCTGGATGAATCTACTCTCGCGCTGATTTCACAAGCGCGGGAAGGGCTCTTTCAATTTGAGGTTGGAGTGCAGTCCACCAATCCCCAAACAATTTCCTCCATCCGCAGGTCCTGCGATAACCACAGGCTTTTCGCCAATACCGCTAAACTCCAAAGCCTTCACAATGTGCATATCCACGCAGATTTGATCGCGGGACTTCCCTATGAGGATTACCGCTCATTTGCCGCCTCTTTTGACGATGTCTTTTCCATGAAGCCTGATATGCTGCAGCTGGGCTTTCTAAAAGTTCTAAAAGGCTCGGCAATGGAGGCGGAAGCGCCGCAATACGATATCAGGTATCAAAGCAGGGCGCCATATGAGGTTCTTTCTACCCGCTGGCTTTCCTATGACGACATTCTCAAACTGAAAAAGGTGGAACGTTTGGTTGACATGTACTATAACAGCGGCAGATTCCAGTCCTGCCTTCCAATGGCGATGGCGGGATATGACTCTCCCTTTCAATTCTTTGAGGGTCTTGCCTTATTTTTTTCTGAACAGGGCCTGTTGGAACGGCAGGCGGGCAAATATGACTACTATAACTTTCTCTACGACTTCTTCAAAAAAAGTCACGGAGCAAGCCAAAACTTCTGCTGGGCTGCCAGGCACGATATCTTTTGCAGGGAAAACGCGAAAAGTCCGCCGGAATGGGCCAGTTGTTCCCTCTTTTCCATCTACCGGGATAAAATTGAAGATTTTTTTGCCAATCAAATCTGTATAGAGCATTATGTTCCGTGGCTTTCCGGACAGGAGGCTCGGCGGATTTCTAAAATTGTCCACTTAGAAGTTTATCCGGTAAATCCGGTAAAAGGAACGGATGAAACGACAGCCTTTTTATATGACTATTCCTACCGGGACATCAACGGAAACGCAAAGGTCTATGATGTTGGAAAAATCTTATTTCGATAACCTTTCCACCAATTTCTCTCATTTGGAAAGACGTGCGCAATATAGAAGCTTCTCATATAAGGAATCTGTTGATTTCTTTAGGAAACAAATATCATAATTCCCACCGCAGCGGCGGCTAAAATCCATAAAATTACTGAAATGGAAGATATTGTTTTTGCCGCCTGAGCAATCTTATTCCTGTCTGGAAGTGCAGTATTAGAAAAAATCACTCCCAAAAGAAAACCGAGAGGCGGAAATAAAATAGAAAAAGAATAAAGACAGAAACGGGACAGCGTAGATATAAAACATTTTTTGTGAATGTTATTTCTGTTATCTGTTAGTGTGAAAGACAAAATACACTCAGACGGTTCTATTTCTTTTTTGTCAGAGGAAGTTTCGCAATGAGGACAATTTTTTAAATTAGATGTTTTACCGCTTTTTTCACAGTAAATTTTTTGCATTTTTTATCCCTCTTTTCCAATGGATAAAACTATGATGAAGCAAATTATCCATAGTATAACACATTTGTATTCTTATGGCAACATATGTATTCATAGTATCCAAATTATCTCCATACAATAGTGTAAGGAAATAATTTAGGAGCGTGTTACTATGGAACCAATTTTAGACGCAGAATTAGTCGGAAAAGTGATTCAATATTATCGAGAAAAAAGAGGAGTGTCACAGGAAGTTCTCAGCAGTTTTGCCGATATTGGACGCACCCATCTCAGCGCTATTGAGAGGGGAATCAGAAAACCTACCTTAGAAACCTTTTACAGAATCAGTGAAGCCTTGGGGATAAAGGCCAGCGAACTGATGAAGGCAATTGAATATGAAATAGAAAAGAAGCGGGCAAAGCAATAAGGCCCGCTTCTTTTCTATTTCATATTCAATCCAGAAGGCTATGCAAGTCTCCATTTTGCGCTTTTTCCTATCCTCATTAGAAGAATCAAAAAGCCGGACGACAGGCATATTCTTCTACTTTTGAGAATTATCATTATCCTGTATACAATTACCAAGAGCGGAAAGACAGGCAGCTCAGCCTGTGAGCTTTAATCGGAGCTGTCCCAAGATCGCTCTTTCCCGGCGTGAAACCTGGACCTGTGTCATTCCCAAAGCCTGGGCGGTTTGTGTTTGCGTTTTGCTTTGGAAGAATCTCATAATAATAATGGAGCGGTCCTTGGGTTCCAGTTCGCCCACTACCTGCTTCAAGGAAAGGTGTTCTGCAATGCTTTCTTCCGGAGAGGCCACCCGGACATCAATTTGTCCTCCGCCATCCTCATCCTCCTGAGTCAAGGAAAGAGGCGGGATAGACGCCCCCAATGCCTGCGCCGCTTCTGAAATTTCCACCCCCAGGATTTCCGCCAGCTCGGTGATGGTGGGCTCTCTCCCTTGGATTGTTTGAAATTTTTCTGTTTCTCTGGCAGCGCGAAGGGACAATTCTTTCAAAGTTCTTCCCACCTTGACAGTACCGCCGTCCCGAAACAGCCGTTTCATTTCTCCGAGAATGACCGGTACCGCATAGGTGGAAAACCGGACGCCCCGCCCTTCGTCAAAGGCGTCCGCCGCCTTTACCAACCCCAGGCTGCCTGCCTGAACCAGATCTTCATATTCAATCCCACGGCCTCTGAACCGCTTGGCACAGGCATAAACCAACCCTAAATTGCTGCTGATGAATTCCTCTCTATTCTCCATCTTTTTCCGCCCGATTCAGCCGGGATTTGATAATCTTTTCCATCACTACCGTTGTGCCCCGTCCCGGCGCCGACGTGACTCTCAATTTATCCATAAAGCTCTCCATAACGGCAAAGCCCAACCCCGCCCTTTCCTCTCCTCCTGTTGTAAAAAGGGGTTCCATGGCCTGGGCCACATTTTCAATTCCACAACCCTTATCGCGGATTTTGATATTAACGGAGTCATTTTCCATAATTCTGACCTGTATGTAGATAGTTCCTAAGCTCTCACGATATCCGTGAACAATACAATTCGTGACTGCTTCCGAAATAGCCGTCTTTATATCGGCCAGTTCATCCACGGTTGGATCCAGCTGCGCCACAAAGGCGGCCACCGCTGTTCTGACAAAGCCTTCATTCGCCGAACGGCTGAGAACAGACAGCCGCATCTCATTGATTATTTTCCGCATGTTTGACTTTCCTTTCTATTCCGTTTTGTGTTATGCATCCTCTTGATTTTGAAATACATTAAGCTTGGAAATTCCCGCTAACACCATCAGCTTTTTTAAATGGGCCGGCACATTGATGAGTTCCAAGCGCCCACCCATGGACTGCATGAGCTTATAACGTCCCATAATCAGACCGATTCCAGAGCTGTCCATGAAAGTAACACCGCTGAAATCCAGCTTTAGAAGGGTAACCCTTTTCCCCTCCACCGCCGCGTCAATCCGTTCCCTCATCTGTTTTGCCGTATGATGATCGATTTCCCCGTTCAGTTTGGCAACCATTTCAAAATCCTTGTTTTCAAATTCCGCCTGCAACGGTCATTCCTCCATCCTTTGTTTTTGGGCTTAGCATACCCTGTTTTTTCCCTTTTATACTTGGAAAGCAAAAAATAAAATAAAAAATCCTTTATCCAATAGGATAAAGGATTTTTGCTGAAAGTTATGTCGATATTCGGCGCCTTTTTTATAGATTCAGGCGGAAAATTGTCCTGGTGAAAGTATTTTATTCTTTTCGCACAGAAAGAGGCCCCCTAAATGGAGGTGCCAGAAAATTGTTCCCGCAGAATTGGGCGCAGCTGGGCCGAAAGATATAGAGAGCCGCAACAAAGCAGCATACCATTTTCCCCCATAGAGGCTTTTGCGGAAAGAACCGCCTCTTCCGCTGAGTCGCATGGTTGGGAGGGGCAATAGCATCCCGCCGCTTCTGCAAGCTCTGGGGCGGACAGCGCGCGGGGATTATCCGGAGCGGCAGTGTATACCTTTGAAAAATAAGGGCACAGGATGCTGACCGCTTCCTGATAATTTTTGTCCCTCAGCATTCCCATCACGGCGGTAATCCTTCTTCCCCGGAAAAATTTTTCAATTACTTCCGCCAGCGCACGGGCCCCCGCCGGATTATGCCCGCCGTCTAAAACCACAAGAGGATCACGGCCGATAATTTCTGTCCTTGCCGGAAATTGGGTTTCTGCAATCCCCTGCTGAACAGCCTGCCAGGATACGTTCAGCAGCTTGTTTTCACGCAGGGCACAGACGGTGGAAAGTACTCCAGCAGCATTTCTGAGCTGGTAATCTCCAATAAACGGGATCGAAAAATCCATCCCATTCCAACGGATATGGATTCCCTCCAGACTCTGGGAAAGGACTTCAATCTCCTTCAAATCCACACGGTAAAGCTGATTGTTCCTCTCTTGGGCAATTTTTTCAATGACCTCCTCAGCTTCTGGTTTTTGGCAAGGGTAGACAGCTGTGCGCCCCCCCTGTTTGATGATTCCGCATTTTTCAAAGGCGATCTGCTCCAAGGTATCCCCTAAAATCGCCGTATGATCCAGGTCAATGGAACAAACCACAGAAACCAATGGACACGAAATTACATTAGTGGCGTCAAACCGTCCTCCCAAGCCTACCTCAAGCACAACGGCGTCGCATTTCCGCCGGGCAAACCACACAAAGGCGATTGCCGTCACTAATTCGAATTCCGTAATCTCCTCCCCTTCTCCGCGAAATGCTTCAACTATGGGACGGAGCTCTTCAGTGATGCCGGCCAGTTCTTCCTTGGAAATCATTTCACCATCAATCTGCATCCGTTCACGAAAATCAATAATATAGGGCGAAATATAAAGTCCTGTCCGATATCCCGACTTTTGTAGGATGGAGGACAGCATGGCACAAGTGGATCCCTTTCCATTGGTGCCGGCGACGTGAATAAATTTCAGTTGGTTCTGTGGATCTCCCACAGTGCTGAGCAGCTTCTGAATTCGTTGCAGCCCCGGTTTCATGCCAAACCGGAGAAGAGAATGGATATACCGCAACGTTTCTTCATAATTCATATTCCTCGCCCTTTCTTTCTCATCCATAAAACCGACAATCATAATCATCGGAATACGGTATTTTTTACAACGGTGCTCCTCAGGTCTAACCGAGGGGAATCCAATCATCATTCCGGCAGATCTTGAACAATCGGCAAGGGCCGCTGGTCAGTAAACTGGAAGCTCATTTACATTCTACTTTCAAGCTTTACTGTGCCGCCAAAATTCCGCTCTGTCACTGAAAGACACATGAAATGTGAAATGGTATCCTTTACTAACCGGTAGATACAGTATTTCTGCGATAGAAAAACTGAAATGACAGTCCTTTCTCCTTCCCGCGAATCGGAGCATTTTGGCAGAAATCCACGCCGCCTGCAAGCAGTCCGCAATTCTGCCAATCGTCATGACCCTCCGGCGAAGCCTTGGCCCTTATAGGGGCAAGATACCGGCAAGCATCTGAAGCCATTGAAATATTCTTTCACTTGCATCTACTGCACCACCTTCCCTTAAAGGGCAACTAAAAACAACATTCATTTTCTTCTAGGATTTATATGGCTTCCCTGCTCCATGCAAATGCTTTTTACGGGTTACCTCTGCCTGTAGAACTGGGAGTTCCTTATCAACAAAGTCATAACCACCGGCAGAGCTGGTGGTTTCCGAAATCAATGAAAGAAAACCCCAGACATTTCCCTGTCATGAGAAACATCCGGGGCAAAGAAAAAACTATTTCATAGTCTTTAAGCTTTCTTCAATCATACCAATGCGCTCCTGCAGCTTAGCTGCGTTCTGACGGACACCCTCTACAACATTTGCGGGGGCCTTTCCCGTAAATCCGGGATTATTCAGTTTTGCCTGCGCCTGGCTAAGCTGTTTCCGCGCCGCGTCAAGTTCTCTGTTCAGCCTTGCCCTCTCAGCCGCTTTATCCACCAATTCGTCCATAGGTATATAAATCCTTGCGTCATTGGTGACAATATTGACAGCATCGGGAAGATCAAAGCTTTCTCCAATAGACACTTCAGCCGCATAGGCAAGACGGGTGATAAATGGCAGCGTTTTCCGGAAGGTATCTTCATACGCAGTTGCGATAAAAAGGCTTGCCTTCTTTGAGGGAGGAACGTTCATTTCGTTGCGGCGGACTCGTACAGCGCGAATGGCATCCATCGCACGCCGCATTTCCGTTCTTTCCGCTTCAAAGACTAGGCCATCATCATATTCCGGCCACTTGGAAACAATCAGCGCCTCGCCCTCATGGGGAAGCGTCTGCCAGATTTCCTCGGTAATATAAGGCATAAAGGGATGGAGAAGCTTGAGGGTATTTGACATGACCCAAACAAGCACCTGTCGGGTATTCTGCGCGATAACACTGTCAGCTCCCTGGAGGGAAATCTTTGCCAATTCAATGTACCAATCGCAGAATTGATCCCAGATAAAATCATAAAGCTTTTGAACCGCAATACCCAATTCAAAGCGTTCCAGGTTTTCTGTCACCTGACCGGTTAAGGAATTAAAGGAATCTACAATCCATTTATCCGTCAGGGAAAGCTCCTCCGGCAACCGATTGGGCACGTCTTTGCCATCAATATTCATCAGAATGAAACGTGCGGCATTCCAAATTTTATTAGCGAAATTCCGGCTAGCTTCTACCTTTTCATCGGAAAAACGCATATCATTTCCCGGACTGTTACCGGTTGCAAGAGTGAAACGGAGGGCGTCAGCGCCGTATTTGTCAATAATCTCAAGGGGATCAATTCCGTTTCCCAAGGATTTCGACATTTTCAGACCATTAGCATCACGGACAATACCGTGGAGGAGGACGGTTTTGAATGGAACTTCCCCTGTCTGCTCCAGTGCCGAGAAAATCATCCGCGCGACCCAGAAGAAAATAATGTCGTAACCGGTCACCAGAGTATTGGTTGGATAGAAATAGTCCAATTCCGGTGTTTTGTCCGGCCATCCAAGGGTAGAGAAAGGCCAAAGGGCGGAAGAAAACCAAGTATCAAGGGTATCTTCATCCCGTTTCAGGCTGCCGGAATGGCATTTGGGACATTCATGAGGTTCTTCCTTCGCAACGATAACCTCGCCGCATTCCTTGCAATACCAAGCGGGAATCTGATGGCCCCACCACAGCTGGCGTGAAATACACCAGTCCTTGATATTTTCCATCCAATTATAATAAATTTTTTCAAACCGCTCAGGAATTATTTTTGTCTCTCCATTGCGCACAGCGGCGATCGCCGGCCTTGCTAAAGGCTCCATTTTCACAAACCATTGTTTAGAAACGCGGGGCTCTACTGTCTCATGACAACGGTAGCAGGTTCCTACATTGTGACGGATAGGCTCCACCTTCACCAGATAACCGCCGGCTTCCAGATCCTTTACAATGGCCTTTCTCGCCTCGTAACGATCCATCCCGCAGTATTTCCCGCCGTTTTCATTGATAATGGCCTCGTCTGTCATCACATTAATCACAGGCAGGGAATGACGCAGACCAACCTCAAAATCGTTGGGATCGTGAGCAGGCGTAATTTTCACCACACCTGTTCCAAAATCACGTTCCACATAGGAATCGGCAATCACCGGAATGTCTCTGTCACAAAGGGGAAGCCGAACCATTTTGCCAATATAGTTCTGATAACGCTCATCCTCCGGATGAACCGCAACGGCCGTATCGCCCAAGAGCGTTTCCGGACGCGTGGTTGCCAGCTCCAAAAAGCCGGTGCCATCAGATAAAGGATATCTCAGATGCCAGAAATTCCCGTTTTGCTCGGTAAATTCCACCTCCGCATCGGAAATGGAGGTTCCACATTTAGGGCACCAGTTAATGATACGTTCACCACGGTAAATAAGTCCTTTATTATATAAATGGACAAAAACCTCATTCACCGCATGACTGCATCCCTCATCCATGGTAAAGCGTTCCCGTTCCCAATCGCAGGAGGCGCCCAGCTTCTTCAGCTGCTCAATAATACGGCCGCCGTATTTTTCCTTCCATTCCCAGGCGCGCTTTAAAAAGGCCTCCCTGCCAATGTCTTCTTTGGTGAGCCCTTCCTGCCGCATCGCTTCCACAATTTTTGCTTCTGTTGCGATAGAAGCGTGGTCAGTTCCCGGCAGCCAAAGGGCGCTGTAGCCCTGCATTCTTCTCCAACGGATCAAAATATCCTGCAGCGTCTCATCCAGAGCATGTCCCATATGAAGCTGTCCTGTAATATTTGGGGGCGGAATTACAATCGTATATGGTTTTTTCTCCGGATCCACTTCCGCATGGAAATATCCCCCGGAGAGCCAAAAGTCATAAATCCGATCCTCTACTTCCTGTGGATCATAGATTTTTGCAAGCTCCCTGCTCATTTTGTTTTCCTCCTGCCAAAGGTTTTCCCGCAATCAAGGCATTGTCCGCCGGATGCCTTGATTGAAAGGTCATAATTATTAATTATCTCATTGAATAGAGGGTTTGTCAATATTCCCCAGGGAAATAGCGTTGCTTTGAAAATCACATTTTCTTAGCAATCGACGTTATCTTGAAATTCTAAATTCCCTTTTGACGGCGGCTTTTTCTCAGCTGCTGACGGATTTCGCCATTTTCAAATTCACGCTTTTGTTCCTCCGTCTCAAGAATCAGTCCTG
The DNA here is from genome assembly GCA_019419895.1 of Clostridiales bacterium. Classification (GTDB taxonomy): domain Bacteria; phylum Bacillota; class Clostridia; order Oscillospirales; family Acutalibacteraceae; genus JAHZIE01. The sequence continues at coordinate 24,953 of JAHZIE010000025.1, read as the reverse complement.
GAACAGGAACTGGCCGCTGATCCTCTCCCATTGCGACAAAAACCAAATAAGCGCGGTTCACGCGTTTCCTTTCCCCCGACATAGTTTCTTCATAGGTATCGACACGGACCTCCATTGACGTCCGACCAGTAAAAGTAACCTCCCCGATTAATACAATGGTGCTGTTGACTGTGACCGGCTCGGAAAACACAAGGTTGTCCACCGCAACTGTGGTGACCTCCCCTCCCGCGTGGCGCCGGGCTGTGACGCCGCCCACCATATCGATCCAGGCCATCAGCTGGCCGCCAAACAACCGCTTAAACCCGTTAATATGCTGAAAAAGTATCATTTCCACATGTTCGGTGCGTGAGTCAGATACTCTTTTCTTTTTTAGTTCCTCCATTGTTTGTTGTTCTCCTTTTCTGAGATTTTCACATTTAAGGATATCAATTCTGCCAACTTTTTATATTTATTTTATCATGGAAACGGGCAGAAAATCAATGTCCCACTAAAAAGCTTTTTCTTTCTTATGATTTTCATTGAAAGAAAAGGAATTTTATGATAGTATTTTTATTTAAGCAGCGGAAGTACCGCCACTGGGATTATTATTTTGAAAGCGGGGATAGATTATGTCAACAAAAAAATCGGTATTTGGAACATTGAAAGACGGCAGAGAGGTCTGTGCCTATACCTTGTCCAATCAGTCCGGCGCTTATGTGAAAATTATGGATTTGGGTGGAACCATCCTCCAGTTGGCAATGCCTGACCGTAACGGCGTCCTGTCTGATATTGTCTGCGGTTACGATTCCCCTCAGACTTATCTGGAAGCAGGTGGATACCAGGGGGCTTTGATTGGACGTTTCGGAAACCGGATTCACGATGGGCGTTTCATTCTCCATGGCAAAGAGTATATTCTGGCAAAAAATGAAAATGGAATCACCCATCTACATGGCGGAAATTCCGGCTTCAACCAGAAAATCTGGCAGGTGGAACTGCAGGAGGAAAATGACATCCCCTCCCTTATCCTCAGTTGTGTCAGCCCTGATGGTGAAGAGGGATATCCGGGCACGCTGAAGGTTACCGTCACCTACACCCTGACGAATGAAAACGCCCTGTGTATCCGCTATAAGGCTGTCACTGATAAGGACACCATTTTGAACCTTACCAATCATACCTATTTCAATCTTGGAGGATATGATTCCGGGGACATTCTTCACCAACAGATTCAAATTAACAGCCGCCAGATAACTGAGGTGGATGCCCATTGCATTCCAACCGGACGGCTCCTTTCCGTAGAGGGAACTCCTTTTGATCTAACTTCTCTGACAGTCATCGGGGACGGCATTGACGCAGAGAATGAACAGATCTGTTTCGGCGGCGGGTATGATCATAACTTTGTATTGGAGAATCATGGAAAGACAGAGAAAGCCGCCGAGGTATTTGATCCGGTGAGCGGTCGTGTTATGGAGGTTTTTACCAACCAACCTGCCCTCCAGTTCTATGCTGCTAATATGATGAACGATCCCCATCCTTTTAAAGGTGGTGTGCCTCAAAAGCCAAGACACGCCCTTTGCCTGGAAACACAGCATTATCCTGACAGTCCCAACCACTCTAATTTCCCCTCCTGTGAATTAAAGCCGGGAGAGGTTTATGACTATACCACTATTTATCAGTTCTCAGTCAGATAAACCACATAAATCAATACTGATTGCCTTATATGTGGTAAATCAAGTAAAATGGAGGATTTTATGGGGAACGGCATTATTGTCTGCGGCCTGAACGGTGCGGGAAAGAGCACATTGGGAAAAGCCCTTGCCAAAAAACTAAGCTTTTATTTTATTGACAATGAGGATCTCTATTTTCCTAAAAACGATCCCAATTATCTTTATTCCTCCCCGCGTACCCATGAAGAGGCAGAAAAGCTTCTTGCAGCTGAAATTCAGACACATGGAAATTTTGTGTTTGCCTCTGTCAAAGGTGATTACTGCAAAAATATTATTTCTCAATTTCATTATGCCATATGGCTCCATGTACCGAAAGATATCCGGATACAACGAGTAAAAAAACGCTCTTTTCAGAAATTCGGCAGCAGGATGATGCCAGGAGGAGATTTATATGAGAAGGAAAAAAATTTCTTTGATTTTGTTGAGTCCCGACCGGAGGATACGATAGAAAAATGGCTGAAGTCTGCGCGTTGCTCTGTCATACACGTCGATGGAACAAGAACGACTGAAGAAATGATTGACATGATTCTCAAGCAGATACCAGGCTTTTGAACATACGCCTTGACAAATGGCATTTTGAAATCGAGAGGACATCGTTTTGCCAGTAATATGTATAACCAGTTGAATTTTCTCTGAACCTGCAGATAAAAATCTGTTATCTTCATTTCTGAGGCTTGTCCTGTTCTAGATAAAGTTTGCGATGGCCAAGTCATTGGTGGGCCAGAGATATTTTCTCTGAAATACAGTATAAGCATAAAAAGGAATTCCTTTGAGCTTTTATTTCAAGGGAATTCCTTTTTCTTTCTTAGAGGAAACAAAGCTAATGACCTTGTTTTATTCATTTACCTGCGTAACAATGCTGAGCCAAGTCAAAGGACCTACCGCTCCATTGACCGTGATATTATCCCGTCTCTGAATCTCTTTTACGGCATTTTCTGTCGCCTGATCAAAAATCCCTGTCATCTCTACAGGAGGAACAGACGGATCCTTGGCAGCTAAGACCATCAGCAGCTTTTGCAGGCTGGTAACGTCGTCCCCTTCCATTCCCAAGCTAAGCAGACGGCCGGGATATATTTCATCACTCTTTGTTATATACTGCTGCGGCAAATTGGCAGTCGTATTTCCATAGACTTCTGTGAGCTTATTCCAGGTTTCCCGGCCCACAATGCCATCCGGAGTAAGTCCATATTTGTTTTGAAAGGCAATAACTGCGTTTTTGGTATCCGGACCAAAACGCCCATCCACTGCAACTACTGGGATTTGATCGTCGAAAAATCCAATAACGGCAAGGTAATATTGAATAATCGCCACTTGTTCCCCAACATCGCCTTCTCTGAGAATCTTTGAAAACTTACGTTCCGCCTCGGAAAAAGTGACTCCCTCCGAATATAATTCAGACAGGCGTTTTACAGAGCTATAGATATATTTCAGCTTATACCAAGTGGATTTTCCTACAATTCCGTCCACCGTAAGGTTAAATATTTCCTGGAACTTTTTCACGGCATCCTCTGTCTCTTTATCAAAAATGCCATCAATCTCTGATATTTTCGGGATGGCCGGATAATTAGCTCCAATCCGGTTAAGCTGCCGCTGAATGATCCGCACTTCCTCCCCCGCGTCTCCCAAACGGAAAGGAACGCCAGGATAAGAGGGGATATTTTCTTGAACAGGTGCATCAAAAACGATATTGATATCATCTCCATAGTAATATTGGAGAATTTCGTAGGGTAACAGCCCCTGTTCGGCAAGCTCAACCGTTCCCCATTGGGAAAGGCCGTCACATGTGGTACGCACTCCATCGCAATATTGTGTAAAATAAGGGGAAACTGTCCCCTGCTTAACCACATAATCATTAAAGATATCATCCACAATTCTCACAATATTATCGAAAAAATCTCTGTTTTCTATAAATTTTTGATCGTATTGAGTATTGTTGGTAATATCAAAATCATAACCGCGGCTTGGATACCATTCGGTGTAAATCCGGTTAAGGGCAAAGGTGATCTGAGCTAAAATATTGGCCCTGATGGCATTTTCGGGCCATGTCGGATAAATTTCACTGGAAGCTACATTTTTTATATACTCAATAAAAGGCACACGGACATTTTTTGCCGATTCATCCGGCGCTCCTAGATGTACCGTAATATACTCCGGAACAATGGGTGTCATTTCTGCTCCTCCCTTCTCGACGGAGAATTCTCTCCTAAGGGAACCATTTCCACCGGCTGTACAGATTTATTTCCATCAAATACCTGTACATTATGATACCGGACAGGCGCATAGTCCGGATGAAGGATTTCAATATCGTAATTGGAATAGGTCGGTAGAGTGTCATATTCATCAAGAGAGGCTTTTTTATCCGGCGCGGGCAGATTAT
>JAHZIE010000025.1:19715-20863 GCA_019419895.1 Clostridiales bacterium | reverse complement strand
AGAAAACCTGAATACCGTCAACAAAGCTTTTGCTCACTGTCACCTGAGCGTTGGGAACTGGATATGCTCCCTGCGCCGTGTAAATTTGAACCTTTAGGCTTCCGTTTTTAGGATTCCCCTCCATAAAAGCGGCATATGTCAAAGGAGACATAACACTTTCCTGATTCCCTGGCATATTTTTCATTTCTGAGCGTTTGGCGAAATCAAATAATTCCCTGCGGTACCGTTCTATGATCCTTTGAAGCTCATTGGTATCCATTTTTCAAAAACCTCCATCCTCTAGGTATTTTCTCCTTCAGTATATGGAAAAAAGAAAAATATGGTTCCTGAATTTGCGCGACCGATGAAGCCGTCATTTTTTTGAATACTTTACTATGAACTCCTCAAGCTTCATTTTTCATATTCCACTTTCAATTATTTCTTTTTTCTTATATTCACAATTTTATATGCCAAATAAGGAGCTTTTTGTAAAGTAAATTCACTTGTCACAAGAAAGAGAGCTGACAGACTCTTCTAATTGTTTTTTTGCATAAATCCCAATTTTTTAATAACAAAAGGCTGCTTTGATAAAACAAATAAATTGCTCTATCAAAGCAGCCTTCGGTATGTCGTTTCAAAAAGACGCTATTAAGTCTTATTCCTTTACAGCTATATTTTCCATTCCAAGCAGACGTTCCAATTCCTCTTTTAAAACCCCATTCCAATCTGTCCACATACTTCTCGGCGCGGCCATCAGTTTTCCATTGTCGGCAAAACGAAAATAAACCGGGGTTGTCCCTTCAAAGATCTCCAAAAGATTTTTCGCCTTTCGAAACTGCAGGCTTTCCATGGAAGGAACCCTGAGATAAACACCAGCCCTGGATGACGACCTTCTCGCTGGAATGCTTGTGGGAGTACCATCCTCATGTATGGGAACAGCGGTCGATTCGTCCCCTCTTAGAGATTCTTGTTCCTCGCTTATTCCGGCTTCCACCCTTTCGCAAATAATTTTGGGATCCTCATCCTCCCTCAGGCTGACTTTCCCTCTTACCTTTACGACGCTTCCCTCCTTTAAAATGACACCATAAGAAGATAAAATTTTGGGGAAAACAAGCATTTCAATGGATCCAGTTACATCCTCAAGCTGCACAAAAGCCATCGTAGCGTTG
>JAHZIE010000025.1:16772-19705 GCA_019419895.1 Clostridiales bacterium | reverse complement strand
TTTTTTGTCACCTTGGTTTTCGAGGAAGCCACAATGCAAAGGAGAGTCACAATGCTGCCATCCTGATAAATGCCGGTATTCCCCTCCTCGGCACTGGAAAGAATATCTCCCACCTTTGCCGCTTTTATTCGTTCCGCCAGTCCCGTATATTCAGACATGGGATGCCCTGACAGATACAGTCCTGCAATTTCCTTTTCCATAGCCAGACGTTCCATAAGGGAAAACTCTTCCAGATTTGGCAGGGCAGGACCACGATCCTGCTGGGTATCCAGACCAGCATCAAAAAAGCCAATCTGCCCTTCCAAATTTTTTTTGCGGGACGCTTCCAATGCATCGAGCACCATAGACATCCCGTTGAGCATCTGCTTGCGGTTTGCTCCTAATCCATCCAATGCCCCGCATTTGATCAGGCTCTCCAGCGCGCGTTTATTCATTTCTTTTCCCTGCAAACGCTTGCAGAAATCATAAAATGATGTATATCGTCCGTCCTTCTGCCTATCAGCCAGGATCTCCCTGATAAGGCCTCTGCCCAGGTTCTTAATAGCGAGAAGCCCAAAGCGGATATTTCCCTGTGAGACGGAAAAACCCAGGCCGCTCTCATTTACGCTGGGGGGAAGAACGGAAATAGACAGCTTTTGGCATTCGGCAATATATTCGGCGACCTTGTTGGAATTATCCAATACACTGGTGAGGAGAGCGGCCATAAATTCCTTTGGATGTTTGCATTTCAAATAAGCGGTTTGATAGGCCACCACCGCATAGGCCGCCGCATGAGACTTATTAAAGGCATAAGAAGCGAAGCTTTCCATTTGGCTGACAATTTCCATGGCAATCTCTTTATCAACTCCACGGCGCAGGCAGCCTTCCACAATCACATTGCCCTGCTCATCTGTCAGCCCATTGACAAAGATTTCCCTTTCCCGATTCATCACATCGGCTTTCTTTTTTGACATGGCACGCCGGACAATATCGGCCCTGCCAAAAGAATAGCCTGCAAGCTCGCGAAACACCTGCATAACCTGCTCCTGATAGACCATACAGCCATAGGTGACATCCAGAATTTTGCTCAGCTTTGGATGAAGATATTTGACCCGTTCTGGATGATGGCGGTTTTCGATATACATCGGGATAGAATCCATCGGTCCTGGGCGATAAAGCGAAATCACCGCAATCATATCCTCAATGCTTTCCGGGCCAAGCTGCATTAGGACACTGCGCATGCCCGCCGATTCAAACTGGAATACCCCGGCGGTATCCCCGGCGGAAAGCATTGCAAAAACATCCTTATCCTGCATATCGATATGATCCATAGAAAAATCCGGATTTTCTTTTTGGATCATTTTTTCCGCGTCGCTGATCACTGTCAAAGTTCTCAGGCCCAGAAAATCCATTTTCAGTAAGCCAAGCTCCTCCAGAGTGGTCATGGTGAATTGGGTAACGACCGCCTCGTCATTTTTTGCCAAAGGAACATAAGCCATCACTGGCTGTTCAGTGATCACCACACCAGCCGCGTGTGTTGAGGCGTGACGAGGAACTCCTTCCAACTCTTTGGCTGTGTCTATCAATTCCTTAATCTGGGGATCACTTTCATACATTGCCCTGAGTTCGGAAGATTTTTTCAGAGCGGCGTCGATGGTGATATTTAACTCCATGGGCACAAGTTTAGCCACTGAATCTACCGTGGCATAGGGGACGGCCAAAGCGCGCCCTACATCGCGAATAGCGCCTCTGGCAGCCATTGTTCCAAAGGTGACAATCTGAGCGACATGATCGTGGCCATATTTCTCCACGACGTAATCGATAACTTCCTGCCTCCGCTCATAACAAAAATCAATGTCAAAATCCGGCATGCTTACCCTTTCCGGATTGAGAAAACGTTCAAAAAGAAGCTGATATTTTATCGGATCGATTCCCGTAATTCCAATGCAGTAAGCCGCCAGGCTTCCCGCACCGGATCCCCTTCCTGGGCCCACGGGAATTCCCTTGGATTTCGCATACCGGACAAAATCATGGACAATGAGATAATAATCCACATAGCCCATTTCAGAGATTGTCCTCAGCTCATATTCCAGACGTTCTGTAATTTCCGGACTGGGATGCTCTCCATAATGCTTTTTCAGTCCCGCATAGCACTGATCGGAAAAATATTCCAAATGATCCCTGCCGCCGGGAACATCAAAATGAGGAAGCTTAGTCTGCCCAAAGGTAAATTCCACCTGGCAGCGCTTGGCTATTTTTTCGGTATTGTCAAATGCCTCCGGTATGTTTGGAAAAAGCCCGCGCATTTCTTCCTCAGATTTAACGTAAAATTCATCAGAAGCAAATTCCATACCGTCCTCATCTTCAATAGTATGGTTTGTCTGGATACACAAAAGGACATGGTGCATCCTGCTGTCTTCCTTTTTGATGTAATGGCAGTCATTTGTCGCCACCAGAGGAATCCCTGTTTCATTAGAAAGACGAATCATAGAAGGGTTAATTCGTTTTTGCTCCATGATCCCATGATCTTGGAGCTCAAGGAAAAAATTTCCTCGTCCAAAAATGGAGTCTAGACGCAAAGCGGATTCCTTAGCTCCTTCATAGTCCTGCCGTTCCAGCGCGCGGGGAATTTCTCCCGCCAAACAGGCGGACAAGCAAATAAGCCCTTCATGATATTCCCCCAAAAGCTCATAATCAATTCGCGGTTTTCCATAAAAACCTTCTGTCCATCCTCTGGAAACCAAAGCAGTCAGATTCTGATATCCCTGGTTATTTTCACACAAAAGAACCAGATGACGACTTTCAGTGTCCAATCCATGAACCTTATCAAAACGCGACCGGGGGGCACAGTAAACCTCACAGCCGATGACGGGATGGATACCATACTTTTTCGCCTGCCTGTAAAAATCAATGACGCCGAACATGACGCCATGGTCGGTGATGGCACAGCTGTC
>JAHZIE010000025.1:1020-16749 GCA_019419895.1 Clostridiales bacterium | reverse complement strand
TGATCGGTTATAGCGACGCTATCCTGACCAATCGTTTTGATATGCTCCATGAGCCGTTCGATCCGGCAGGCACCGTCCAGCAGACTATATTCTGTATGCAAATGCAAATGTGCAAACCCACTCATCCTGACAATCCTCCTCCCGCCTTATCCGACGCTTTGTTTTTTCTGTCTTATTCAATCTTCCAGCTTCTCCGCAAGCTCTGTGAGCTTTCTCAGACGGTGATTCACACCGGAACGGGTAATTGGAGGATCCAGCTGTTCTCCCAGTTCCCGCAGGGACATTTCCGGATATTTCAATCGCAGCGCGGCCATTTCCTGTAATTCTTCCGGCAACTCCTTAAGACGGTTTCTCTCCGCCAGTAACCGGATGGCCTCCGCCTGCTGAGCGGAGGCAGAGACAATTTTATCAATATTCGCCGTGTCAAAATTTGTCCGGCGATTGACGTCGTTTCGAACCTCCTTTATCATCTTAACCTGCATATATTCCATAGAAGAACGTACAGCTCCCATATAGGTAAGCAAATCCATAATTTCCTCACTGCTTTTTAAGTACAGCACATAGCTTCCCCGGCGCCGGATCAATTTTGGACGGATCGAAAAGTCTCCGAGCTGACTGAAAAATTCCAGAAAGCTTTCTGAAAGGTTTTTATGCGGAATCAAAAATTCCAGCCGGTATCCCTTTTGGGGATCCATCACTGTTCCACAGGTCAGAAAAGCACCCCTGAGAAAAGCGGAAAGGCAGCAGTCCTGCTCCATATTTGCCATATTCACACGAATGTTTGGCTCCAAGCCCGTATAACCAAAATGCTCTAATATCCGTTCACGTTCCTCGCGGCTGTCCACTGATATGGTATAAAATTTCCGCCCATCCCCAGAAGGGTGTGAAACCTGTATCATACAGCCTGTCTCTTCTGCTAGGCATTCAGAGATCAGCTTTGCCGCCGCATAATTTTCCGTTTGTATCCCCATGGCCAAAAGACTGAAGCTTTTTCCAAACAAAAGCATGCCATAGGCCTGGGCTTTTCTACAGCATTCTTTCTGTTGCAAAGCGCACAGCTCTTTTTTTACCTGATTGGAAAACGACATCTTTTTTCCTCCGGTATTTATACCTTTCCGATATCCCTGTGATTGGTCCTGGCTCTTTTCCCATTCGCAAGCAAATGCTGATAAAGCAGTTCCGCAAAAGTGACCGAACGGTGTTTTCCTCCTGTACATCCGATAGCGACCACAAGCTGGCTTTTTCCTTCGTTACAGTATAGAGGATGGGAAAAATCAATGAAATCCAAAATCCGGTTCAGGAATTCCTGGGAATCCCTGGATTCCATGACAAAATCCCGTACCTCTTTATCCAGTCCGGTCTTGTGCCTTAAGCTTTCTATGTAAAAAGGATTGGGAAGACAGCGCACATCGAAAACCAAATCCGCCTCCGCCGGAGAACCATATTTAAAACCAAAAGACATGCAATTGACAATCAGCGCCTGAGAGCCATCCTCCAAAAAGAGACTGGAAATCCGTTCCTTCATCTGGGCGTTGGACAAAAAAGAGGAGTCAATAATATAATCCGCAACCTCACGAATGGGCATCAGCTGCTCCCTTTCCCGTTGTATGGCCCGTTCCACCGAGCCTTCCACACTGGCAGCCAAAGGATGCTTACGCCGTGTCTCCTGGTATCTGCGCTTCAAAATATTATCACTGGCATCCAAAAATAGAATCTTATAGTTATTTTTCGCTTTCTTAAGAGCATTCAGCTCGTCCATCAGGCTGTGGAACAGTTCTCCGCCACGAACATCAATGACAACGGCTACCTTTTGCAGAGACTCCGTTGAATGAAGGCAAAGATCGTAAAAAGTGGGCAGAAGCTTGGGAGGAATGTTATCAACGCAATAAAACCCAATATCTTCCAGCGAGTGCATAGCCTGCGTTTTTCCCGCGCCGGATATTCCTGTGACAATGATAAATTCCATAAGCTTCTACCCTTTCCATGGTTACAAAATTCTTCGCTTTTTTGCTCTCTTTTCAAGATGCTTTTTCTTTCCCAGCATTTCTCTTCAGGAAATACTTCTGACCTCACACTCAAGAAAATAACCGGTTTTTTTCTCAACCGTCTCCTGAATCAAATGAATCAGACTCTCTACATCCTCACAGGTGGCTCCTCCTGTATTAACAATAAAACCCGCATGCTTTTCGCTCACCCGCGCCCCGCCTATCTGGATTCCTTTCAATCCGCACTGTTCGATCAGAGTGCCTGCATACTGCCCTTCCGGACGCTTAAAAATACTTCCCGCACTTGGATATTCAAGCGGCTGTTTTGCTTCCCGCCGAGACATATACTCCTTCATTCTCTCCCATATTTTTTGGGGCTCCCCCTGCGAAAGTTCAAATTTTGCCGAAGTTATCACATAGTCCAGGTCGGAATAGACACTTTTCCGGTAAGAAAGCTGAAGCTTTTCTCCTGAATAGCTCCCAATTTCTCCTCTACTATCCACATGACTGCACGAAACCATAACATCCTTCATTTCCCCACCGTAAGCACCCGCGTTCATAAAGGCCGCTCCGCCCACCGTTCCAGGAATGCCATAGGAAAACTCAAGACCCGACAGTCCCTTTTTTTGAGCGAATACCGCAAGGGCGGCAAGACTTGCCCCGGCACCACAGGTAATAGTGGTTCCCTCGCAGGAGATACTTTCAAATTCTGAACCCAGCTTTAAAACCACCCCACGGATACCGGAATCCTTCACCAGCATATTGGATCCCTTTCCACAGATCATACAAGGAATCTTCTCTTCCCCGCAGCTTTTTTTTATCAATTGCAGAGCCTCCATGGAACTCACATAAATAAAAAGATCAGCTGGTCCTCCGATATGGAAAGTCGTATGTTTGTTCATCGGTTCACTGTGCAAAATACCACAGCCATGCTTTTTGGCTATTTCTTCAATTTGAGACAATCGCTCCATCACTGTCCTCCAAGTTTTTCAGATATAAGGCCAGAAAGCCGGCAGAACAGCCGCCGGCTTTCTCTCTTTACTATTACTATGGCCAGGATGCTCCAACCTATTCCATCAAATTTCCCAAGAGGGCGGCGCCGATAATTCCAGCATCATTTCCCAACTGAGCCTGACAGATCTTTGTCTGTTTGGAAGAATACTTGCTGTAACGCTCCCGTTCTACATAACTGCGGATAGGCGCGAGAAGAGTTTCCCCTTCTTTTGAGATTCCCCCGCCAATACAGACAACCTCCGGCTGGAAAATATTGATCACATCGGTCAGGCCGCAGGCAACATAATCAATATAAGCGTCGACCACGGCCTTGCCCGCCGCGTCTCCTTTTCTCATAGCGTCAAAAGCCGTCCGCCCGTTTACCTTGAGGATGTCTTTATCGACAAGGTCCCACATAAGGGAATCCGGATGCTTCACCATTGAAATTTTAGTCTGATAGATCAAGGCAGTGGCAGAAGCGTAGGCTTCCCAGCAGCCCTCTCGCCCGCAGGTACAGCGGCGGCCGCCTTTTTGAATTACAATGTGGCCAAGCTCCGCTCCAGCGCAATTGGAACCGCTGTAAATTTTGCCGTTAATGATAATCCCTCCGCCGACGCCAGTTCCCAGAGTAATAGCCACAGCATTTCTAGTGCCCTTTGCGGCTCCGGCATAGAATTCCCCATAAGCGGCGGCATTGGCGTCGTTCTCTATATATATTTTTTTATTCAGGCGTTCTGTCATCATGGAGCTCATTGGACATTGGTGGAAATCCAGATTGTTGGAATACTCCACGATTCCTGTTTCCATATTACAGGTCCCGGGGGTTCCAATGCCAACCCAAGCGATATCCTCCATGGAAATTCCCGCGTTTTCCGCGGCCTCCCGCGCGACTTTTGCCATATCGTCACAAATTGCTTCCGCAGGACGAGGCAAAAGGGTCTTGGTTTTCGCTGTTCCAATAATTTCAAATGAGTCATTGACAACTCCTGCCGCAATATTGGTGCCGCCCAGATCAATCCCTATGGTATACATGTTAATAATCCCCTTTTCTTATGTTGATTCCGGATCCCCGGCAATTTCATATGAGTCTGCCTGTCACAACGCTTTTTTTCTCGCGACAATCTTTTCTCCGTTTCTCAGATTGAGATAGGTCGCGGAAAGGTGAATACCGCAATACTTCCAGACATAATTTCTAAACCGCCGTTCCTCTGCGTTTATAACCAGCTCCTCCGGAAATTCCGCTTCTTCCAGAAGCCTTAACGCCGGCGCGAATTTTCCCAATCCACCAGAAAAATGGGAATCTGAATCAACGATCACGGGAACGGAATGTTTTTTGCAGAGTTGAAGAATTTTCATACAATTGGGAATGGAGGTTCTTCTGTCATTGTAGAAGGTTCCCACATTAATTTCCACCAGTTTGCCTCTGGCACCAAATTCCTTGATAACCGGTTCATAATCATATGGATATTTTAAAGTACCGCTGTGACCGATGACACGGACAAAATCTTTTTTTGCCACCTGAAACCAGGCGTTTGTACACGCTTCTTTATCATTCTCAGGAACCCCATAATGGATGGAAGCGACAACCCACTCCAGCCCGCGAAGAGCCTCTTCCCTGATATCAAGATTGCCGTCCCCGTCCAGAATATTGGCCTCCATCCCTTTCAGGACGTTGACCCCCTCTATCACCCGGGGAAGCACCTTTTGATTTTGAAAATACCATGGATGAGGAGCATCCTCCATTGTAATTCCATGATCCGTAACCGCAATGGCCATCAGCCCACGCTTTCTTGCCGCCGCGGCCATTTCCTGAATTGTACTGTAGGCGTGCGCACTCGCCAGGGTATGACAGTGCATATCTGCGATTAATCTCATTCATATCCTCTTTTCTAGCGGTAGCTTTCCCAATCCGGCTTGACCACCTTTTTAGGGGCGGAAACCATGGAGGGATCCATTCCCAAATTTGAGAGAAGCTCCTGCGCCGCATTATATCCCATTTTTTTCTGCCGGTTGTTCATGGCCGCGACCTCAAGAATAATTGCGAGATTGCGCCCCGGCTTGACGGGAATGGTCATCAGGGGCACCTGGACGCCAAGGATTTCCGCATATTCATTATCCATCCCCATCCGGTCATAAACCTTGGTCCCGTCCCAAATCTCCAGCTGGACAATCATATCTATCTTTTCCGTCAGCTTGACAGCCCCCATACCAAAAATACGGCGGGCATTGATGATCCCGATCCCTCTCAATTCGATAAAATGGCGGATATTCGCGGGGGCGGAGCCTACTAACGTTTTATCCGATACCGCCTTAATCTCTACCGCGTCATCCGCAATCAGCCGATGTCCCCTCTTTACCAGCTCAATGGCTGTTTCACTTTTTCCCACACCGCTGTCTCCGGTGATCAGCATACCTTCACCATACACCTCTACCAAAACGCCGTGACGAGTCACCCTGGGAGCAAGCTCGACGGACAAATAAGATACTACCCGCGCCACAAATCTGGAAGTTACCTCCTTTGTACGCAGCAGCGGCACCTCATAACGTTTCGCGGCCGCCAGTAATTCAGGCAAAGGTTCCATGTCCCTTGCAATAATAATAGCAGGCGCCTTTCGGGAAAAAAGAGAATCTACAATTTCGTTCCGTCGTTCTTGTTCCATACCCGTCAAAAAAGCGATTTCCGATTTTCCCATTACCACCAGCCTGGTGTTATCATAAAACTCAAAAAAGCCCGCTAATTCCAGCCCTGGACGGTTGATTTCCATAGATGAAACCATAACCTCCTGAGGATCGCAGGGCATATAAATAGATTCCAGCGTCAATTCGTCCATCATATGGGCCAAAGATACAGAAAATGTCATTGCCATTATCCGTTTCCCCTTTGCTTTTGATTGATCGAAAATAAAAAGCGGTGATAATTTATATTCAATCTCATGTATCTATTATATATGATCTTTGATGATTTGCAATCCTATAGGCTGGAACTTTTTTTATTTTCCTTGCCGAAATAAATCAATTTTTCCAGTTGCTCATCCGTCCAAGATAACAGGTATTTTGTTCCTATATGGGGAGAGAGAAAGAAGCCACCAAAATAGGACAAGCAAGGTACGAAATGACTGACAGCCTCACACATCTACCCTCGGTTGACTCAAAACAGATACCCTCACAATTACGATGGTATATTGGAATTTTTCTTTTTTAAATCTTAAAATCCCCGTTCCGGGAAGCTTTTCCACAAGCTTTCTCAATCAAATTTTTCATGGAATATGAAACAGAGCCCATAAAAAAGGGCGGCTAATCAGCCGCCCAGGGAATGACCCAGCTTTCTTATATTGGTATCCACTGTAATTTTGAAATCGCAGTCAGAAATTTTTGAGCTCCATTGCAGTTCATTTTCCTTCCAATAGTCTGGGAAGGTCTGCCTGATCCGATCCCCAAGATGCAGCGCGTCGGCCTGATTGGAAATTACTGTTTTTCGGATTGCGCTTTCAATGTTTTGTTTAATTTCCTCTTCACACCTAAGGTTGAGCTGTAGAAAAAAGTCATCATCCAGAGGTTCGCCCTTGCGGTAAAGCTTTTCAACAGGTTCACCTTCCGCAAACACATGAACTGTAAATTCCGGGTTACCATCTACCATGCCGACACTGATATCGGTTTTTGCATTCATAATGCCCACAGTCACCGCATCCCCTTCCTCTAAGTGAAGATAAATTCCCGCCTGTCGGATTTCATTATTTAAAAACATCACGCCCATGGTTTCCTCCGGCGTCAAAAAATCCACAAGCCGTCCTTCCTTGACCAGACCGGACTGTTCCACATACAGCCGCCCGTCCTCGCCTTCCTCCAGTACTGACAGAATTGGAATACAAACAGCCATTCCATCCTTGCCCAAAGTTTCCGCCACCTCATAAACCGTTGTTTCGGAAATTGTCCCATTTAAATTTCCTGTTTGGGAAAGCTGCTGGAGATCCTTCGCAGCGAGAACAGTATCCTTCCCTTTAAGCTCCAATGCTTCTTTCGCCGTTCCCTCCGTGAGAAAAACCCCGGCGTTCGGCCGGCATTCAAAATAATCACTGAAAAAAACCAGGATATCCTCTCAACCGTCCCTCGCTGTTTCCCCCCCTATTACAACACCCTGGTTATGGGAGAAAAAAGGCAGGCGGCCCGTCAATTTCCCTATTCCGCCTAAGGCATCCGCGATTGTACTTCCCTCACGGGATAAAAACGCGGTTTTGGAGGTTCCCCCTTCGGCGTCGCCGGCAAAATCCGATAAAAAAGCATTGATAGAAAGCTCATATCCTCCCTCAACGCGATCCACCCCGGCGTTCTGTACAATAACGCGCTCCTTGATTGGGGTTCCATTTTCACATCCCTGAAAGGCCAGACAGCTTAGCAGAACGCCTGTTAATATCACTAATCTTCCTTTGCGGTTCATAAATTTCTCCCTTCCATGATGACAGCTCCTATCCAAGCTTTTCCCTGTGTTTTCTTATCTGCTCCTTTATAATGTCTGTGAGCAGCACCGCCAAGGGAATCAGTGCAAAAAATACAACTGCCAAAAATATTGTAATATCCACAGAGGCCAATTGCGCAATCATACTCGGTGTATTTGTGAATAACATCCCCGTCGCCAGGGCAATCGCCGCACCCACCAAAAGGGCTATCCTACCAGCCTTTTTTCCAGACAAATTGGTAACACTGACAGAAAGAGCCAGTAAAAACAGAGCCACCTTAATGTAAAGCCCCGTGGTCCAAACCGCCACATGGAGGGCGTCTAACCTTTGCAGGGAACCAATTTTCGCTATTGTTGAGGCAACATGGAAGGGAAATAGCTGCATTGTAGTATAGTCTCCCAAAACGCCTATGACAAAAAACGCCACCAAGCCTATTGTTACCGTTTCCCCGATTCCCCAAAGGACAAATTTCCCCTTAATTTTCCCCCTGACATAGGGCAAAAGCACTACCATGGTAGCGATTTCTGTAATTCCAGACACCATGGTCACCGATTCTTTGACTACGGGACCAGTCCCATAATAGCCCGGGGCAGAAAAATGGAGCAGAGAAACCTCCGGAACAAGGGCGCAAAATATAAAAATCAAGGAGGCAAGAATTCCTATAAAAAAGAGCCCTGCCGCCCGTGCCAGCGCCTCAATTCCCAGAAAGGCTCCGTAACAGGCCGTACCAACCACAGCCAAGGATAGTATCAAAACCGATGCTCGGGGAAGCATGGTGGCTTTGATATAAACATTATATCTGGCAATTGATAAAGCGGCATTATATAGAAATAAGGCGGAATAACCGACGGCGACTAGTACCGCGGCCCATTTTCCTACATGGTATCTGGTCATATCAATGAGATTCATTTCTCTGTGGCGGCGGTGAAGGAATAAAATCGGAAGGCACAGCAGAATAGAGGCAATCAGGATGAGAGGGGTACCGTAAAAGATATTTTGCATATTCTCCACACTTTGTACTCCGGGTGTATTGGTTAAAATATTGATGACATTGCTGACATAGAGCATACAAAAGAACTGTCCGGCACTGATTGTTCTTGTCTGGTGCATCCGGTTCCCCCCTGAAAATAAAATTTTCTGTCCTTACGGCCCGGCCATTCCTTTGCTTTTGCACTCAGGGTTCCATCTTATCTGAACCGGGCATGTTCTGAATTTTAATATTCTTTTTTCCTAGTTTTTTCCAATTAGAACGGATCAATACATCACGAAGGCTTTTTCCTCGAAAAGGAGACAGCGGCGCCGAATAGGGAATTCCATAAGGGTTAATGGAACAAAGATTGACTACAACAGCGGCAAACACCAGCATCAATCCCATTAAATAGGTGGTGCCCCCCACCACAATAAATAAAAAGCGCAGGATGGTCATCGGCTCATAAAGCTGGGGAATAACGAAGGAACTGATCGCGGTCAGGGCCACCACCATGATCATCGGAGAACTGATAATCCCGGCTTTTACTGCCGCGTCGCCAATCACCAGGCCGCCGATAATACCGACCACGTGTCCGATGGGTTTGGGAAGGCGCAGCCCGGCCTCCCGCATCAATTCATAAATAAAATGGATCACCAGAGCTTCCACCATCAGTGAAAAAGGCTGGGACGATTCCGCCACAGCAAGATTATAAAGCATGGGGGTTGGGAACAGCTCAAGATGATAGGTGCCGATAGCTACAAACAGCCCCGGCAGAAGGGTGGCGATAAAAAAAGAAATATATTTGAGCCATCGGGTAAAGGTAGCAAAATAAGGCCTGTCGGCATAATCGTCAAAGCTTTGAAAATTTTCCACAAAAAGATAGGGTACAATCAGAACCATGGGCGTTCCATCCACTAAAACGCCGATCCGTCCTTCCGCTATTTTCCCGCATAATGTGTCGGGACGTTCACAGACACCCACCCCGGAAAAAAGGGAAAAGGGTTTGTCATCCAAATATGGCTGGAGATAGCCTGTCTCCAATACGGTTTCCAAGGGAACAGCCTGCAGCTTTGCTCTGACATTTTGAAGAATATCGCGGGAAACCACGCTTTTCATATAGCATAGGCAAACATCAGTCTGGCTTTTGCTCCCCACCTTCAGCATTTCAAACTGCAAGTCCGTTGTTTTCATTCTGCGGCGGATCATAGATACATTGATCCTCAGCACTTCTACAAAACCTTCCCTGGAGCCCCGCTGCATGGTTTCCGTCGCGGGCTCCGATACCGACCTGAAATTAAAGCCCTGTACCCCGATAGCCAGCCCATGGGGGCATCCCTGCAATAAAATTACGGCGAAGCCGGACATAATCAAACCATATAACTCTTCGTAATTTGATATTTCCGACTGTTCCGACAGAGCCACCAGACTATCTCTCACCGCCGCGAACTGCTGTTGTGGCGTATCACAAGAGGAATAATCGCCCTTCAGCAGTGGATTGAGGACTCCTTGGGCAATGGCCTGGATATTGATCATCCCTTCCATACAGACGAGAGCCGCAGAAATCCTGCCCAATTGCATTTCCCGGATAACCAGATCACTCGTTCCCTGGAAATCCTGACGGATTTTGATTAAATTCTCCATGAGCTCCGGCTTCAGCTGGGTTGTCTGACCATTTACTTCAGGCGAAATCTGCTTTTGCATCAGGTAGGCCTGAAGCCTCTGACGAATTGATTGAAACATATCACCGCGCCTCCTGTCATTCTATTTCATGTTTTTTGCAGATTTACCTATAATATACAAAAAATCTTTTCCTCAGAAAGGAAAAGATTTTTAGAAGTATTTCTCTCTTATCTTATTTAAAGATTGCATAAAACAAATTTAATAAATTACCCCATTACCACAGCTGTCCCTCTCCCAAATCAAAGACAGTATCTGTGCTTTCAAAATTGGCTTGATGCAATTTGCTCTTGTGAGAAATAAACATCATCATTGTTGACAGCTCCAAACTATCGCCGCAAAAAGTTTTTTCTTTTGTCCCTCCTGCAAAAGCATGCGCCTTTGATCATATTCCATCCACAACCTGTGTAAAAAGGGCCCTTGCTTTTTTCACAGGTGAAAATACTGATATCCGGATACCGCTCTATAATATATCTTCCCACTTTTTATATCATATCAGAAACAATCCCACGATTTCGATAGTTAGGGTATGCCACAACTTCACTCAAACCGTAAGCCACATAGGACTACCCTTTATGATAACGTATGCTTTTTTACTCCTACATGACAAACAGCAAGATTTTTCCATCAAAACAAATGAGGTGACATAAGTGTTCGAAGCTGAAGGAAATCCTTCATCATCTTCACAGCTAGGCCAAGCCATTTTTTCTAATGTTCTTATTTCTTCAACAATTTCTGTAACACATTTTTCCTGTGGATATTGAATAAACGCTATTCCCTCTCCTCCCTTTTCAATTAAAGCACAACCGTTATGCCTATCGCCAAAAGAAAAACATTCAATAACCACCTAAGACTCTTTCATACCTGATATAAGCAAAATAAAGACACCTCCTCACGATTCACAAATAACTGAAATCTGACAATTAAGGGCATCGGCTTCAATTTTCATTAGAAAATCGCCCTTTCAATTTTCTCCGCCTGTCTTTGTCAGGAGCGGAAGTATTATTTCACTGCCATCGATAAAAATGGCATAGCCTTTTAGGGCTATGCCATTAAAAATACAAATGAAAACAGATTTCTTTGAAGGCGTTTGAAAATCAAATCCTTTTGGACAGGACTTCCCTCTCATATCTTTCCACCTCAGGCAACCAGTCCATTTTACAGGGAGCGTTGTTGCGGGAACAGAATTCGTCCCAGACATCCCCGAGAGGATAAGTCTTTAATTCCTCCTGCAATGCCATCAGCTGGGTAAACTTATTTTCATCCTGCAATTTTTTGCAGGCCTCATGAGGAATCAAAAGGGCATTGAGCAGCGCCTTCTGCATATTTCTTGTCCCCACCACCCAGGCGGAAATACGGTTGACGCTTGCGTCAAAATAATCCAATCCAATGAGAACCCTGTCCAACGCATTGCAGCGGACAATTTCGTTGGCGATTTCTTTGAGTTCATCCTCCAAAAGAACCACATGATCGCTATCCCAGCGGACAGGGCGGGTAACATGAAGAGCGAGTTTATCCGAGAAAAGAAGCATGGAGGGAATCTTATCGGAAACAACCTCTGTCGGATGATAGTGCCCATTATCAAGGAGGCAGAGAATGTGCCTCTGAGCGGCATAATTCATGTAAAACTCATGAGAACCAACTGTGAAGCTTTCCAAGCCCAAACCAAATACTTTAGACTCAACAGAATCGATCACATACTGTTTGTCCACCGGCTCGGCAAGGATTTGATCCAGGGAATCCTTCAGACGGGCACGGGGTCCGATTTTATCAGCCGGAATATTTTTATAGCCGTCAGGAATCCAGATGTTATTCAGGCAAGGCGTCCCCAGCTCTTTTCCAAAATATTCCGCGATACGGCGGCATGCTTTTCCGTGCTCAATCCAGAAATTACGAATTTTATCATCTGGATGAGATAATGTCAAGCTGTCTGCCGCAAGAGGATGAGAGAAAAAAGTGGGATTAAAGTCGATCCCCAGCCCTCTTTCCTTTGCAAAGTCCACCCATTTTTTAAAATGCTTGGGCTCCAGCTTATCCCTGTCCACCTTTTCCCCATCGGTAATGGCATAGATAGCATGCAGGTTAATACGGTGTCTGCCGGGAATGAGAGAAATAGCCTTGTCAAAATCTTTCATCAGTTCTTCCGCGTTGCGTGCCTTTCCGGGATAATTTCCAGTCGCGGCGATTCCTCCCGACAGCTCTCCCGAATTCTCAAAACCGCCGACATCATCGCCCTGCCAGCAGTGAATGGAAATCGGAGTCTTTGCCAATTTCTCCATTGCAGCCTCTGTATCAATGCCAAGCTTTGCATACATTTCTTTTGCGGATTCATACCTTGTATTCATTTCTCAGACATCCTTTCATTCAGAAATAAGTTTATAAGATTAATGCTCCCAAGGAACCCATCACAAGATTGGAGGACTAAACCTCTACCGCGCGAATATCGAAAGAAGCGGCGACAGCGCTTCTCGCTTCCTCAAGGGACGAAAAGATCCCCTCCTTCAGCATCTGGGCCAGCAGGTTTCCCAAAGCCGTCGCTTCCACAGGGCCCGCATAAACCTGCTTTCCCGTATAACGAGCGGTAAGCTCATTCAAGTAAGCGTCCTTGCAGCCTCCTCCGACAATATGGAGGCGGGAATAAGATTTGCCGGTCAGTTCTTCCAATTCGTTGATTGTGGACGCATAGCTGCTGGCAAGGCTGTTGTATACACAGGCGGAAATCTCTCCAATAGTTTCAGGCTCCTGCTGCCGGGTCTGCCTGCAATAGTTTTTAATAGCGTCAATCATACTATCAGGCGCAAGGAAGGTGTTGTCATTCACATTGACCAAGGAATGAAACTCCTTTGCCTGACGGGCAAGCTCACAAAGATCATCGAAAGAATATTTATCCTCCAGCTCTTTTTTTACAGATTGGATCATCCAAAGGCCCATAATATTTTTTAGATAACGGAAACGGTAGTCAGCCCCTCCTTCATTGGTAAAATTGAGGCGGCGGCTCTCGTCCGAGCAATTGGGAGTCATGCTTTCCACTCCCATCAGCGACCAGGTGCCGGAACTTAAATAAATATAATCATCGTCATTAGCGGGCACAGCCAAAACCGCGGATCCCGTATCATGTGTTGCGGGAAGGACGACCTCACAGTCAAAGCCGACCTCTTTTTTCACCGTCTCCGTAAGACGGCCGACGGAAGTTTTGGGAAGATGAAGTTCCCCAAATATTTCTGATGGAAATCCGAGCTTTTCCAATAACTCCTTATCCCACTTCTTTCCATAAGCATCCAGCAACGCGGTGGAGGAAGCGTTGGTGTATTCGTTTAACTTTTTCCCCGTAAGAAGGAAATTGAAATATTCCGGAATCATCAAATAGGATTTCGCTTTTTCTAAATATTCCGGATGCTCCTTTTTTAAGGCTGCCAGCTGGTAAATGGTATTAAAGACCAGTTTTTGAATTCCCGTCCTCCGGTACAATTCCTCAAAGGGAACCGTTTTTTCTATTTCCTTGTCGATTCCCTGGGTTCTGCCGTCGCGGTAAGCTACGGTATCTCCCAAAAGCTGATCGTTTTTATCCAACAAAACAAAATCCACAGCCCATGTGTCAATCCCCATAGTAACAGGAATTTTCCCACGTTTACCACATTCCTTCATCCCTTCAAGGATAGATTGAAACAAGGAATCAAGATCCCAGCATAAATGCCCGTTCTTCTGTACCAGACCGTTTTTGAACCGGTAAACCTCTTCCAAAACAATGCGTCCATTTTTCATGCTGCCGAGAATATGCCGGCCGCTGGAAGCGCCGATATCAACCGCTAAATAATATTTTTGCGCCTCAAAATTCTGCGCCATGCATCCCACATCCTTTTCTTTGTCATCTTCCAATAAGATTTCAAAATATTTGAATATACTTTTTATTATATAGGTAAAATTCAAAAGAAATAAGGACGTAATTTAACCGAATTTACGTCTTTATTTGCAAAACTTTACAAATATAAAGATTTCAAATGATTTCCCTTCTTCAATGGCCAGAAAACTGTCTCGCAATTCAAATAATCTCATCGTTTTCTTGTTGCAGAGGAATTCTTATGTTACAATAACAGTAAAACAAAAGGAGGTATTTTCATGAAGGTTTTAATTGTCGGCGGCGTAGCAGGCGGCGCCTCGGCCGCGGCAAGATTGCGGCGGCTGAATGAAAAAGCGGAAATTATCCTGTTGGAACGCGGTGGTTATATATCTTTTGCAAACTGCGGCCTTCCCTATTATATTGGGGGGGAAATTACAGATCAGAGTGCTTTAACCCTTCAGACGCCTCAAGACTTTTCAAAAAGGTTCCGTATTGATGTCAGGATATATCATGAAGCTGTTGCTATCGATCCAAATCTCAAAAAGGTGACAATCTGCCGCTGTAAGACTGGTGAAACCTATGAGGAAGGCTATGACAAACTGATGTTTTCTCCCGGCGTCTTTCCCATTATTCCCCCATTGGAGGGAGCCGATCTTGATGGAGTATTTACCTTGAGGAATATTCCCGATACCATCCGTATCAAAAATTTTATCGGAGAAAGAAACGCGAAAAAAGCTTTGGTGGTTGGCGGCGGGTATATCGGCATAGAAATGGCTGAAAATCTCAGCCGGGCCGGTCTTAAAGTTTCTATTGCGGAGCTGGGAAGCCATGTGATCAACTCATTGGATTATGACATGGCCTGCGAAATACACCATCACCTGAGGGAGAACGGCATCGGCCTTTTTCTCAACCGTTCTGTCCGCTCCATAAGAAAAAACGGCGATTCTCTCTTCGCCACGCTTTCTGATGGCACCTCTCTGAAGACGGATATCATCCTGCTGTCCGCCGGTGTCCGCCCAGATACTAAATTTGCCGCAGAAGCTGGGCTTGAAGTCAATGGAAACGGCGCTATTATCGTCGACGAGCATATGCGCACCTCAGACGAAAATATTTATGCCGTCGGGGACGCGGTTGAGATTACAGAATTTGTCACCGGAGATAGAGGGTATATTCCTCTTGCTGGGCCCGCAAATAAACAGGGACGGATTGCCGCCGACAATATCTGCGGCTTTTCTTCCTCTTATAAAAGCACTTTGGGAGCCAGCATTCTTAAGGTGTTCGACATAACGGCGGCCGCTGTCGGCCTCAATGAAGCCTCAGCACTTCGAAAAGGTATTGATTACGGTAAAGTCTACACCCTTTCCCAATCTCATGCTTCCTATTATCCCGGCGGGTATCCCATTTCCATTAAAACACTATTTGACAAATCCTCTGGAAAAATTCTCGGCGTCCAACTGATTGGACAGGACGGCGTGGATAAGCGCGCTGACGTATTCGCCACTGCTATCCGCGCCCGCATGACGGCCTTTGATCTGACCGATCTGGAATTATGTTATGCGCCGCCCTACGGTTCCGCAAAGGATCCCGTCAATTTTGTCGGTTATGTCATCGAAAATGTCTTAACAGAAAAAGCCAAGCACTTTTTCTGGGAGGATGTGGATAAGCTGCCCCGGGACGGCAGTGTGACCCTTTTGGACGTAAGGACAAACTCTGAAGTTTCCCGGGGAATGATCGAGGGCTTCCGCCATATTCCTTTGGATGAGCTTCGTCAGCATATCGAAGAACTGGAAAAGGATAAACCCATCTATATCA
>JAHZIE010000025.1:0-1010 GCA_019419895.1 Clostridiales bacterium | reverse complement strand
TTCTCACAGCGTATGGTTTTGACTGCTACACCCTTTCCGGCGGCTGGAGGTTGTATCATCTTGTCATGGACGACCAGATGGCTGACGAACATGGCTGCTATGATCTCAGTTAGACAATGAACGATTTTCGAAAAAAGGCTCCCGATACGGGAGCCTTTTTCTGTCGAGAACGGCAGCTGATTCTTTCCGTCAATTGTAAGTTGATTTTAACAACTATCAGACTCAAAATAATATCCTACAGGCTCATAGCAACAGTATGAGAAAATTCTATAAAGTGACTCTTGTTTTATTTTTTATTTATCGGGAGAATAGTCGGAAGATTACCCCATATTGTTGATAAGACAAAATCCAAGCTGTTTACAATGCCGTTTCTTCCAACTTCTTTGATTCCCTTTCTATTTTGTCCTTGAATTTCAGTTGAGAAAGCTGCCGTTGTATATTTTTTTGTGTTCCTGATAAAACTAAAGGCATCATAGTACAGAAATGGGGAAGTTAAAGTATGGCAATTTCTTTGATTAGAACACTCATCCTCTACATAGTCGTTACAATTTCTATGAGAATTATGGGAAAACGGCAGGTAGGGGAACTTCAGAATTCTGAACTTGTCATCACCTTGATGATCTCCAACCTTGCCGCCATTCCAATGCAGGAGATTGGAATTCCTCTTTCCAGCGGGATTATTCCTATTTTAACATTGATTGTCTGTGAAATCTTTGTCTCTGGAGGAATGATGAAAAGCAATCGTTTCCGCAGTCTGATCTGCGGGCATCCCACTCAAAGACGTATTTGATATTTCCGACGTGGAATTTGCTTCCATGGAAACAAACGGAAAGCTCAGCGTTATGCTCAAACCGAATCGTTCTCCCCCGATTGCGAGCGATATGGGGATTGTTCCTATGGATAATGGGATCTCTGTTGTCGTCGTTTCCAACGGAGAATATTGTCCCGACTCCATTTATCTATGCGGAAAGGATGACGAGTGGGTAAAGAACTATCTGAAGAAAAAAAAT
>JAHZIE010000024.1:13411-37964 GCA_019419895.1 Clostridiales bacterium | reverse complement strand
GCGCCACCTTGCCAAGGTGGAGGTAGCGAGTTCGAGCCTCGTCATCCGCTCCATGAAGTGCTTGAAGTAAAGATCCTTTGAGCACTTCTTTTATAAGGCGCCATAGCCAAGTGGTAAGGCACAGGTCTGCAAAACCTTGATTCCCCAGTTCAAATCTGGGTGGCGCCTCCAGAAAAGAAGTTGATTCTGAAAAGAATCAACTTCTTTTTATTGTAGGCGAAAACCCCCGGCTGTGCCAGGGGTTCAAAAAGCTTTAGCGATGAGTATGAAAAAATAACTCCTTTTGGTAAGATGAAAGTGCGGCCTGACAACCGCGCTAGAATACCAAAAGGAGGACATGCGGACGGCGAATAACAATAAGAGTTTAGTACATATGACATGGGTATGCAAGATATAGCGAAAGATTAAGGGTTCAAGTTACCGACAAAGCGGTAGAAGATATCGGCCTGCTGTGTCCATTTGCCGTCAATTTTCTGCGCTTTATGGCTCAATCAACTATTTGTCCAACTCCTGTAAATCCATGTACAGGTCAATAACGGCGGTAAAGCGTCCGACATTATCCTGATGGCTCTGTTCCGCGACAAACTGCCCGGCAATATCGGTAAGCCGGTTTTCCACATGGCCATTCTCGCATATAAAGTACGCCGATAGTCTCTGGTATTCTTCCTCGGATATGTGGGACAGTGCCTTGTCCTCATACAGCTTTTTTGTAATCCGCCGCAATTCATCTAGCTTTGCCCGCAGCTTGTCCTGTTCCTTTTGGAGCGCGGCAAGCTGCTTTTGGCTTTGGCTGTTCATCTGTTTGGAAAGCATTTGCTCAAATTCCGCCCGGTTGTCATGATACAGGCGGATTTTGTTACGGATGTCCACCAGCACAATCCGGTACAGGGCGTTGTGGCCGAAGGAGCATGACAAGACGATGTACCTGCTGAAAGCTGCCATGCGTCTATATCGTCATACACCCGGCGGCTGAAATACTCCCCCTCCGACGGTATCATGGAGAACATCAAGGCGGCCCATCGGGGCTGGAATGAGAGTTCACCGGAAACTTCTGTCGCTGCTGAACTGAAAAGAGATTTGGAGGAGGCGGTAAACTTCAAGAGAAGCCGATTGGAGCAGTTGATATTCCATTTTGTAAACATACAAAGCTCCGCTACAGCAAGCAGCCGAAGAAGAAAAGCAATGGCTTGTCAGGATTGCACAGAAATAGAAACAGCTGAAAACCGCTGTTCCGCAGAGAGGAAAATGGGGGGAGATAGCCGCCTCCTGTCCTCTCGCAGACAAGGCCGACAAGCCGCGATGACTTCGGGTCAACTTGGCCCGAAGTGGTAAGCGCAGTCTTTGACGGGAGCTTACCACACAGCCGGGTTGGGGGGCTCCCCCAACAAGCCGTTTACCGTTTAGGGGAAAGCCCTAAATAGTACAAAAAACGGAGGCGTTCAATCCTTTTGTTTTTAATCTCAGAGTATATAATTTCTAATGGTTAATCTTTGTTCAGAAAAGATATTGATTTTGAAAAGGGATATATCAATGTAACACACCAATTACGGTATGATAAAGAGGGGTATCGTATCACACCACCCAAAACGGAAAACAGCATTAGACAAGTTCCCATGACGAAAGTTGTAAAAGAAGCCTTACAAGAGGAAATCCGAAGCAGGGAAAAGATACAGTTTATCGGAGTAGACGGTTATACAGATTTTATTTTCTTAAATCAAAAAGGATTGCCTACGTATGCAAGTGCATACGCTACATCTTTCTCGCACATGGTAAAGAAATATAACAAATCACATACAGAGAATCCGTTACCGACTATTACGCCCCACACGTTAAGACATACTTACTGTACGAATATGGCAAATAGGAAAATGACACCCAATACGCTTCAATACATCATGGGGCATAAGAACATTACTATGACACTGGGGTATTACGCTCATGGTTCGGCAGAATCAGCAAAGGCAGAAATGCAAGAACTGGTAGCGTAAATACAAATCGTACTACTTTTTTTACCACTTTTGAAAGGTATTATTTGAGGTCTTATGTAAGGATATGTGAATGTACATACTTTGCAAAACTTCCCACAGTCCGCATAAAATAAGGCTTTGCGGACTTATGGGAA
Organism: Clostridiales bacterium; assembly: GCA_019419895.1. Taxonomy (GTDB): domain Bacteria; phylum Bacillota; class Clostridia; order Oscillospirales; family Acutalibacteraceae; genus JAHZIE01. The sequence goes on along the minus strand of JAHZIE010000024.1, from coordinate 35,842 downwards.
GTTAAGTGAAGATATTAAAAAAGGTATTTAAAATTTCTGAACAAAAGTTCAGTATACGTTATGCGGAGAAAATATTATAATAAGACTGGTCTTTAGTTTTACTTTAGCATCAAGTGTTAGATTAAAGATACTGTAAAAATCACACCCATATTGGAGGAGTATCATGCGTTTGCTTTTAGCAGAAGATGATCCAAAACTACTAAAATCTTTGAAGCACATTTTTGAAACAAATAAATTTTCCGTAGATATCGTTAGCAATGGTGAAGACGCTTTGCATTATGCTTTATCAGACGAGTATGATGGCCTCATACTGGATATTATGATGCCGAGGCTTGACGGTATTGAAGTGTTGAAACGATTGCGAAAAGAAAAAGTGACAACACCTGCATTGTTTCTTACTGCTCGTACCGAAGTGTCACAGCGGGTAGAAGGTTTAGATGCCGGGGCTGATGACTATCTGCCAAAACCTTTTTCCACATCGGAATTGCTTGCCCGTGTTCGCGCCATGTTGCGCCGGCAAGACAACTATGTACCAGATCTTCTGTCTTATAAGGAAGTCATCCTCAATCGATCCACCTATGAACTGTGTTATGGCGGAAGCACACAAACACTCAGCGGGAAAGAATTTCAGATAACGGAAATGATGATGCAGCAGCCGCACACGATTATTTCTACCGAGCAATTTATGACGCATATATGGGGCTGGGATGCAAATGTGGATACCAGTGTCGTGTGGGTGCATATTTCTAACCTTCGCAAAAAAATAGCGGCCATCAAAGCGCCGATTGAAATTCGTTTTGTCCGCAATGCTGGCTATATGCTGGAGGACAGGGCATGATTTATAGACTGCGAAAAAAATTTGTCATTATTACCGCTGTTTCCGTTGGTATCGTATTCGCATTGATTTTCGGTGGTATCTATTTTATCAGCAGATCACAGCTGAATCATTCTTTGGATATGCTGGCCGATGTCATTGCCATGAATGACGGCGTATTCCCGGATTTCGATAGAGAGGAAAATCCTGCCCCGCCCGATGACTTTCCGCAAAACCCATTTATAACGCCCGAAACGCGATTCAGTACCCGTTTTTTTACTGTGTGGGTAGATGGCAATGGCAATATTCTTCAGGAAAATATTGAGCATATATCCTCTGTTTCAGAAGCTGAGGCGGAGGATTATGCTAAAAAAGCCCAGAATATTGGAAGAGAGAGAGGCTGGATGTCGGATTACCGATATAAAGTATCGGAAACCGAGTATGGACGGTTAGTGGTTTTTGTAAATGGAGAAACGAACAAAGTTATGACGAACCGCTTGCTTTACACGGTTTTCTTCGTTTTGGCTGGAAGCTTTATTTTGATTCTGCTGCTCATTCTCTTCGTTTCAAAAAAAGCGGTGAAGCCCGCCGCAGAAAGCTATGAGAAGCAAAAACAGTTTGTAACCGACGCAAACCACGAATTAAAAACTCCGCTTACCTTAATTCTTTCCAACGTAGACATTGTAGAATCGGAAATTGGCAAAAATGAATGGCTTGATGACATCCGTAGCGAGGGAGAGCGGATGGGGGCGCTCATCAATCAGCTTGTAACTCTTTCGCGGATGGATGAGGACAATGCAAATCTTACGATGGCAGAATTTAATTTAAGCGAGATGGCATCGGATACGATTTCAGAATTTTTGGGGCTTGCAGCTGAAAAGAAGAAAAATCTGACGGTTGCTATTGAATCATCTATCTGGTATCACGGCGATGAGGGATTGATTCGCAGGCTGTTGTGCATCCTTTTGGATAATGCCATTAAATACTGCGATTTGAACGGCGGTATCCAAGTGAGTATTTATGTAAAAGGGCGGTATCCGATCATAACCATCGAAAACTCGTATAGGAATGTGGAGAGAGAAGAGCTGAACCGATTTTTTGATCGGTTTTATCGGGCGGACAAAGCCAGAACCTTTAACGGCGGTTTTGGCGTAGGGCTTTCGATTGCCAAGGGGATTGCAAGAAAGCATAAAGGCGATATCGCTGTCTATAAAAAGGATCCAGAACATATAGGATTTAAAGTTACGCTAAAATAAAGAAAGCAGAAAAGCAAGAAACCCGCGAATTGTTCGCGGGTTTCTTGCTTTATTTTGATTCTAATTTCACTTGAAAGGATACGAAAAGAACATGACTGCTTTACAAAGCGTTCACATTTATCTTTAGCGCCGCTTTAGTATCGCCGACTATGATATATGTGCTATCAGTGCATTGTATCATTGCAAAGAACGGAGGATGAATCGTGAAAGAAAAAATCAGTCAGAAAGGCCGTGAGAGTAGATGGACTACGACCAGTATTACCGATTAAGACGGGGCAATGTTAAAACGTTCCGTGAACTCTATTCGATGGAACTTCGCCGGATGTGGTTTATCTGCTATCACATCACGCGGGACGTGAGCAAAGCGGCTCCATTGTTATTGAGTGGATGGAAAAAGGTAATGGAACAAATTGTTGAGAAATCTTCGGATGTTCCCAAAGACAGCTTTACAACTTTAGTCTCCACTGAATTTTTTAAAATGGCGTCTCAGGGAATTGAAAACGATGAAGATTATGAAACACTCCCCATCCCTTCCGTTTCAAAAAAATATGCCGCTTTTATGGAAGGAATCCAGCAACTGTCCTATGAGGAACGGTATGTCTATCTGCTTACCGCATTCGGAGGATTAAATACAAGATCCATATCGAAACTTATGGGCGTATCGTTTGACGAGGCAAAGAAGAGGATCGCGTCAATATCTACAAAGGCGCAGGATACTCCTGAAATCCAAAAGATGGGGCTGCGCGACTCCGCGTACTTATCAACACAGTTTAAAAGCCCTGACGGGAAACCGTTTGAAATGATCAATATTCCGCCAGCCTTAATTGCTGCCCTGGAACACGATTATATGATTATGATGCGGCAGCAGGGGAAGTCATCCACTCTATCAAAGACCAGAAAGGAACCCAAAAGTATGAAAACAATTGTCAAACAAAGCCAAAAGACCGCTGGTAAAAAGGCGGGTTTCAAATATACAAAGCTAATTGTAATCACTGTTGTAGTTCTGGCGGTCATCATTGCCGCCGTTATTCTATTACCAAAGCTATTGAATAAGGCGTCAGCTACAAAAATAACCACCTATCAGGTGGAAGAGATTACCTACGGCAACGTATCAACTACCATCAGCGGCAGCGGGACGCTAACCCCTGTTACACAGGAAACCCTTACTTCTACTTATGCGGGAAAAATTGCGTCTGTCAACTTTGCTGTGGGAGATGAGGTCGCAGAAGGTGATATCCTTGCTGTTGTTACAAGCGACAATGGGGATGAAGAAATTACGGCTTCCTGTGATGGTATTTTAATTGAATTTCCTGTCGAAGCCGGCACTGAAGTTGCGGCGGGTGGCTCTGTTGCCATGATTATGGGGAAAGACGGCTTTACGATGGGAATTGCTGTTGATGAACTAAATATTTCATCTGTCACATTGGAGCAGGAAGTTTCCTTTACTATCGATGCAGTCGAAGGAGATTATATCGGCTCGGTTACGGCAATTTCCTACAATGGTTCTACAAGCGGCGGCACAACCGCGTATCAAATTACAGCAACCGTTGATTATGTTGAGGGTGTATATCCCGGCATGAGCGCATCTGCCGAAATTGTTATCGAGGACAGCGGTGACGGTCTGCTTGTTCCCGTAGATGCAGTCGGCACCTCCGGCGACGATAACTATGTCTATCTTGCTCCTTCCGGTGCCGAGTTGGGTACGTCCTATGAAGAAGGGGAGATTGACCTCAATGATCTGACTAAGGTTACAATTGAAACCGGTATGTCGGATGGCAGCTACATGATGATTGAAAGCGATGAACTGGCCGAAGGCGACCTGATTGTCGTTACCAAAATCACCTCTACCCTGCTGGGCTCCGACAGTGAAGGCGGGGGCGTCGGATTCGGAGGCATGGGTGGATTCCCCGGTGGAGGGGGAATGGACTTTGGCGATTTTGATTTTGAAAACTTTGATCCCAGCCAGATGCCGCAGGGCGGCGGAGGATTTCCGGGAATGGGAAATTAGTGGGGGACGAATATGATAAAGCTCAAACACATCTACAAGTCCTATACCCTCGGTGAAATTGACGTACCTGTTTTGCAGGATGTCAACCTTCACGTGAAGCCTTATGAATTTGTATCAATTCTCGGCCCTTCCGGTAGCGGAAAATCGACGCTGATGAATATCAGTGGCGGTCTGGACATTCCCGACAGCGGAGATTATATCCTTGATGGAGAATATGTAGACAACTGTACGGAAGATCAGCTGAGTGAAATTCGCGGTATAAAAATCGGTTTTATCTTTCAGCAGTTTAATCTGCTTCCGGATTTGACAGCTTATGAAAATGTGGAAATGCCGCTTTTGTACCGGAAAATTTCGTCCCCAGAGCGTCACGAAAAAGTTATGAAGACACTGAAACAAGTAGGCTTGGAAGAACGTATGCAGCATAAGCCCTCCCAGCTTTCCGGCGGCCAGCAGCAGCGCGTCGCCATTGCCCGCGTTCTGGCAAGTGAACCCTCCATCATTCTGGCCGACGAGCCAACCGGCAACCTGGATTCCACTTCCGGCAAGGAGATCATGGGCATTATTCAGGATTTGTGGAAGGCCGGGAACACCATTGTACTGATTACCCACGACATCCATGTGGCGAATCAGGCGGAACGCAAGGTCTACGTTCGTGATGGAAGGCTGAGTGATAAGGAGGCCGCCGTATGACCTGGAAAATCATAAAACTCTCCCTAAAAGGAATTTACAATAATAAAATGCGTTCTTTTCTGACAATGCTCGGTATCATTATCGGCGTTATGGCGGTCGTTATCCTTGTTTCCATTACGCAGGGGGCGACAAGCGGCATCACGGATAGCATTTCCAGCATGGGGTCGCAGCAGATTACGGCGACTATATCCAGTGAAGATGTTTCCGTTTCAGCTGACGATGTGGAAAGTCTTGCTTCCTATCCCACAATCAGCAGCGCGGCTCCTGTTATATCCGCAAACCAAACCGTGAAAAAGAACAGCAATACCGGAAACTACTCGATTGTTGGAATTACTCCGTCCTATTTTGACGTTAAAGACATTGATATTCAGCGCGGCCGAAAAATCGTGGAATCGGATATTGAATGGAACACAAATATCTGTGTTATCGGCACAGAAGTTGCCACCGACCTGTTTGGTACTTGGGACGCCGTAAACGGAACCATCATTATCGGCGACAGTATTTACAAGGTAGTAGGCGTGCTGGAAGAACAGGGGTCCAGCCTTGCAGGTTCGGATGATAACAGAATACTGATTCCCTATTCAACCGCTTCCCGCGTAACTGGGCAGACAGGTGTAAACAGCTTTTACGTCAAAGCGACAAGTGAAAGCACCGTCAACGAAGCAATCAGCAGTGTGAAGACATTTCTCCTGCAGGCTACACGTGATGAAGACGCCTTTGATGTAAGCAATCGGTCGGATGTACTCGACACAATGGACGACGTTACCAATACCATGTCTCTGCTTCTCGCAGGGATTGCCGCCATTTCTCTTCTTGTCGGGGGCATCGGTATTATGAATATCATGCTGGTATCCGTGACGGAACGCACCCGTGAAATCGGTATCCGCAAGGCGGTCGGCGCCAAGAGAAGGCACATCATGCTTCAGTTTCTCTGTGAAGCCTGTATTCTTTCCGTGCTCGGAGGGAGCATCGGGTTGCTCTTATCATTCGGCACAGTAGAAATCTACAGCCTTATTTCTGCTACATCGGTAGGGATGAATTGGGGAGTAGGTATCGCCGCTATTGCTTTCTGCGCTGTAATCGGTGTGCTGTTTGGTGGCTACCCGGCGGCTAAGGCCTCCCGGCTGCAGCCGATTGATGCGCTTCATACCTTATAACAAGATGGTAAAAGAGCGTTATACTCCGGCGTTTCCGAGATGGGATGGATCTTCCCAATAATACTTTAATGAAGAGAGCTGTTAACTGGATTGTTTTAGTTATATAGAAGGCTGTATGTTTCGGGTAATATGGCGGGAGAATATAAGCGGCGGAATTTTGAAAGATTTACAGGCAACTAGGTTTATTCATGACGGCGGTATAAGTGAATATTTATCTATTATAGAAAAAAGCTCTGTGCGGTTTTACACGTCACAGGGCTTTTTTGCTGTCTTTTAAATAAATAGCACTGGTGGGAGCCAGAGCCGATATATTAAGGCGGAAATAGTATAAGCGGTAAAGGAGCGGTGGGCTTTTATTATCTAAGGAAAGAAAAGAAAATAGCATATTCTAGTATTTCAACCTGGAAACGGCAAGCTGTGTCTTTACATAAATTGTGACAGTAAATTTGATTATGCCAAAAAATCAGCTTCCCTTGTTTAAGGGAAATTTTAAATTCGAAAATTGGTTCAGAAAAAGTGTGCAGTTATCTCCATAAATTAATTTTTTAAAAAACAAAAGCGGTGATTTTACCCATAAATTCCAGAAAAATGCCTTGTGAAAACCAGGTGTTTATCATACTTTTAATATAGTATTTTGAAGTTTAACTATTTTGGGGGGATTACTGTGAAAAATTATCCTTTGTCCTATCCGGTACAAACGGTCAATTTTGATGGAAATTTTGTAAGAAAGCTGCCAGAAGAAAAATATATAAAAACGTTACAAACCCTAAAATCACTTGGTGTCAATGAGGTGATGATATCTGGATATGTAACGGTAGAAGAAGCAGATTTCGATATGGACGAAGCAACCAAACGTTTAGGGGCGCTTTTGGATTCTTTTGGGATGCGCCCGGCACAGCATCACGGTCTGGCGGCAATGTTTGCACCGGATGGAGAAAGTCAGGAACAGACAATTGAAAAATTGACCCGTTCCATACAATATACGGCCAATATGAACGCTCCGGTTCTTGTCATACATCCCGGACAGGTGGATCTTCATTTTCATACCGTTCAAGAGTATGAGAATTACTTTTTTGAACAGATAACTAAACACGGACGGCATGAATTTATGAAAATCTGCGCAGACAATTTGGATGCCGCTGCAGAGGCTGGAAAAAAACTTGGTGTAAAAATTGCAATTGAAAATGTACATATTTTTGATTCAGATATAACGTTGATGTCAGATTTATTATCGGAAGTAACTTCAGAGAATGTAGGATTTTGTTTGGATTCTGGTCATGCCCATTACAAGGCCGCGCCGGTAATGGACTGGATGGAAAAATTTCAAGGCTGTCTTTTTACCACTCATTTTCATGACAACCGTGGGATATCTGATGAACATATGCCCCCTGGATTTGGGACGATTCCATGGCTGGATATTATCTCTGGGTTACGGAAAATTGGTTATCAAAATACCGTAAATTTTGAATCGCAGGGATGGCCGTTGGAGAAAGAAAAGGAAGGATATCGAAATGCAATTGCCTTTTGGAGAACGTTAGAAGAGATTGCTGATTAAACTTGCGATGGCAGAAAATTTTTAATAAATATAGAAGAATGAAAAAAGTAAGAGTGCCGCCGATTTTTCGTTTTAGTCTGATTGATTTCGCTGTTGCGCTGTGTGGAATTCCGGTATGAATAAGAGATACGGTTTATAAAGTTGCTATTTAGGAGGAAACTATGATGAAAAATTATCCTTTATCCTATCCAGTAAAAACGGTCAATTTTGACGGGACGCTGATCAGAAAGCTTCCGAAAGAAATATATTTGGAACGATTGGAGGTGCTCAAGTCCCTTGAAATTGACGAGATTATGCTGTCGGGGTATGTCATGGTGGAAAAAGCGGATTTTGATATGAGCGAAGAAACCAAGCGTGTTGGAACTCTTTTGGATTCCCTTGGAATGCGTCCAGCACAGCATCACGGCCTTGCCGCAGTCTATGCGCCTCTTGAGTTTTCCCAGGAACCGGTGGTGGACAATTTAATACAAGAAATCAGGTATACGGCAAATCTGAATTCTCCAATCCTTGTAATTCATCCTGGAAATTATCATGATGATGACAGCTGGAATCGTCATATTACCGTTCAGGAAATTTTTGAACGGCAGGTGGAGAACTATGGGCTTGCGGCGGTTTTGTCAACCGCCGCGGAAAATCTTAGGGAAGCAGGAAGAGAAGCTCAAAGTCTGGGGGTTAAAATCGCCATAGAAAATGTCGATCGGTTTGAACCAATGGGGGATTCTTCCCTGCTGCCCCGTCTGATCAAGGAAACGGACAGCCCGGCGGTTGGTTATTGCCTTGATGCCGGCCATGCCCATTGCTGCGGGCAAACCCCGGTAACCTCCTGGATGGACATCATGGGCAGTAAGTTGTTTACCACTCATTTCCATGATAACCGCGGGGCACGCCGGCAGGCTCTCAGCAGGGAGCGCTGGATTTCTCCATCTGGTATTGACGAGCATAGGGCTCCGGGCTTTGGAACCATTCCATGGCTGGATGTTATAGAAAAGCTGCGGGAAATAGGGTACAGGAATACTGTAAATTTCGAATCAGATGGCTGGAAGGGCATGCCCCTGGAAGAAGGATACCGTTGCGCGATTTCTTTTTGGCGCGCATTGGAGGAACTGAGTGAAGAGAAGGAGTAAAAATGAAATTCGTATCTGAATATTACCTTGTGGATATTGATGGTACCCTGACGGATTACCGTCCAGGTGCTAATTTTGAACTGCTTCATGGGAATTTTCTATTTCCCATTATCCGGGATATGATGGTAGAAGAGGGATGGGAGAGGAGAAAAGCGGAAAAAGCAATTTTTAAACTCACCCAAGAAGAAATCTTCTGGGATTATTCTGATTTTATCTCAGCATTCTCCCTTCCTCCAGCAGAGACGTTTGCAAAATGTCGCCAGTGGCATAAAGAAAATATACTCCCATATCTTGAGATGGTCAAACTAGTACGCCGCCTTGCAAAAGAGGGATACACCCTGCTGATCATGAGCAATAATCCATATTTAGGCTGCGTTTTTAAGCTTCAGGCCGCGGGACTTGCTGAAGATGATTTTTCTTCTTCTTATTTCGCGAGAATTTTTGGCACCAATCTCCTGCGTGGCTGCAAGTCGGATCCGGCAGTATGGAAGCGAGCTCTTGCCCAGATTCCGGCGCCAGCCTCTAAAGTCGGCGTTATTGGCGACAATCCGGTGGAGGATGGGGAAATCCCCCGTTCTCTTGGGATCTCTGATACGATTATCCTGCCGAGGGGAGGTATTCCCAGGGGAATCGATTGGAAATGAAATATAAAAAATCATTGGAGAAGCAGAGCCGCTTTGCTGATTCCCAAGGGCAACCAGCCTGACAGAAAAAAGAGGGAAATGGAGAAAAAGGCAGGAGGCAGGGCGCCCTTTTCATATGAATGGAAAGCTCTGAAAGGACAAGTTAATCAAAATAATATATGAATATATTATGAAGAAGCAATAATATTACCTATAATATTATGAATTTACCATATGAAAATAGTGGTTTTGACATTATAATAAAATTAATATCCTGCATAACCTGCATAAAACAATTTTTGAAATGGGATGAAGCGTATGAGATCATTTTGGAAAAATACTTGGAAGAATCGTGGGTTGGTTATTGCCAGCCTTCCGGTGATAGTCCTGCTGATTATGTTCAGCTATATTCCAATGTTTGGTATTCTTGTCGCCTTTAAGGATTATAACTATCAGCTTGGCATTTTTGGAAGCCCCTGGAATGGGCTGGAAAATTTCAGGCTGCTGACGGTATCTAAAAATCTGTTCTGGCAGATGACGCGGAACACCGTCGGATACTGGTTGCTTTTTACAGTGGTAGGCGTGGTTTTTCAAATTTTGTTGGCCATTGGCATCAATGAATTTATATCTAAGAAGCTTGGGAAATTTTTTCACAGCTGTATGGTGCTTCCGGCGTTTATTACCTATATCGCCATTACCTTTATTGTCTTTGCTTTTCTCGACCGGGATACGGGTCTGCTGAACCGTGTGATTGAAGCTTTTGGCGGAGATCCGGTTTCCTGGTATATGGAGGCAAAATATTGGCCGGTTATTTTATTGATTGTAAATATGTGGAAGGGGAGCGGATACGGCGCGGTGATTTATCTCGCGACCCTGACAGGAATTGATCAGGAGTTATATGAAGCGGCGGCCCTGGACGGCGCGAACGCCAGACAGAGGATGTGGCACATCACCCTCCCGATGCTTGTGCCTGTGGCGACTCTGATGATATTATTAAGCCTTGGCGGCGTGATGCATTCCGATACGGGCCTTTTTTACCAGGTCACCAAGAATATGGCTACCTTGAAGAGTACGACAAGGGTGCTGGACAGTTATGTTCTGAATGCGATGATGACCTCTACCGATTATGGAGTCACCTCGGCGGTAACCTTTTACCAATCTGTCATTGGCTTTGTTTTGGTCATGGTGACCAATGCCATTGTACGGAAGATAGCGCCGGAAAACGCCCTTTTCTGAAAATGGGAGCCATGTATCAGGAAAAGGAATTGATATTATAGAAAGATGTGATTGCTTTGACAAATACCGCTGTTTACCGTCCTGGTGGAAGGAAAAAAGTGTCGCCAGGCCAGATTGTTTTAGGAATTTTCCTCGGTTTTGGGGCCCTGATTTGTCTGCTTCCGCTGCTGCTATGCATTGTAGTTTCCTTTTCTACCGATGAGAGTATCACTATGAACGGATATACCTTTTTTCCATCGGGATGGTCGCTGAAAGCTTGGACATATGTGGGAGCTTTCGGCAGGCAGATGATACAGTCTTATCTGGTTACCATCTTTGTCACAGTGGCGGGAACCTTTGTGGGCCTTGCTTTTATGGGATTGTTTGCCTACGCCTTAAGCCGCAGGGAGTTCCGGATGCGAAAATTCTTGGGATTTTTTATCTTGGTCCCTATGCTTTTCAGCGGAGGAATGCTCTCCTCTTATCTCATTAACACCCAGCTGTACCATTTGAGTGATTCTCTGCTGGCGCTGATTTTTCCCGGCGTTTCAACCATGTATATTATTATGATGCGCACCTATATCCAAACCAATATTCCGGATTCTGTGGTTGAGTCTGCCAGGATGGACGGGGCGGGGGAAATTAAAACATTCCTGAGGATTGTCCTCCCGATGATGCTACCATCTATGGCGGCTATTGGATTTATGCTGGCGGTAGGCCATTGGAATGAATGGATGCCGGCGTTTCTTTATATCACTTCACCCGAAAAAACTCCCCTTCAGCTGCTGATGATACGCATTCAGGATAATATCGATTTTCTCTTGCAGCAGGCCGCGAAGGATCCATCGCTTAATTATACGGAGCTGAGTAATAACCTTCCCGATAAAAGCGCCCGTATGGCGATTATGCTGGTGGTGGAAGGGCCTATATTTATCGCCTTTCCTTTTTTTCAGAAATATTTTGTCAGGGGCTTGACAGTTGGTTCTGTCAAGGGATAAAGAAAGGCCCCTGATCAAAATACGATATATTATTTTATAGGAGGTAGGTTATCAATGAAGAAAGCAAAACTCTTTTCCCTTTTGCTAGCGGGAATTGTCTGTATCGCCGCGGCGGCAGGCTGCAGCCCTGGTGGTTCCTCTTCAGGAACTCAGACAAATTCGGGAACAGAAGGAGATCCGTCGGTTTCCTCTGAGCCGGTAAATATTGTCTGGTACCGATATGGGTTCAACGCCAGCGGCGATTACGCCTCTGCCGTTAACAATGTTTCGGAACAGCTCAACGAGTATCTGAAGAAAAAAATCAATGTGACGGTTGAAATGCAGTGCTTTAGTGGTAAGGAATACGGCACAAAGCTCAGCTTGGCCATGGCGTCCAGGCAGCCGGTGGATCTCTTCTGGACAGGCTCAACCTATAGCATGAATACTCCAAGAGAATTGGTAAAGGACGGTTCTGTTTATGATCTGACCGAGCTTGTCAAAAATAACGAAAAGCTGTATGGCTATATGCCGGAAAGCATTTGGGATGTTTCAAAGTATGACGATAAAATTTACTTTGTCCCCAATTTCAAGGATATGGGTAACGGCGCGGGCATCATGTTCAACGGGGAACTTGTGAAAAAGACAAATTTTGACGTTTCAAAGGTAAAAAAGCTTGCGGACTTGGAACCCTATCTAGAGGCGATTAAGGATGAATGCCAAGCTCCATGTATGATTTCCGGCACATCCAGTTTCTCGACAGGAATATTTAATACCTTTACACAGAATAATCCCTATATTTATTCCGTGTTTGCAGATGGACAAATTGCTTTTGATAGAAATACCAATAAAGTGGTAAATGTGATTGAGACAGATGAATATGAAGAGACAGTAAATACATTGCGGGATTTCAATCAAAAAGGCTATATTCCCAGTTGGATGGCTACGGATACAGACAGCTCCAAGCAGAATGAATGCGTTAAAACAAATGATTACGGTGTCAGAAATGCAGGCGTTTATCCGGATTATGAAAGTTTCTGGAAGGCGACCTATGGTTTTGAAGGCAAATATCTTCAGCTGTCCGACATTCTTCTGGATCGGGACGGCGCTCTTGGTTCAGCCTATGCGGTGCCCGTTTACAGCACCAAAGCGGAGGCGGCGGTGAAGTTTTTGGAGCTGCTGGAAACGGATAAAACTGTGGGAGACTTTGCTCTTTATGGTGTGAAGGACAAGAACTATCAAGTGGATTCTGATGGTTCTATAACAAAGATTGCTGATTCAGGTTATTCTTTCCCCGCTTATGCGGTAAATTCCTTACTGAACGCCAGCTTGTTGAAGGGACAGGATCCCTCATTCTATGAAAGTGTAAAGAAATTTGTGGAAGATGAGACAGTATCGCCTTTATTTGGTTTTTCCTTTGATTCCAGTAAGGTGGATGCGGAACTTGCGGCAATCAAAGAGGTGGCGAGCGGATATTCCCTGCTGAACACAGGGGATATGGATGTAGACAAAGTTCTGCCCGAATACCGCGGCGCCCTCAAGGAGGCGGGAATCGATAGGGTTATCGAAGAAGCCCAGCGGCAGATCGATGAGTATCTCCAATCTAAATAATGGACATCTTTGTCGTTGGAGAAGGTAAATCACCAAAATAATGTTGCGGCGAACTTTCAAGTATAATAAAAAGTAGATAAAGGGGAATTTTCGGATTCCCCTTTATCTGCTAGTTTAAGGGCCGGAGGACTGATATGAAGCATGTTTTAATTGTTGACGACGACAGAACGGTTTGCCGGTGCATGGAAAAGTTGATTGATTGGAAATCACTGGGATATGAAAGCCCAAAGATAGCTTATAACGGCGTGGAAGCGCTGGATAGGATGGGGGAGGAGCCTATCCAGGTTGTCATCACAGACATCCGTATGCCTGCCATGAACGGCGTCAGCCTTACAGAGAAAATAAAAGAGCGGTATCCGGAGACTCGGATTGTTTTTTTCAGCGCCTATGAGGATTTCGCGGCTGCCCAAGCGGGAATCCGTTATGGGATCAAACGGTATGTTATGAAGCCCATCAATAGGGAAAGCCTGAGAACGGTGGAGCAGATTTTAAAAGATATCGCCTGTGAAATAGAAGAAAATGAACGCTATCGGGAATTGCTGCGCGAGGGGGATGACAGGGACATAATTTTTTCCGCCCTATACCGGAAAGATTTATCTCATTTTGAAAAAATTTTTAACGGGTTTTCACACTTCAGCCGGGAACAGGCCCAAAGCCTTGCCCTCCTTTTTTTGAATGCCTTGGTTGAATTTGTGGAGCATAAGGCGGATGTCCATGCGAAGGATCGCCTGAATTCCGTCTTGCGTCATCGGGGGGACTCCCAAATATCAACCGCTGAAGAGTGGGGCGGCTATACCTTGCGCGCCTATACCGCGGTATGTATGGGAGAAGGAGAAAGATTGGACAACAAGGCGGATATCCTGGTGGACAGGATACGGAAATCCGTTTTGGAAGAGTATGGAAATGTTCGTTTAAATGTAGCTTGGCTTGCCCGTGAAATGAACTACACTCCTAATTATATCAGCAAAATTTTCTGTGAACGGACTGGAGTACCGATATCTTCTTTTATCATACAGACAAGGATGCGAAAGGCGGAGGAACTTCTGCGGAATACCCAAATGAGCGTGGCGGAGATTGCCTGGGCGGTGGGATATCCGGACGCGAATTATTTTGCCAAGGCATTTCATAAGATGGTGGGACTTTCCCCCACAGATTACCGAAAAAATTATCAGGAACGCGGCTGAAAAGGCCATGAATGAATCATATATCCGTCCGGAAGTCCTCTCCTTCATAGATGCTGGTGAGGCAAAGTTCTGTGAGAGGGCAATTAGGGATGCGAAATTATTTGTCAGCGGTAAGGAGTATAGGGCTTTCTCGGCAGGAGAAAAGCGAGAGAGGCAGAAATTTGAAAAATCGGCAAAAAAGAAAAGGAGGCTGGCGCCGAATGATTGAATATATGCATAAGCAAATGACAAATTGGGCCTGCTTGTCGGCGGGGAAACGGTATCCCGTTTGGCTGGAAGACATGGAAGGGACGGGGGAAGCGAGCGTTTACCCCGATCTCTGCACGGCAGGGGAAAGCGATCCCAACAGTGGCAGCTGGGATCCCCTTTGGAGACCTCTTATTATGGTGCCCCAGTCGGATGGAACAAAGCGGCCGATCCATTCCCTTATTCATACCCAGCAACTCAGGGAGAGTTATCCGGCTCTCCTAAGGTATGAGGCCGGCCTGTCGGTATCCGCTTTCCGGCAGGGAAACCGGGAACTGGGTCGTAAGGCGGCGGGAATTATTTCCCATATCATCGGCGACACGGTGCAGGCTGCCCATACGACGGATACCATTCTGGTCAACTGGATGTACGCCCAGCCGGATAAAAAATATAACATGCATGGTTTTATGGAACGTGTTATCTCCCCGCTCCCTTATGAGGAGGAGTATGAACCGAGAATACTGGGAGATATGGAGACTTTTGTCTGGCGGCTGACAGAGGAGCTGGCGATTGCACTGAGAAAATCCATTGCGGAGATTCCTATACTGATGGACGGCCTCCTTCACCACAACAGGGAACAGGCAGAGGCGTCGGCAAAGCGTTCCGCCCTCCTGGGCTGCCGGCTGATTGCGGATGCTATGGCAACCATCAGTGCCATTACGGAGGGAAAACCTAACATAGATAGAGTGATTTCCCTGACACAGCTGCTTCCCAGCAGCTGTGAGGTTGACAGTATCTTTAATTATGAGCCAATGGTTGATTTCCTTCCTGGGCAATCCTATGATACAACGATTCCTTTAGATATTGGAGAGGGAACGACTTCCGGAATTTGCCTTTTGCCCATGATGGCGGGAGGCTACCGTGAAGTGAGGAAGTCCTTTGCCACTTTCGCTCTTCCCGGCAGCCAATATACTTCATTTTCCGCGAAAATAGGACTTCAGCATTTTTCTCCGGGATCGGCTCCGTTCCTTAATGAAACACCTGCCATATTTGAAGTCCGGCTGGATGGAAATACAGTTTATCGCTCAGGGCCGGTAGACAGTACTATGCCGCCTCAGGAAATTATCATTCCTCTGGGAACAGCTCGTGAGCTTTCCCTGTACGCGCGTGACGTCAGAGAACCGGATCCTGTCACCAAATTTGTCTATCCGGTCTTTGCGGAACCTAGAATTTTTATAACAGAGGCGGGAAGCTGAAAAATTTGAGAGAACAGGCGGGGGGATTACAGATGAAACTTGATTATCAGACCTATCGGGATAAAGTACAAGGATGCTGGGAAGGCAAAAATATTGGGGGTGTGCTTGGAGCGCCTTTTGAAGGAAAGCGGCAGCTGAATTATGTGGATTTTTATACACAGGATTTATCTTGTGGCATTCCGGCCAATGATGATCTTGACTTGCAGATTATCTGGCTGTCGGCAGTAGAAAAATTCGGCCGTGGTGTCACCGCTTCCATTTTGGGAGAGTATTGGCTCACCTTTGAAACCGCCAATATGGGTGAATATGGAATAGCAAAATCCAATCTCCGCGCGGGGCTGGAACCTCCGCTTTCAGGAGTGGCTGAAAATCCTCTCAAAACAAGCAACGGTAGCTTCATCCGTTCGGAGATTTGGGCCTGCCTCGCGCCGGGACATCCCGAAATTGCCGCCCGGTATGCCAGAGAGGACGCTATTGTGGATCATGAAGGAGAAGGCGTTTTTGCTGAAGTTTTTTTTGCTGCCATGGAAAGCGCGGCGTTTGTTGAAAGCGACATCCGCGGGCTGATTGATATAGGGCTGTCTTATATTCCAGAGGAATCCGCAACGGCCCGCGGGATCCGGATGGCGGTGGAATGTTATGAAAGGGGGATCGCCCCCGAAGAAGCGAGACTACAGCTTCATAACGCCATGCCAGGGACCTTTGGGATATCAGGCCTGCCCAACAGCAGAATCCCCGCCGTGGGCGGTGAGGGGATGGAAATAGGCGTCGAAGGCTTTGACGCGCCGGAAAATGTGGCTTTCATGATAGCGGCCCTTTTGTATGGGGAGTATGATTTTGGAAAATCATTGTGTACGGCGGTGTTGTTTGGAGAGGATACTGATTGTACCGCAGCCACGCTGGGCGCCCTGCTTGGGATTCTGTCCGGGAGCAGCGGACTCCCCCGGAAATGGAAGGAACCGTTGAACGATAAAATTGAGACCCTGTGTATTAATCGCGCCAATTGGGGCGTCTGGGTGCCCCGGACCTGCACGGAACTGACCGAAAGGGTTTGTAGAATCGCCCCTATGTTTCTTGGAGTAGAACTGTGCGATATTCTTTCCCCCGGCGGCCTGATCTTTTTCTGCCAGGAGGGAAAGGCGCTTTTTTGTGAGGAAGCGGATGAATGGAGGATAAATTCCAATTATCTGCGCGAAACCCTTCCGGTTAAAGAGCTTTGCCGAATGTCCCCTTATGTAGTGCAGCATGTGTTTCCCATTTTCCGTATGTATGTGGATTATGGCGGTTCTTTCTACTTTACCAGGGAACAAAGGAAAAAAATTAAATTCACAGTGGTGAACGGCGAAACGATGCGGGAACCTTTCTGGGCAAAAATCACCCTTTACTGCCCTCCCGAGGTAAAAATAGTAGGTGCAAGGGAAGTAGTGGTATCCTTGAACACACTTTATGGCTCTAAGGGAGAGGCGGAATTCGAAATAGAGGCGGAGGACTGTTCAACTGGAAGGGTGGACTGTATTGCGGAGGTTTCTATTTTGGGAAGGCATACAAGCGGGGCGGTAAGGCTGACCATTTTCAGAGCGCCCCGATAAAGAGAAAAAATATTGACAAATATAATTATACTTTTACCGCGCAAAGATTCGTAATTAGAAGGTGGCCGGATTGAAATTCATTGAGAAAAAACGTGGCTTTGGGATCAGCGCGAGGCTTGCCATGATTTTTATTTTAATCATACTATGTCTGATTAGTTTCATGACAACGGTTCTTTATCGTTTTTTTCTGGATCGCACCCAGGAGACAGTACAGAGTTCCGTGCAAAATGCAATTTATACAAAAACCGAAAGCCTCAGGGCCATCATCAGCCAGATTGAAACCGCGTCCACCATTCTTTGTGATGATAGTAAGATTTATGCCTATCAAGCGAGCGCGCCTAACCTCTATCGGATGCTCAGAAATTACGATAAGAACGGGCAGGTGTCAGAAGCGGTGGAGGAGTACCGGCGGATGGAAGAAACCCTTGAAAGCTACTTCCATTTTCTCGATGCTTACGGAGTTAGCTGTTCCTACGCCCTTTATATTGATGAAAACTGGAAATTTGCGCAGAGGCTCAGGCCAATAGATGGAGAAAACGCTATGGAGAATACCAGGGGGATTTATTCCGCACGGGAGGTTTCAGATGAAACCTGGTATCAAACAGCTATCATGTACCGTGGCAGCCCCTGCTGGTTTTCCGGTGGGGAACAATCTGGACGCCTTTATATGTCAAAGCTTCTTTATTGCAGGGTGCTGGAAGGAAACAGCTTTGAAACCTATCTGCTGGGGGTTTTGTCGGTTGGGATCGATGTATCCTGGATAGCGCGGCAGCTCAATCAGGATGCGTCGGTTGGCACTAGTTATGTCGCCATCAGAAACAGAGAAAACCGTATTCTATATGCCAATGAAAGTCTTCCGGAGTCGATTGTACTGCCCGGGGCAGTGGATAGCTCTGAAAAAAACGGAGAGCAAGGGGAATGGATTGCCGCGGATCTTCCTCTTTCAGAAGAACTGGGCGCCGTCATGGTAATGCCGACAGAGTATCTGTATATATCAAATTCCCAGAGTTTCCGTATGATTTTATTTCTTGGACTCATTACCGTCTTTCTTGGAGGACTTATCATCGTCGTATTTTCAAAAATGATTACCCGTCCTGTTAAAGCCCTTGCCTTCCATATGGAAAGCGGAAGCCTGGTACCCCTGCAAAGGGGACTACAGCGAAGGGACGAGGTGGGTATGCTTTACCGGGGATATAATTCCCTTGTGGAAAGAATCGGACAACTAGTACAGAATGTGACAAAGGCCGCAGAAACTAAGAAAAAAGCAGAACTGCGGGCCCTTCAGGCACAGATTAATCCTCATTTCGTCTATAATACCCTGGATACCATCTGCTGCTTGATGATGCTCGACGGCAGGGAGGACGTGGCGGATATTCTGGTAGCTCTTTCCCAGATCATGCGATACAATACAAAAAAACCGGAGGAGCTTGTCCCTCTATCAAAAGAAATCGATATCCTTCAAAAATATTATCTGATACAAAAAGCGTGTTATGAGGATTCCATTGTTCTCCAGTGTGAGGCCGATGAAAATACACTGAACTGCCTAGTGCCTAAACAGGTGGTTCAGCCCTTGGTGGAAAATGCGATTCTTCATGGAACAGATGTGGCCTCCGGGAAAGGACACATCCGAGTTACCACGTTTTTCAACAGAAATATGCTGAAAATTGATGTTTGGGATAATGGGCGAAAAGCGGATGTGGATGAAATTAACCGATGGCTGAAAGATCCAACCCCGGCGGAGCAGTCAGAAAGTATTGGAATCAAAAATATTAATGAACGGCTTCATTATGTGTATGGCTCAGAAGCTGGATTGACCTATTTATGGGATCAAGATGGATATACAGTTGCAAGAATTTGGATTTCAAATCCCAAAAGAACAGAAATGGAAAAGGAAAAACATATAGAATAATGCGGGGAGGGGTGGGAAAAAGGAAACGGCGGGATAATCCAAAAAAAGACGGAGAGGAAGACAATTGCATAAGGAGGAAGGAAGAATTGGAACAAGAAAGATATATGGATAAAATATGGGGATGCTGGTTAGGAAAGTGTCTGGGGGGAGCCATCGGGATGCCCTTTGAGGGGGTGCCCTTTCCTGTTTCCCTAAAGGAAGAGGACATCTTTATCCGGGATGTCCCCAATGATGACTTGGAGTTGCAGCTGGTCTGGATGGATGCGATCAGGCGGTATGGTACCGAATTGACTTCCAGGAAGCTCACTGATTCATGGCTGAACAAAATCCAGCATGGCTGTGATGAATACAGTATTGCGATTCACAATATGAAGCATGGCATTCTACCTCCTGCAAGCGGATGGCACAATAATTTTTTTGCCGATGGAATGGGGGCGGTCATACGTTCGGAAATTTGGGCTCTGCTTTTTGCGGGGCGTCCGGACGCGGCTGGATATTTCGCATGTCAGGATGCCCAAGCGGATCACTGGGGCAACGGTGTATGGGGCGAAATTTTCATGGCGGAGGCCGAGGCTTATGCCTGTGTCCATTCGAATATTGAAGAAGCTCTTTGCTTCGCGCTGGGACGGCTGGACCATCATAGCCGTCTCTATCAAACCACTTCAAAGGTTTACCAGCGGTATGTCTGTGGAATGGAGGAAGAAAGGGCAAGGGAACTTCTGATGCGGCAGGAACAAAGAATTTCTAATTTTACAGACTGTGTGATGAATCTTTCCTTTATCGTCCATTCCCTTCTCTACGGAGGAGGAGATTTTCTAAAAACTATCCTCACTGCCATCTCCTTTGGACGTGATACTGATTGTACCGGGGCTTCCTGCGGCGCTTTTCTGGGGATCGCCCTAGGAAAAAAGGCGATTCCGGAGAAATGGGCCTCTAAGGTGAAAAATGAATTGGCGCTCAGCGACTATGTGGCCAGGATTCCAGGCGTCCCTTTGACTATGGACGATCTGGTGAAGCAGACGGCACAGCTGAAGCAAAGCCTGGCGGTTGAACTCCCGGAGAGAGAATATCCGGGCTATATTCCATATGAGCCAAAGGAAGCTGTCCCGGAAATTGACAGATCTCAATGGCTGATACTTGATGAGGACCATTATAATATCCATGAAATTGAAGCGGAAATTAGGAAAACCGGAAAATGTCCTGCGGCTCTAAGAGGAGAGGTACATACCTTTTCAAGCCTTTTTTTGGATTTGTCATCCTGTGCGGGGGAATACAATACGCTGCACCTTTTTTCCTTTCTTGAAAGAAAAAGGGGAGCAACTGAGGAAACCGTTATTTCTGTGACCGCTGACGTAGGGATGACGCTGTATATAGATGGCATGCGACTGCTTAACCACCATTCCCGACAAAAGATGCTGCCCTCTTTTCACAGAGCCGAAGGGGGAGCTTCATTCCTTCTTCCCATAGAGAATGAACGGAGCTATTTCGTCCATTGGGTGCTGTATAACTGCGCGCCGCCCCTAAAGGCCTGCATTATGTTTGGGAATCTTTCCAACGATCATCTGGACGGCTTTGAGTTCAGGATATGAGAATTCTGGAATCAAATCTATGTTTCAAACAATAAATAAATTCTCCCTAGGATCAATGAGTCCTAATACCCCGCCTTCCGTATCATGATAAAATAATATGAATCATAATTCTTGGCTTTACATGTTCACATCAGTATGATACATTATCTCAGATGTAAAAATACAGTTGATCATGAACCCAGGAAAGGCTTGTTCATAAACAAAAAAAGAGTAATCATAACTCTAATTAGTTATGATTACTCTTTTTGGTGCGAGAGACGGGACTTGAACCCGTACGCCGAAGCACACGCACCTCAAACGTGCCTGTCTGCCAGTTCCAGCACTCTCGCATTCAGCGAAAATTATTATATCGCATCTGATCATAAAAGTCAAGAGATTTTTGTAGGATTTTTAATCTTTTTTTCTAAGGCCTATTCATAAAGAATTGTCCGATTAAAACGGATATGGACAGAACCGGTGGGACCGTCAGAAGCTATGCTCCCAAGGCCCGGATAATGGGAATTCTGGTCTATCATTGGCATTTTGGTAAAAACTAATTTATAATAACTCTGATAAGAAAATGAATCCTGATTTTCCACAAAAGGCAGTTGTAATGCTCTTTCTTATCTCAAAAACGGTTATTTACCTTCGTTCTGTTCGTGTAAGCGGATTTGTTCCCTTTGTTGGGCGTTTCGTTCCCCTTTACCATGGAGAAACGTGTCCCTCCTGGGTTTAGTCTCAGCCTTGTGTTTTATTTTTAAAAACAGTCCAGTGACAAATCCGTATGACCTTTTCGGATACCAATACCCTTTTGATTTCTGGAACTGGGGAAGGAATGGGAATTCATCTGGAATTTATGGCGGAACAAAGCGTTTATAATTTCTTTCAGACCGGGCGGTCGAGAAAGAGAATCCGGTACCTTGCCAACAGTTTTAAAACTGAAACATGTTATAATCAGCTTTTAAACCGATCCGGCAGGCTGGGAATGGCGCCGCAGGCCGACTTACAGCGGAAAATGGGGAGCCGCTGGCGGTCCTTGAGGAAGCACTGGATTCCTGGAAGGACAGAGGGATGTTTTTTACCATTTCGAACATGAAACGGAAGGGACCAGGGGATGGTTTGGACACCGGGCATTTTCCATCTTTTGGATTTTCTGCGCCGCTGTTAAGTCCGCGGTTGCTCTGAAATAGCGGGGCCTTTTGACGTATAGTGCAGAAGGAAGGCTGTGCGGAGAATTTTGACGCACTGACAGGAAGAGCTTTGCGAGACAAGGCGTATACTTGGACAGGAAGTGCAATGCTGGTTATGGCCCATGAGTTTTTGGACGAATGAGATCCTAGGGGGAATTCTGCTTCATGATTGCCGTATTTTTTATCGGTGAAAATTTGAGAGAGGGAAGGGGCTGATTTTAGAAGTCCTTCTTTCATTCGGTACATTATAAGAAACACCGGGGGAGCCAATAACTCCTCCGGTGTTTTTCATTCCATCCATTTATGCAGTTCATTAATCATTAAGGGGAAACAATAATTTTAACAACGCGCGCTCAGCTGCACGGCGGCAGTCGGATCCAAAATAGAGCCGACTGCCTTGGCCGTCAAATAATTCGAAAGAATTTTCCTGATTGACAATACGGAAGCCTAACCCAGCCATGGATTCTGTCAAGGCAAGCTCCCATTCCATACGATTG
This sequence comes from Clostridiales bacterium, assembly GCA_019419895.1. Taxonomy (GTDB): domain Bacteria; phylum Bacillota; class Clostridia; order Oscillospirales; family Acutalibacteraceae; genus JAHZIE01. The sequence goes on along the minus strand of JAHZIE010000024.1, from coordinate 13,436 downwards.
TCAATGGAATTCTGAGTAATTTCAC
>JAHZIE010000024.1:0-13401 GCA_019419895.1 Clostridiales bacterium | reverse complement strand
TCACCAGCCAGCCATTCAAATTCAATGGGCTCAAAGCCATCCTGTAAAAAAGAATTCCACAAAGCGATTTTCTGGGAAAAACGCAGGGAAGAAAGGCAGCTGTCAGAGCTGGGGGAAAGTTCCAGGCCGGCATAGCAGAAAAGACCTCTGGCGTTGGCTGCAATTAATTCCTGACTTCGGAGAAAACCACTATCTTTCCAATCCATTGGGGCAATATTGGACTGCCAGTCTACAGCGTCCAGAAAACGTAGAAAAATTTCTTTGGTAGGAATCTCTCTCAAATCAACCTGAATGCACAGGCTTTCAAGCTCATCATTTTTTTGACCGGAAATACTCCTTTGAATCAGCTGGATTTGTTTTTCAACCGCTTCAGCAGATAACTGAACGGTTTCTTGGTTTTGTGCTGTCCCAAATACACAAACAGGCCAAGTATGTCCAACAGCGGCCATGGGAAGGGAAAAAGCCTCCCAAAAATCATCGATGAGATAAGCGACGTTTTTATACAAAATATAAAGCGAGGTGCCATGTGCGGAGCCATACACACAGGGAGATTCCGCCAACCAATGATTGATATCACACAGCATGGAGAAAAATGTCCGTCCGGGTGCCTCCTGCAATGGAAAAGCCGGTAAGGAAATTTGTGTTTTGGCAGCCTCGCGGTATGGATGCAGCATGGATCATCACCTCAAATTAATCTTGCTATTCCTCACTGGAGGGCATCAGCCCCATTGCCTGAGCAATTTCAATGTTGACCTCCAGAACATTGACAGTATCCTCACCAAAAATGCCAAGTACTTTACCGGAAGTATGGCGGGATATGATTTCACGAATCTGATCCTCAGTCAGTCCGGAAGCCTCTGAAATTCTGGGAATTTGAATCTCAGCAGAGGCAGGGGAAATGTGGGGATCCAGACCCGATCCAGATGCGGTCAGCAGATCAGTGGGAATATCCTCCCGCTTGACATCAGGATTTTTCTCAAGGAAGATTTCAATATCAGCTTCAACCCGTTCCGCCAAATCTGGATTGGAAGGAGCGTAGTTATTGGAACCGGAGCCGATACCGGGGAATTCAGTACCGTCATTATAGAACTGATTTCCCTCTTCATCCTCGGTATAGGTATTATAATGATAAGCGGACGGCCGGCTCCACATATAATAATCCTGGGTGAATTCCTGTCCAACATTTTTGGCACCGACCACATTTCCGTTAATGCTGATCAGACTGCCGTTTGCCTGACTGGGGAAAATCAGAGAAGAAAGACCGGTTAAGAGAAGCGGGAACAAAAAGCCGCAGATCAACAACAAAACTACTGTGACCAAAACAGCCTGACGGGTGCCGTGCAGAGCGGTTTTTACAGAATTTTTCATTCTAAATTCCTCCTTTATAGACCAATGAGAGTAAGCAATGGATGGATGATAAGATCAATGATTTTAATACCGATAAAGGGGGCGATAATACCTCCGATACCATAAATCAGCATATTTCGGCCCAAAATTTTTCCGGATGACATGGGACGGTATTTGACGCCCTTCATAGCAAGAGGAATCAGACAGGGGATGATAATGGCGTTAAATATCAAGGCGGAAAGAATCGCGCTGTAAGGGGAGGCGAGATTCATAATATTCAGCACGCCCAGCTGAGGGATAATCCCCATAAACATTGCGGGAATAATAGCAAAATATTTGGCGATATCATTTGCGATAGAGAAGGTGGTCAGGCTGCCGCGGGTAATGAGAAGCTGCTTGCCGATTTCAACCACTTCAAGGATCTTTGTCGGATCGGAATCAAGATCGACCATATTGGCAGCTTCTTTGGCAGCGGTAGTACCGCTGTTCATGGCAAGACCGACATTTGCTTGAGCAAGAGCGGGAGCGTCATTAGTTCCGTCACCGGTCATGGCGACGATTTTTCCCTCGGACTGTTCTTTTTTTATTACGCTGATTTTGTCCTCTGGTTTGCATTCTGCAATGAAGCCGTCCACGCCGGCCTCTTTCGCGATGGTTGCCGCCGTCAGGGGATTGTCTCCGGTACACATAATGGTTTTGATTCCAATCGCGCGCAGACGTTCAAAACGTTCTACCATACCAGGCTTTACAGTATCCTTCAAATAAATAACGCCTAAGATATGATCGTTTTCACAAACTGTCAGGGGAGTGCCTCCCAGGCTGGAAATCCTATTGACCTGTTCGTGCAAATCCGCAGGGATTTTTCCGCCCATTTCCTGCACATATTTTTCAATTGCGTCAGCGGCGCCTTTACGAATCTTGTTTCCATTGGGCAGATCCACACCGCTCATACGGGTTTGCGCAGTGAATTCAATAAAATTGGAACCCTGTATCTCTGTGCTGTTGTCCCCCAAACGGCGTGCCAGCTCCAAAGTGGATTTTCCTTCAGGAGTTTCATCATGCAGGCTGGTAAGAGCCGCGCAACGAATCAAATCACTGCGGTTGGCGCCTCCAACGGGGAAAAAGTCGGCTGCAAGGCGGTTTCCGTATGTGATGGTGCCTGTTTTATCAAGAATCATGGTGTCAACGTCGCCGCAAGCTTCCACAGCTTTACCCGACATTGCGATGACGTTAAAGCGGGTGACGCGATCCATACCGGCAATGCCAATTGCGGACAAAAGACCACCGATAGTAGTAGGAATGAGGCACACGGCCAAAGCGATCAGGGTAGAGGTCTGAAGGACAACGCCAGAGTACTTGCCGATGGGATAAAGGGTGACAATGACAATCAAAAAGATAATGGTCAGGGAAACCAGCAGGGTATTCAACGCGATTTCATTGGGGGTCTTTTTGCGGTGAGCTCCTTCTACCAGAGCGATCATGCGATCCAGGAAGCTGTTGCCTGGTTCAGAAGTGATACGGATTTTTAACCAGTCGGAAACAATAGTGGTACCGCCAGTGACGGAACAGAAATCTCCGCCTGATTCCCTAACAACAGGGGCGGATTCGCCGGTGATGGCGGATTCATCAACAGAGGCAATACCTTCAATGACCTCTCCGTCACCAGGAATAACTTCTCCGGCCTTTACCATAACAACATCGCCTTTTCTCAGTTCGCTGGAAAGAACAGTCTTTTCAGTGCCGTCCTCCGTCAACAGGCGGGCCTTGGTATCCTTCTGGGTTTTCTTCAGGCTTGCCGCCTGCGCCTTACCGCGTCCCTCTGCCACAGATTCAGCAAAGTTTGCAAACAACACGGTAATAAAGAGAATAATTGAAACAATAATATCGTAGAGTCTCAAATTAACACCGGGTTCAGCAATATCGCCAAACAAGCCGGGGAAAAAGGAAAGGATTAAGGTAATGACGAAACCAATCTCAACCACAAACATTACGGGATTTTTCATCATATACCTGGGATTCAGTTTGACAAAAGAACCGATGACTGCCTGACGAAAAATTTCAGGCGTTATCAATTTTTGATTACGTTTTTTACTCATGAAAGGTTCCTCCTTACGCCCAGAGGGTGAGATGTTCTGCAATCGGTCCAAGCGCCAATGCAGGGAAGAAGGTCAGCGCCGCGAAGATATATACAACGACAACGAGAATAATCGCAAAGGAGGCGGTATCGGTATGTAAGGTACCGACGGATTCGCTGACAAAACGCTTCTTCATCAAAGAACCGGCAATTGCCAGCTGAATGACGATGGATAGATAACGGCCGAAGAACATAGCGAGTCCGGCGGTAATATTCCAGAAAACAGAGTTGTCCGCCAAACCTTCAAAACCGGATCCATTGTTGGCCGCTGAGGATGAATATTCATACAAAACCTGTGATAGTCCATGAAAACCTGGGTTGGTAATGCCATCCAGACCGGCCTGCACACTGACCGCTATAGCGGAGAAGGCAAGAATCAGGAAGGGATGGATGATAATGCAGAGGGCTGTGAGCTTCATTTCCCGTCCTTCAATCTTTTTCCCTAGGTATTCCGGTGTGCGTCCAATCATCAGGCCGCAGATAAACACTGCCAGAATTGCGTACATAATCATATTCATCAATCCGACGCCCTTGCCTCCGAAGACAACGTTCAGCATCATATGAAGCAGGGGAATCATACCGCCAAGAGGAGTAAGGGTATCATGCATGTTATTGACAGTACCTGTTGTAAATGAGGTGGTGGTAGTGGTAAACATGGCGGATTGGGCAATGCCAAAGCGGACTTCCTTTCCTTCCATGCTTCCCATAGACTGACTCAAACCAACCTCTTCAAGAGCAGGATTTCCTTGGGTTTCAGCCCAGAAACAGACACCAAGTCCGATGAGGAAGATAATGCCCATCGCAGCAAAGATGCTGCGGCCTTCACGGCCATACATCCAAGCGGTAAAGCTGCGGCGGGGTTTCTTCGCCTGAAGCTCTCCGGATTCTTTTGCCATATCGCGCTTGCGATCCCGTACCATTTTGCCAAAGGTAATGACACAGGCACCAGGTAGGAGCATCATGGAATACAGTTCAATCAGATTGGAAATAATGGTGGGGTTTTCAATGGGGGTGGTAGAGTTCGCGCCCAGGAAACCGCCGCCGTTTGTACCAAGGTGTTTGATGATTTCCAACGCTGCCACGGGACCCATTGCGATAACCTGTTTGGTTCCTTCAATTGTGTCGAGAATGATATTCCCGCTAAAATTCTGGGGAACACCCTGCCATACCAGCAGCAATCCACCGACAATGGAAAAGGGGAGCAGTACTCTTGTGGTGATACGGACGAGATCAACAAAGAAATTGCCGACATTGTCGGAAGATTTACCGGCCAGGCCGCGAATGAAAGCGATGCAGGCGGCATAACCGCTGGCGGCTGAAACAAACATCATAAAAGTGATGACCAGCATTTGAGACAAATAGGAAAGCCCGGACTCACCGGAATAGTGCTGAAGGTTGGTGTTGGTCATAAAACTGATGATTGTATTGAAGGAAAGGGATTCTTCCATATTCCCAATTCCATTCGGGTTAAAAAAGGCAATGCTCTGAATTCTCAGGATGATATATCCGATGAGAATCATGACTCCGTTTGTCCCGACGAGGGCCAGAGCGTACTTTTTCCAGTTCATGCCTTTTTGCGGCTTTATTCCGCTTATCTTGTAAATGATGCCGTCAACGCGATCAAATACAGGATCGGCAAAGGTATGTTTTCCGGCCGCTATATGATAAACATAAATGCCAACCGGGATGACCATTATCAGATAGAGAATAATGGTCAGAACAAGCTGCAGCATAATAAGTTCCCTCCTGCAAGATTTAGAATTTTTCCGGGTGTACTAATGCATAAACCAAATAAACACCCACCAGTAGAACGATGCCTCCAAGTATTAACACAAATACTTCCTCCTTTATTCGTTCGCATCCACCTGTTTTCTGCACCAGTGAATCAGCAGACCGACTAAGCCAAATGAGACGGCCAGAATGGCCAGCATAAGCAGATCCATCATAAACTTATTTTCCTCCTTCTTCATCATTTCTTTGCTCACTCATTTTATCAGGAACTTTGTGATCATGCTCTTAGCGTTTTTTTGATAAGATTAAAATTGTGTTAAGGAAAGAGCAGGGTGTGGTATATGTGGTATATATAATTCCCGTAAGGGTTTAGCATAAAACTTTTTGCTTTTCACAATTAAAGTCACATCATTCCCTTCGCGCGATTTGGAGATAATATCAAAGGAGAAATAGGAAGGGAAAAGGGAAAAATCCTGTATCGGTGTATACTTCAACAAACAGGCGGCCGCTTTAAAGTCAATTTGCTGCCCGGAGGAATGGAGAGGCAGAAGCAGTGTTAAGCATAGGTTTTGGAAAATTCCGGTACGCGGCAAAAAGCACAAAATTTATCCGCTCTCTGATACCCTCAAATGAAGCGCGCGTTAAACAGGGGCAGATTAGGTTGTTCTACTAATTCTGCATATTTCCTATCTTTTTCGAAAAAAGTTTTTTCTATGGCGGTTATGGCAAAGATAAAAGCCGAACAGCTAATCGGAAAAAACACTTGTAGCGAGTGGTTGACACAGCAAGTTAAGTGGATTATGAGTGAAAGGCTGTTGAAAAATTATAAGTTCTCACGTGCGGCCGCTAAGTAATGGATCGGATTTACTTGCTGTGAAAGTTGATGTTTTATTCAACGGCAGTTTATTTCTTATTGAATATGTTTTCCGAAAGCTTTTTCTTCTCTCACAGTCCGGACTTGATTTTTAAGTAAAGCATAAAAACTCCCCGTTTCTGCTACAGAAACGGGGAGTTTTTTACTGCCGGATCATACGGTAGCCAACACCGATATGGGTCTGGATATATTGAGGAGAAGAAGGACTTTTTTCAATTTTTTTCCTCAGGGTTGCCATAAAAACACGCAGAGAAGGGGTATCTGATGCAAGGGAGCTTCCCCAAACCTCCTTCAGAATATAATTATGAGTAAGAACTTTGCCTGTGTTTTTTGCCAGCAAACATAAAAGCTTATACTCGATAGGGGTGAGATGAATTTCCGCGTCGTTGATATAGACGCAGCCGGCGGCATAGTCGATTTTCAGGCCGCCGTTGACATAGACGGTTTCTTCACCCGGGCGGATACCTTCTGTCCGGCTTCTGCGGAGAGCGACGCGGAGACGGGCAAGAAACTCATCAATGCTGAAAGGCTTTGTCAGATAATCGTCAGCGCCGGCATCCAATGCGTCCACCTTATCCCGATCCTCGCTGCGGGCGCTGACTACAATGATGGGCATGCTGCTCCAGCCGCGGATTTTCCGTATAATATCAACACCGTCCATATCTGGGAGGCCGAGATCAAGAATGACAACATCAGGATTGTAGGATACGGCGTCCAACAAAGCGCCTGAACCCGTTCGAGCGGTATGAAATTGGTAGTCCTGAGTCTCCAGAGTAGTACGTATTAAGTTGCTGATGGCGGGATCATCTTCCACCACAAGAATTTTAGATTTATACATTTTGAATATCCACCTCTTCCAAAGGTAATGTAAACGTAAATACGGAGCCTTGGGGATGATTGTCTGTGACGCTGATTTCACCGCCGTGGGCGGTAACGATAGAGCGGCAGAGGCTCAGGCCGAGACCAAGGCCGCGCCTGTTGTCCGGTTTTCCCTGGCTCGCGGTATAAAACATATCGAAAAGATGCTTTTTGGAATCATCGGAAATCCCAGGCCCATCGTCGGAAATACTGATCTGAGCCATTGTTCCCCTCTTTTCAGCCCGAAGGATAATATGAGAACCGGGCGGCGTATATTTCACGGCGTTATTCACAATATTAATAATCACCTGGACAATCAGGCGCACATCCATTTTTGCCATGAGCATATCATCGGGCATTTCTACGGAAATCTGATGTTCCTTTGACTGCCGGTCAATATGTGCCAGCGCCTCATGAAAAACCTCCTCCAAAAGCTCTGCGTTGACATGGAGATTTATCGTTCCATTTTCAATGCGGGTGATGGAGAGCAGATTTTCTGTCAGATTAACAAGCCACATGGAATCGTCATAGATGGAACTGTAAAGCTCCTGTTTCTTTTTCTCATCTAATACAATTCCTTTTTCCATCAAAACTCCCGCGTTCCCGCTGATACTGGTCAAAGGCGTCCTCAGATCATGGGAAATCGCTCTGAGAAGATTGGCTCGCAGACGTTCCTGGCGTGTTTCTATTTCTATCGCCTGTTTTTCCTCTCTGAGACGGCGCCGTTCAAGAATTAGGCCGCATTCATTCAAAATGGAGATCATAAGGTTCCGCTCAAATACTTCCGGGGAAGGATAATATTTTGCCGGAATACCCACAACACCCATGACGCCCTGAAGCCCACGAACGGCCAGATAGAGGTTCTGGGCATCCGAGAGGGTGTTTGTCGTGGCGCCGGCGTGCTTATTATTTTTTAAAACCCAATCGGCAACTCCTTTTTCCTCAAGGGTCATAGCTCCGATAAGCTCGTTTGCGCGTTCGGCGGGTGTAGCGTTGAACTGTAATTCCTGTCCCCCATTGGCAAGAGCGTATAAAATAGGGCGATCCAATAGAATACTCAGCTGCTTGGCGGCAATTTCCAAGATCTCATGTTCGTCTTTGCCCTGTTCCAGCTTCTGGTTGCTGTTCATCAGCAGCTCAGTGTAATAGGCTTTTTGAGCTGACTGACGCGCTTGCTTTTTCACTCTGGTGGCCAAGGTGCTGGAAAGGATACTGGCGGTGAGCATGATGAGAAAGGTGATGGGATAATCCGGATCTGCGGCCTGTAACGTAAAACGGGGAACAGTAAAAAAGTAATTAAAGGCAGCAACGCTAAGCAGGGAAGCAAGAGCACCGTAAAGATAACCCCGTGTACATATGGTTGTGACAAGAACGCCCAGGATATAAATAATGATAATATTGGCATCCCTCAGCCCCAGCGAATAGAAGAGAAAGCCAATAAGAGAAGCTGCCAGGGTAACAGCCAGAGTCTTGAGAAGATCCTTCCAGGAAAAGCGGTTTTCCTCGGAACGGAAAAGGAGATTTTTTCGTTTATAGTAAGGAAGGGTGTCAGGAATGATATAAATATCCATGGTGCCTGCCAGTTTGGTCAGTCTGTCCGCAAGGCTTTTGCTGGGAAGAAATAGACTTTGCCGATGATTAGTGCGTCCCAAAACAATTTTGGTGACTCCGCTGACCTTAGCGTACTCTGCAATCTGAACGGCGGGATCATCGCCGTATACAGTGGAAATCTGCGCGCCCAGCTGCTCCGCCAGCCGCAGATTATCCCTCAAACGTTTCAGATTTTCTCCCTTGAGCTCTTTTGTCTCAGGAGTTTCGACAAAAAGGGCGGTAAAACCACTGTGAAAAGCTTCGGCCATACGGGCGGCCATACGGATAACCTTAGCGTTGGAAGGAGAGCTGGAAAGGCAGACAAGAATATGTTCCCCGGCCCGTGCGGCGGCTTCGTTTCCAATCTTTTGAGCAGTCCTATTCAACCTGTCGGCGGTACGGCGCAGGGCAATCTCGCGCAAAGCGTCGAGATTTTCACGGGAAAAGAAGTGATCCAGTGCCCGTTCGGCCTGCCCGCTGCGGTAAACCTTGCCAGACTGAAGCCGCAGAATCAGATCCTCCGGTTCAATATCCACCAGCTCCACCTGGTCGGCGGAATCGAAAATCTGATCAGGAATCCGCTCGCTGACAGCGATTCCGGTGATAGAGGTTACCAAATCATTCAAAGACTCCAAATGCTGAACATTGACCGTGGTATATACGTCAATTCCCGCTCGGAGAAGCTCTTCCACATCCTGATAACGCTTGGCATGCCGACTTCCGGCAGCATTGCTGTGCGCTAATTCATCCACCAATATCAACTGGGGACGGCGGCGAAGCGCGGCATCTAAATCAAATTCCTTCAGGAAAACGCCTTTATATTCAATCTCTTTGCAGGGAAGCTGTTCCAATCCTTGTAATAAGGCGAGAGTATCGGGACGGATATGGCGTTCCACATAACCGACAACAACATCCTTACCTTCATCCGCCGCCTTGTGAGCGGCTTCCAGCATGGTATAGGTTTTACCCACCCCGGCGGCATAACCGAAAAATATTTTTAGCTTTCCTTGATTCTGATGACCTTCCTCCTTATAAATGGCATGTAGCAACTGCTGTGGATTTGGTCTCTGATCTTCCATAGCCTATCCCCTTAATACATATAACAATACAAAATTTCTCTCTATATTATAGCATACCCTATCTTGCCGGGATATAAAAGAAGGGAAGGAAAACATTAAGATTGTATTAAGGCTTATTTCCTTTTCTTCAAATTATCCGGTTTAACAGTTTCTTAATGTCGCGGAAAAAGCCCTAATGTAGTTTTTCTATAAAAGCTGATATACTGAAAGTGTAAAAAGCAGTTGTAAACAAAATTGAAACAAAGGAGGAATTTAACAATGCTGAAATATGTTCATGCTGTTCAACCGCAGACAGTGGAAAATAATATGGAGAGAAGAATTATTTCTCATTCCTCCAAAGGTTTTTTGTCTTGGCTTTGGGAAAGAAGGGGAATGGAAAGGTTTTGCGTTTATTTGGAGCGTCATCCCTTGGCGTGCTGGGTGTTTTGCTTTATAGTGGTTCCAGTAATGTTGCTGACTGGAGTTTTTTTGGCAGCCTCAATAGCGGGAGGCGTTATAATGATGTTCATGTGATTGTCTAAAAATAAATTCAGGCCGTCCGGTTTCCACCGGGCGGCTTTTTTGTCCTGTGTAAACTAAACGCCGTCTATGGGACAAATCGTCATGTTCCTGGAATCGTCTGCATAACATATAGAAAGAGAAGCTCAAAAGGAAAATTCAAGGGAGGGAAAAGGATGCAGGAGGATAGGGAATATCAATTTATTCAGAATATGATACCGCAGCCGGAAAAAGAGGAGGAACAACAGGTCATGCCGGAGCGGTATGAGGAAAACCTGTTCGATGATGGGGAAAGACCCTTGAAGGGACGGAAACGCCGTCTTACAGGAGAAGCCTATGTGGCGGTTGTGCAGATTGTAATTTGTGCTATAGTCGTACTGGGACTGCTTCTATTCCGAATGGTGGGAGGCCAGTATTATCAAAATTTTTACCAGGGCTTCCTGGAGCTCATGAATCAAAAAATTGAGCTTAAGGATTTTCCACCCAAGGCGGTGGAGAGTCAGCCGGAAGAGGCAACCTCCTCGGCGGCCCAATCCATTGTCACAGGACGGATTTCTTCTCCGCTACAAACTGGAATAATCAGCAGTAGATTCGGAGAAAGGCAGGATCCTTATTCAGGGGAGCTGTCGGAACATCAAGGGATTGATATCGCCGCGGGAGAGGGGGAACCTGTTTACAGCCTTCTCTCAGGAGTAGTTGAGCAATGCGGTGAGGATGAAATTTATGGAAATTATATCCTTTTGAATCATGGAAGCAATATTCAGACATTCTACGCCCACTGCCGGGAGATCAAGAAGGATTCAGGGGAACCGGTAAAGCTGGGTGAGGAAATTGCCGCGGTAGGAAATTCAGGAATGGCAACCGGTTACCATCTCCATTTGGAGGTTCGGATCAATGGCAACCGGGTAAATCCTCAATATTATTTATTGCCTGGGAAATATGATACGATTTAAGCTGCTGGGTTATCCTATTTCAATTTCCTACTATTTTTCCGCCATGCTGGAATTTCTGTTGCTGATTGACGAAAGCGGAGCTGCCTTTGCAGGGCTGATGGCTGCCGGATGCCATGAACTGGGACATATTCTCATGATGTGGTGCCTGCGTTGCCCAAAATGCAGCATTCGGTTTACGGCTTATGGGATAAAAATTATCCAGCGGAATTTCGGTGGTTACGGTTATTGGCGTGATTTTTTCATTGCGGTTGCGGGCGCAGCGGTGAATTTCCTTTTTTTCGGCCTGTTGACGATGCTGGATATCTGCTTTCCCTGCTGGACATTGAAAAACATGGCGATGAGTCAGCTGGCAATCGGCGCCTTCAATATTCTGCCCATTTATCCTCTGGACGGCGGTCAGGCAGTCTATTCCCTGCTGTGCAGCCGCTGTTCCCTGAAGACGGCCGGCATTTGTAGCAATATCTGTTCCTTTTTTTTTCTCACACCTTTGGCCTGCTATGCCTTCTATATTTTGTTTCAGTCAAAATACAATTTTTCCATGTTGGTGATGGTTGGGTATTTGCTCTGCCTGCTGTTCTTAAAAGAAAAATAGGAAGGACGGGCCGTACTCATATAATATCCGGCGGATGCCGTTGAAAGCTCCCGAAACACGGGAGTTTTTTCTTTGTATTTCGATTTTTAATGAAAAAAGATGGTTCATCCGGCAATCACGCATCCGAATATACTCTCCTCTGTCCGGTTAGAAGCGCAAAGAAGGGAAGGCGGAAGAAAAAAGATCAAAATTTTTGCGGAAAAACCACGGCCTTTACGATAGAAACGAAATGAGGAGAAAAGCTGATATTTTTTGAGAAATTAAAAACTAACGGAGCATGTGATATCGCGCAAAGAGATTTTTTGTTTATTCGGATTAAATGAATCACGCAAGACTAAATGCAATCGCAACGGGAATTATTGCTACCCCTCTTAATCTAGATGAATTTAACGGCCCTCATGAAGATTTTTATAAAAATATGTTTGCCGAATGCCTGGCAGGACATCCGGGAACCATGGATGAATTGCAAATGTTGCCGAATTACTTATATCTTGAGAAAATTATGTAAGAAAAAAGGTGTAAAAATTATAGAGGTACAAACATGCCCGGATCATATCCAATATGCTAATGAGTATCCTCCGGTTTGAGTGTATCGTAATTGATGGGATATTATAAAGGGAAAGCAACTTGATGATTTCCGACAGACACGCCAATTTGAAATACAAATATGAGAGTTCAGAGGGTATTATATAGGTGCAGTTTTTTCCATCTGTGAAATTATCCGCGCTGAGTTCAGTGGAAGGCATATTTGATGTATCGCTGCCAGTGCCAAAAAGCGCTTTTGCGGCATTTTGTGCCTTTTCCGCTTCCTCTTCACCATGGATCAATTTAGTAACCTCAAAAGCGAGAACCTCTTTTGCGCGGTTAAGCTGACTTCCTTCCAGCTTTTCATATTCCGCAATTTCTTCCAAAGGCATAAAGGTAAGCATTTTCATACAGCGGATTACATCAGCTGTCGGAATAAAAAGGTAGTTGAAGTAGTATATCAAAAAATAAGATCTTGCGGCATATCAAATTTCTCTCAAAGAGCATATGGAGCCGTTTACAGGTGGCAGGAATATAAAGGTATAAAAATAGGCCGCTGCTAAAGCGGCCAGTGATAGTTATGCGGTTGTTAAACTTTCAGTACTTCCTTAAATAATGCCCTTTTAGGGCTTGTGCCAACCACCGGTTCAACCGATGTTCTTTTATTTTTCAAAGTCCCAGAAAATCAACGGGGAAAAACACAGCTTCATTTTCTGAAAAGACAGATTATTTCGCATATCCGTTTGGATTGTTTTTCTGCCAGCGCCAAGCGTCCTCACACATTTTTTCCAATCCAAACCGAGCTTCCCATCCCAATTCTCTTTTCGCCTTGGAAGAATCAGAATAAACGACAGGAAGATCTCCCTCGCGGCGAGGGCCAAAGCGGTAGGGTACCTTCTGGCCGGACACCTTCATAAAGGTGTTGACAATATCAAGAACACTGTAGCCTTCCCCGGTTCCAAGATTGTAAATAAACAGGCCGGGCCCCTTTTTGTTTTTTTCCACTGCACAGATGTGTCCCTTTGCCAGATCCACAACGTGAATATAGTCGCGCAGGCAGGTACCGTCCGGCGTATCATAATCATTGCCAAAAATAGTGAGTTCTGGAAGCTGCCCCACAGCAACCTTAGTGACGTAGGGCATCAGATTATTGGGAATGCCGTTTGGATTTTCTCCGATCCTGCCGCTTTCGTGAGCGCCAATGGGATTGAAATACCGCA
>JAHZIE010000023.1 GCA_019419895.1 Clostridiales bacterium | reverse complement strand
TCTTGGGATCATGCTTTCCAACGCCCATAGATCGCTGTACGGCAGCGTTCTGTACCAGCATACGCGCCACGCCGATCCCCGCTGCGGCAGCGGCATGTTGGTGGTGGGGTTGGCTTCCGTCATCATCGGCCAGGCCCTTTTCGGCCGCCGGAGCGTTACCCTTGGCGTGGTTTCCGCTGTCGCGGGCTCCGCCGTCTACCGCCTGATCCTGCAGTTCGCTTATAAAATCAACATGCCGAGCTATGGCGTCAAGCTGTTGTCCGCGGTAATTGTGGTCATTGCCCTGGTGCTGCCACTGGCCAAAAAGAAGCTGTCCGCCCGCAAAGCGCGCAGCTCCGAAAGGAAGGAGGAGATGTCATGAACCAGCTTTCCATCACCCATCTGACGAAAAAATTTGAGGGGGGAACCGTCAATGAAAAGATTGCCCTTGAGGATTTCAGTCTGGAGGTGAAAAAGGGCGATTTTATCACCATTCTCGGATCCAACGGCGCCGGAAAATCCACTCTGTTCAACGCGATTCTTGGGAAATTTTTGCCCGATTCCGGCAGAATCCTGCTGGAAGGGGAAGATATCACCTATCAGAAGGATTACCGGCGGGCGCTGAACATCGGCTGCCTTTATCAAAATCCTCTCCGGGGGACCGCCCCTAACATGACCATTGAAGAAAACCTGGCCCTGGCCTATACGAGAAAATCCACCCACCGTTTTTTCGCAGTGAATAAAAAGGATTCCGCCTATTTCCGGGAACTCCTTTCCACCCTTGAACTGGGATTGGAGGATCGGATGAAAACCAAAATGGGGCTTTTGTCCGGCGGTCAGCGCCAGGCCGCCGCCCTGCTGATGTCCACCATAGCCCAGCCAAAACTTCTCCTTCTGGACGAGCATACAGCCGCTCTGGATCCCGCAACCGCGCAAAAGGTTATGAAAATCACCAGGGAAATCATCTCAGATCTCCATCTCACCACAATGATGATCACTCATAACATGGATCAGGCCCTTTCCTTCGGCAACCGCACCATTATGATGGACAGCGGCCGCCTGCTTTTTGACATCTCTGGAGAAGAACGAGCCCAAATGACGCCCCAAAAGCTGGTGGAGCTTTTTGCCGGCTCCGCCAGGGAAGGGCTCTCAGACCGGACCATGTTTTCCATTTAAATCTCCTAAGACCATTTGAACGGTCTTTTGTCTCCCCTTACACTCTCAGAAGCGACAGACCCTTCCGCTCATTTCAGTAGTGAATGGAAAGGTGTTTTCTCCGTATTTTCTTTCAGTGCTTTTCATTCCTCCACCTCCTGGAAAAACACCAGAAATATGGCGGATAACAAGTATTCCCAAGGGAAAAATTTCAAAAGTGTTTTTTGAGCGGCGTGGCGTCAGGCGCTGAGACCCACGCAATCAGTTAGAAAATTTGAGTATGCCTTTAGCCAGATTGTCTCTTCGCTGGGAAGTCAACTGTTCCATCCCTAGGCGGACGGAGGGTTAGACAATCGATAAAGGCAAAAGAAAACCTTAAAAATATCGATCATGCTTTAATTCTATACCAGAGGAGAGGGGATGCCCCCTCTCCTCTGATTCTTATTTTCCGCAGCGGGTCCATTCTGTCCCGTAAAGGCCAGGGCCGAAGCTTGCATCAGTCCCAAAAAGGCCGGCGCATCTTAAAAAACACATGGGAGAGCCCCGCCTCCTGCCCCCTATTTTTCTCTCATAAACCTGACTGCCGGATTTCGTCTGTTTTCCTTTCCAAAGCCGCTAAACTTCAATTGGGAAAACAGCTGAATTCCGCGGCCTTTCTCTATCCCTCAAAACACATCAACACAGCGCTGATTTTATTTCATAAAGTTAGTAAAGACAAATCTCTATCGGATTTTCCATAAAATTCTCTTACAAACAAAGCTGTTACCCCATTCATATTCCTTAATTTTTCATCATTATTATAATTTTTATCATTTTTTATTTGACAGAAAAGGAAAAATATGATACCTTATTTTTGTCAGAAATTAGCTTCAACTAACTCGCTGGGTTGGTTTTTCTTTTCCGCGCCGTGCTTCGCTGTTACCGCTTGTTTTCCGGCGGTTCAGGGACATCCGCTGTTTTTTGAAAGAATCCGGTTATATATTTGTCTGGAACAGCCTGCGCTTGCCCCTCCTCCGCGCCGTTGGAATGATCTTATTTTTCATAAGGAAGCTTACCGAGTTAGCCGTACCTTTTTAATGCCACAACTAGAGGATTGGAGTGTATTGTATGAAAGAAAAGCTGTTTCACTTGGAGCCTTTTAAGGTAAAGGATATTGTATTCTTGGCAATCATTTCGGCCGTAACATTGTGCACCTGTGCCGTGATGCCGCTTGTGGCCAGTCTGCAAACCGTCATTTTTGGAATTGCCCAGGTAGTGACAGGGTTGCAGATCTCCATATTTTTCGCCATAGGGCTGATGAAAATCCGGAAACCCGGTTCCCTATTTATCATGGCTTTTCTAACTGGTCTTTTCCAGCTTCTGATGGCTCCTCCTATGTTTTTTTCCAATCTGATCGTCGGCCTGCTGCTGGAAATCCTTGTTCTTCTTATTTTTCACGGCTATCAAAAGGACAGCGCCGTATTTTTCGCCGTCCTCCTCTATAATCCCCTTTCCCTGCCTTTCAATTTTCTTTATAATCTTCTGTTCGGCAGGGAGCCGATGGTCACAGTCGCTACCAAGGCTCCTTGGATTACCGCAGGGATGTCAGCGGCGGTTCTGGCAATATCCGCCCTTGGCGCATGGATTGGAATTAAAATTTCAAAAGAACTCAAAAAGTCGGGAGCATTAAAAAAGTGAGCGAAAAATTGCAGGTAAAACATCCCATCTATCCAATTATCGGGCTTTTTTCCACCGTCCTCATCATTATATTCGGTATTATCACGGCGAAAGAAAACGCGTGCGTCTGGTATCTGGGCGCCATGTGGCTTCTGTTTTTGGCGTTTGGATATTGGCGTTCCTGTCTGGCTGTCCTCCCCGCGGCCTTACTGCTCAGCGTCTTCCTCGCGGGAATTACCTACGCCATTTCCCGGGATCCGCTTTCGTCCTATGCGGCTGTCAACCGCATACTCGCTGTCTGTATCGCTGTCATCCCCGGGCTGGCTCTCTCTCCCATCTATCTTGTCAGGAATTTTTCCTCTCTCCGGCTTCCCCGCATGTTGACTCTTGGAATGATGATCACCCTGACCTTTTTCCCCCTCCTTGGCAGAGAAGTCCGGCAGGTACGGGAAGCAATGCGAACCAGGGGGGCCGGTAGCTTTGTCAGTCCACAGATTTTTTACCGCGCCTTCCTTATTCCTTTGATTATTAGACTGGTAAATATATCAGACACCTTGGCACTGTCGGTGGAAACAAGAGGCTTTTCAAAGGATGCCGAGAATTATTCCGTTTATAAAACGGTCGACGTCCGCCCTTGGGATATCCTATTCCTGCTTTTCCTTCTGACAGGAGCGGTTTTGGTGGTGGTTCTATGAACGCAATTGAATTTAAAAATGTCTCTTTTTCCTATGAGGGATATGAAGATAAGGTTTTGTCAGACGCCAGCTTTTCCGTCTCTTATGGTGAGGTGGCTCTTCTCTCCGGATTCTCCGGAGAAGGGAAAAGCACGGTTCTTTCCCTGATCGCCGGGATCATTCCCAATATAATCCCCGGAGAAATTTGGGGAAAAATTTTTATCGATGGGGAGGATATTTCCAAGCATAAAATGGGAGATATCTGCCGGAAGGTGGGGGTTGTCCTCCAAAACGCGGAGGAACAGATTGTTCATCAGCTGGTGGAGGATGAAATCGCCTTTGGCTGTGAAAATTTCGCCTTTTCCCAGGAAAAAATCCAATCGCGCATCACCCGCTCCTGCGGCTATATGAAGCTTCATCCCGCTTGGAAAACCAGAACTCTCTCCGGCGGCCAAAAACAGCGGCTGATTACAGCCTGCACCCTTGCTACGGAACAGAAAATCCTTGTCCTGGACGAACCTTTGGCCAACCTTGACAAGGAGGGAGCCATCCTGTTGATGGAAACCCTGCGTCGGCTCGCAAAATCCGGTTACGCCATCCTGCTTGTGGAACACCGGCTTGATATGGTGCTGCCCTATGTTGACGCCGTCTGGAGCATACGCGCGGGCAAAATTTCCGGAGTGCATGACAAAGAAGCCTATCTATCCTGTCAATCGGAATATATCCGGGATGAATGTGGAACCCCTTCTATTGGTGAATCTGGGCCTATTTTCCAGCTGGAGCATACCGGCTTCTCCGTCAATGGAAGGGAAATCCTAAAGGATATCTCTTTCACAGTAAAAAAGGGGGAACGTGTTCTTCTTCTGGGAGAAAACGGCTGTGGAAAGACCACCCTTCTCCGCCTCATAGCAAGGCTCTGCCGGCCGTCAAAGGGACGGATTCTTCAAGGAGTTGATCCCTCCTTTGGGCAAAAGGCCAAGGGAAGCGAGGACTGGTTTAAAAAGGTTGGGATTGTCTATCAAAATCCCAACTACCAGCTTTTCATGCCCACTGTAGAGCAGGAAATCGGCTTTGGAGCCTCCTCGCAAAACGCCGCGCGGGAGGTTATGGAGTTGTTTGGACTCACATCCCTGGCACACCGCCATCCCCATTCCCTTTCCGAGGGGCAGAAAAGGCGGGTTTCCATTGCCGCTGTCGCCGCCTCGAGTCCTTCGGTCCTTCTTTTAGACGAACCAACTGTAGGACAGGATTACGCGGGCCTGAAGGACATGATCCATATTCTCAACCGCCTGCATGAACAGACTGGAAATACCATGATCACTATCACCCATGATATGCGCTGCGCGGAATCTCTCTGTGACCGTGCCGTCCTCATTGAGGACGGACGAATCTCCCGGGAGGGGGGAAAAGAACTCGCGCGCCGTTATTTCTTTGGCTGATTAACCCATATTGTAAGTACCCTTGAGTTCCCGCCCTTTTTATTTAGTGTGAATTCCCTTCAATTCTTTGTAAGGCGGACTCTGTTGGCTCCTGCTGTCGGTCATCCCTTTAAACAAGAAGCAGTCTCCAGCGACTTCCCTCCTCTTCGCGTTTCCTGCACTGGAAAGATCCTGCTGTTTTCCCCCGGTATTTCCGGGGGTTTTATCATATGAAAAGAGCCCTCCGGCCAAGTCTGCCCACCGCTCCTCTTAAGGCAAAATCTGTTGAAAGGCAATATCCGCCCTCCCAAACAGAAATTTTTCTCTGTCTACAGGTACTTCGATGAATCCAGATTTCCATACAGATGGATCGCCTTCTCACATTTTCAATTGATGACAATCACTATTTTTTCAACTTGCTTTATGCGCAATCAATACAGGACTTCATGCAGGCATTCCCTGCCCCCATTCCGGTACACATTCCTTGAGCGCAAAATTTTTCTATTTTCCATTCTCCCTTTGACAGCGGGCAATCATACAGCAGGCCGACACTTCCTCGTTGTTGTCGCCGCGAAAAATATCAGGCCTCCCTCTTCTATCGTCTCTTCAATATGCTCCAGAACCGCCTAATCCTCCTTCTCTATCGTAAACATTTGAGAAATCCACTGGATGTTCATTTTAATAAATACTTTTTTATATTTTTTATCATACAATACAATTCTCATAAACATCCATCCACTCACTCCGGTTCTTCCATTTCCGTATATTCCCCGAAAATATCTGTAATGGTATCAAGGCTTTCATGAGTCTCACATACTCCTTCCCAGGCAGGGTGCTTATCATCTTCTCAATCTGCGGGTTCGATTTTTGAATAAAATCCTTCGTCCTTTCCACGCCGGTCCGAGTCAAATAAAGATGATATCCCTCCCGAATCTTCCCGCGAAACGATCCTCATCAAACAGCCGCTTTTATCAACTGCATGAATGGAATAAAAAATGACACATTTGGTGGAAAACAGGTTCCGCCCGCTCTTTCATGGTCTCTCTGCCTTTTATTTGCCTGAGGACACTCAGTTTAAAAACGTCTTTTCCCAAATATTTTCCCAGGATTTTCATTTCTTCCAGGAACAGATAATTCCGCGGCAGAGCTATCTGAATTTTTGTGCCTTTTGTCTGTATTTTCATGCTGTATCGTAAAAAATTCTTAGGAAGAATTGATTTTTTTCAAAAAAGGAATAGAATGAATCATGCGCGTATTTTCATTAATAGATTGGGTGAGGTAATGTGATGCGGAAAACTTATGAAATTGACATGTGTAACGGTCCTTTGCTTGGCAAGATACTTCGTTTCGCCGTCCCTTTGATGTTCTCCGGGATCCTCCAACTGTTGTTTAACGCGGCCGACATTGTGGTAGTGGGTCAATTTACCGGCAGTGACGCCTTGGCCGCGGTGGGCTCAACCGGTTCCCTGAACAATCTGATTGTCAACGTTTTTTTGGGGCTTTCCATTGGCAGCAGTGTATTGACGGCCCGATATTACGGCGCGTAGGACTGGGATAATGTCCGGGATGTTGTCCATACCTCCATGCTTCTCAGCGCCATCGCGGGTGTCGTCCTGATTTTCCTTGGAATTTCACTGGCCGCTCCCTTGCTGGAATTGATGGGAACACCGGAAAACGTGCTGGATCAGGCCGTGCTTTATATGCGGATTATCTTCGCCGGTATGCCCGCCATGATGATCTATAATTTCGGCGCCGCTATTCTCCGTGCCGTGGGAGATACCCGCCGTCCCCTGATCTTTCTTTTGATCGCGGGAATTATCAATGTAATTCTCAACCTGTTCTTTGTCATCGTGTTCCATATGGGTGTGGCAGGGGTCGCGCTGGCTACTATTATCTCCCAATGTATTTCCGCCGCGCTGGTTGTGCTCTGCCTGATCCGCAGCTCTGGACACTATAAGCTGTATTTAAAAAAGCTCCGGATTACCAAAGATAAGCTGCTTCAAATTGTCCGCGTGGGCCTTCCCGCCGGTATTCAGGGGGCGGTTTTCTCCATATCGAATGTTTTGATCCAGTCGTCTATTAATTCCTTCGGTTCCATTGCCATGGCCGGGAATACTGCCGCGTCCAACATTGAGGGCTTTGTTTATACCTCTATGAACGCCCTTTATCAAGCCTCTCTGAGTTTTACCAGTCAGAATATCGGCGCGAAAAAGGTTCACCGTATTGTCCCTGTTCTGACCCGCTGCCTTGGCTGCGTCATTGTCATCGGGGCCGGTCTGAGCGCCCTGGCCCTGCTCTTCGGCCGACAGCTTCTCTCCATTTATTCCTCCGATCCCGAGGTCATTACTTATGGAATCGGGAGAATGGGCGTTGTATGCCTAACTTATTTCCTTTGCGGCATGATGGACGTCACCTGCGGCTCTATCCGCGGAATGGGGTATTCCGTGGCGCCTACCATTGTTTCCTTAGCAGGCGCCTGCGGGCTCCGGATTTTATGGATTTTCACCATCTTCCAAATTGATCACACCCTTTTTAACCTTTACCTCTCTTATCCTATCAGCTGGGCGATTACTTTCGCCGCTCATCTTCTCTGTTTCATCCTCTTTTTCCGTCAATGGAAGAAAAAAACGGAGCGGATCCAGCAGTCGGAGTAAGCCTTGCCATCATTATAAGTAAAAATGGACGGTGGATTTACTCCCCGTCCATTTTTACTCCTTGTCCGGCCCTCCTGTGAAAAAAAGAGCGACAGATACACCGCACGGTATGGAGACAAAAGGAATCAAAGTGTGAAGATAAGCCGGGCAGATATTCCATCTGAGGAACTGAAAATCTTTTTTGGCATTGCAGCATTTGGATATTTTGCCAATTGTCCGCGGATAAAGCGCCTATATTCCCTTTCAATTGACAAGCCATATGCTTTATGTTAAACTTTTATTAAAGTATAGAATTTCGTTCAAATTAACTTATGAAATAAGATTAGGGTAAAAAGGCGTTCCCATGCGGAACGCCTTTTTCTTTTTGCCACCGAAACAGATGAATGAAAAGATATAGGAAACGGTGGCAAAATATGTCTTTTCAAACGAACACTGTCATTATCGTCCCTTCTTTGGATCCGGATGATAAACTGTTGAGGCTGCTTTCCGATTTAACAAAAAATGGTTTCTCTAATATCATTGTTATCAATGACGGCAGCTCAGAACAATACGATCCTTTCTTTCTTCAGGCAAGTGAAACATACGGCTGCACCGTCCTGAAGCACTGCGTCAACCAGGGGAAAGGACGGGCGCTGAAAACCGCGTTCAATTATTATTTGGAGCATTTCAGCGGTACGCCGGGAGTTATCACAGTGGATTCTGACGGACAGCACCGCCTTGAGGATATTCAAGCCTGCGCCCAGGCCCTTTCCGCCAATCCGGATAAGCTCATTCTCGGCTGCCGTGATTTTGATAAGGAAAACGTCCCCTTCCGCAGCAAATTTGGAAATGTTCTGACCAGAAATGTTTTCAGCATGTTCTGCGGGATCCGCGTTTCCGACACACAGACAGGACTGAGAGCCCTTTCGCCGGCCCTGGTTCAAAAATTTCTTTCCACAAAGGGAGAACGTTTTGAATATGAGATGAATATGCTCATCGACTGCAAAGAGCTGGAAATCCCTATCATGGAAGTACCGATCCAAACCATATATATTGAGGAAAACGCCTCTTCACACTTTAATCCCCTTCTTGACTCCGCACGGATTTATTCTGTCTTTCTGAAATTTATTTTCTCATCCCTTTCCTCCTTTGTCATTGACATTGTATTGTTTACCCTGTTTGTAGCTTTGCTGGACTCAGTGGTCCCGGCTTTTTATATTCTGGCCGCGACTGTGCTTGCCAGGGCTGTTTCTTCAGTATGCAATTATCTCATCAACAAAGAATCTGTTTTTAAGTCTAAAGCCGCCGGGGGAGGCACCCTGGTGAAGTATTATATTTTGGCCGTCTGTCAAATGCTCTGTTCGGCGGGGCTGGTCACTCTTGTCCATAGTCTCCTTCCCTCCATCGGCGAATCGGCAATTAAAATTGCCGTGGATATCCTTTTATTTTTTATCAGCTTTAAAATTCAGCGCGAATGGGTATTTCGGCGATCCTCCCGGCGCTCCGGAAAGAAAGGATAAGCCATGAGCACTTCTTTGGCGGGAGCCATCCTGGTTTTATTTTCCGGCCTGTTATCGGTCGTCTTCAAACGAAAAATAGAAGAATTTTTTGCCGTCTCTGTTATTGTCATCTCCCTCCTCCTCTATATCGGCGGCCTTTTCGGAAGCCTTTCCATCGGCTTTTACGCGGTTGTCGCCCTGGCGGTTTTGTCTGTGCCCGCTCTTGCCCTTCTCCTGGTGAAACGCCGGCAAAGCTGGAAGCTGCTTGCCACACCCGGACTGCTGGCGTTTCTTCTCCTTCTTTTTATTGTGTGGAACGGCCACCGCGGCAGGTTGTTTTCCCGGTGGGATGAATTTTCCCATTGGGGGCTGGTGATTAAAAATATGTTTTCCCTGGATCAACTGGGGAATGCGGAGCAGGCAACCACCTATTTCAAAGGGTATCCTCCCCTTTCTTCCCTGTTTTCCTATTTTTGGACGAAGCTTTCCGGGGCCTTTCATGAAACCGACGCTTTCAGAAGTTCCAACATGTTCCTGCTGTGCTGCCTGCTTCCTGTCTTTAAATCTGTCGGATGGAAGCATCCAGGCAGAATCATTTCCCTTTTCGCAGTCGTACTTCTTTTTCCTCTCCTCTTCGAGTCGGAAGTTTATACTTCAATTTATGTGGATCTTCTTCTCGGCGGGGTTTTTTGTTTTGCGCTCTTTTCCTATTTTTCTTCCAAAAATTCCCCTTCCACCCTTTTGATGGTCTCCCTTTCGCTTCTTGCCCTTCCTCTAATAAAAGCCTCGGGAACAGGTCTGGCGGCGATTGTATTTTTGATTATCGCCGTTGACATTCTCTTTTTCCGCCGAAAAGAAAAAACATGCCTCAAAATACTATGGCTCGCGGTTCCCCTGTTTTCCCTTCTCGCCGCGAAATTTTCTTGGGATATTTATCTTTCGCTCACCAGCACTTCCACCGCCTGGGATACCAGCGGCGTCTCCTCTCAAGGGATTGTCGGTATTTTCACGGGAAATCTGGAAGAATACCAGCTCGACACTATCGAAAACTTTTTAAACGCGCTAGCTGACCTTTCCTCCTATTCCTTTGGTTATATTGTCAAGCTTCCCATCACCGTATGGCTCTGCCTGTTTTTCATCCTTGCCTTCTTCCTCGCGGCCGCCGCCAAGCCGGAGGGACAGAAATCCAGATTCGCGGCCTGTCTGATCGGTGTGGGAGGGGGGTTGGCTGTTTATCTTGCTTCCCTTCTCGTCCTTTATCTTTTTTCCTTCAGCCCTTATGAGGCGGAAAATTTGGCCTCTCTCCAAAGATATGCTTCCACCTATATTTTCGGCATGTTCGCCTTTTTGCTTTCCATGTTTATCCACCGTTTTTCCAGCAGCGCTCAGCGGGAATGGAAATGGAAAATGAACGTCTGTTACGCCGCCTTGTGTTTTACCCTGTTCAATGTGAACCTGTCCAGCCTCTACTCCATCACCCTGCTATCCGGAACGACTGTCACTGAAGCGCGGGATACCCGCAGCGGAGCGGAAATATCCGCACCGCTTTTAACCAAGCTGAATTCCGAAACCGACAAGGTTTACATCATTTCGCAAAATGATAATGGTTTTTATTACTGGATTTCTTATTATAATTTCACTCCTGTTTTGGCTGAAACCGAGGCCTGGAGTCTCGGAGAGCCATACTATGATGGGGATGTATGGACCTCGGACCTTTCTCCTGAAGAATTTGCCGACATACTCATAGAATCAGGATATACTCATGTTTATCTCTATCATGTGGATGAGCAGTTTGTCGGTCTTTATTCCTCCCTCTTTGAAGCACCGGATAAAATTTCCAGTGGAAGCCTTTACCGCGTCCGGCAGGAAGGCGGAACAGTGCAACTGGTTTGGGAGGCTTCCAATTTTTCCTAATAATAGTTTCCCAAAACTAGTAAATAACCCCCGGCTTTGCCGGGGGCTTTAGAGAAGCGGTTGTAACCCGCTGTTACTGGCAGCCATTGCAATGGCATGGTACGGTCTGACACTTGCAAAAGCCTGTTACTTGCTACCCTTGAAAGGGTCTTCGTACTCTCTGAAAGTCAACTGATCATGAAGTTTGTCTTCTTCCAGTTGGTTTTGGATATACTCCGCGATCTTTTTGGCATTTTTACCTGCTGTGTCTACGTAGTAACCTCGGCACTAAAATGATCGATTGCCATGCTTGTATTTCAGATTTGCGTGCCTCTCATGTATGATCAGACTGCTTTTTTCCTTTGAGAAATCCCTTGAAACTTGATACACTCATCTTGGGCGGAATCTCTATCTGCATGTGGATATGATTCGGGCCTACTTCTGCTTCTATAATTGTTACCCCCTTCCATCCGCACAATTCTCGCAGGATTTTCCCAATTTCCGCTCGCATTTCTCCATAAAATATTTTTCGCCGGTATTTCGGCGCAAACACTATATGATATTTGCGGTTCCAACTCGTATGTGCTAAACTCTTATTGTCGTTCATTCTGTACCAAAAGGAGTTTTTTCTCCCTTTCTTCGCTATAGCTTTTTTCGCTCCACCGACATAGTCGGTGGTTCTTTCCACAACAACAACACGAAAGAGCCTGGAGGAATTCCTCCAGGCTCTTCTCTCCATTCAGTTGGATTATATGACAGCATTATCCCCTTCCAATTCAGGCATAGCACTCCTCCGCGGCATGAATTAAATCCACAAGCATTCGGTTATATGGCGTCTCGACATGGTATTCCTTACCCAAGGCAACCACAACCCCGTTGATCTTGTCTATTTCCGTCTTTCTCTTATGGAATCTGTCCTGATACATGCTGGTATAGCCGGCGGCGTCGTTCTCGGCGACCTCTCCAACAATCTCCATAACCTGCTCCATGGAAAAGGCGGTTCCATCTTTCCGGGCGACCGCCACACATTCCTGAACCACCAAGGTACAGATCTCCCATAGGTGGGTGCAGTTTTTAATCATACCGATTTTGCATTCCATAATTGCAGACAAAGCGTTAAGACCGCAGTTGACAAAAAGCTTCTTCCACAGGACCTCCTGAATATTGTCAATGCAAAAGACGGAAAGTCCGCATTCCTGAAGGGCCTCCGCCGTACGGGCAACAAACCGCCTGGAACGATCGCACGGAAAGTCTGGCCCTATATTGGTCGGACCGCAGCCGGAGTGAAAAATTTCTCCTCCTCCCAGATTGACGCTGTTGTGGCTGCTGGTGCCGACGATAATGTTTTCCCGGGGAATCAGGGACGCAATGTCCCGGTTGTTTCCGGCGCCGTTCTGCAGCGTCATCACAATAGTTTCTGGCCCCGCCAGCTTCTGGTTCTCTCTAACTGCCTCAAGGGTGTAAATACTCTTGACAAAAATAATGATCAAATCCTGGATTCCGATATCCGTCCCCCCAGCAACCGCCTTGACCCGGCAGCAATCATAAGAACCATCCTTTTCTCGGCGTATGATCCCATTACTGCGGATAGCCTCAACCTGTTCTTTGTTATTGTCCAAAACAGTAACCTCATGTCTGCCCGCAAGATAGGAAGCGTAAAGGCAGCCCATGGCCCCAGCGCCCAAAATTGCAATCTTCATGGCCATTTCAATCCTCCCTGCCCTATTTTATCATGATTAAAATTCTTGATTTAAAAAATATTACTATAAAAATATAACTGTTAGGATAATTTCCAATAAATGAAATTATTTGCCGCATTGAAGCTGTTCCGACAGGAAGTCATAAGCATTCACACCATACCAGCGGTGCTTTCCAGAACAAATATCATGCCTGCAAAGCTCTTCCTTTTCAAAAATTCTATAGGCCCGGCGCACCGTCTCCATCTGTTCCACAGCATTGACCGCGCCCCGTTCCCCGTTCAGAGGATCCTGATCCCCTGTTTCCACCAAAAACGGCCGGGGGGCAATCAGGGCGCCGATATCCCCCATATCCACTGTTTCCCATAGATGGGGAACATAATTGCAGGAACAATTATCGTTCAATACCAGCAGCGCATCATGATACCCATAAAAATACCCGCTGACCGCTGCCGCCCCAATCCGGTCATCCAGCGCGGCCAGCCAAAGACTCTGCTGGCCTCCCCCTGAAAGTCCCGCAACGCCAACCCTTGTGGCGTCACAGTCGTCCCGGGTCTCAATATAATCCAAAAGGCGCATCAAATCCCACACCCACATGCCGGTAACAGTCAGCCCCAGAGGGATCGCCATTTGATTCAGCTCCTTGCAGCTACAGTCCATAAACTGCTCAGGAGCATCCCCCTGGCGGACGCGTTCCCGCCGCTCTCCAAATCCACGGGCATCCGGACAGAATACCAGAAAACCCCGGCGGGCAAATTCAAAAGCATATTCATAATGCTGCTCCGCCGAAATCTTTTTCACCTCAGGAATATCCGTCCTGCCTCCAGTGGCCAGCTTTCCTCCGGCGCTATGGCCGTGAGGGCAAATCATGACCGGCCTCCTTTCTTTTCCGCTGTCCGGCTTCAGCAGATAGAAGGGCATCCATACTCCCTCTTCTGTCTGAATGAGGCAGCGCAGGCGGGAGAAGGGCTCCCCTTCCAGCTTCTCCTCCTCCAGTAGTTGGGGCTCCAGAGGGCAGCGTTCGATCCGGTCAATCCCAGTCAGTTCCTTCAGCTTTGCTCTGGTTTTTTCTTTCCATTGCTTAAATTCGTCTTGGCTCTGGGCTTGAAATGAACAGCTCCGGTTTGTTTCCCGGAACCTCCTGGAGAGCTTTTCCAAGCTGGTATAATATTTTTCTACATGCTGGTACATAACCTCTGAATCCTCCCTATCCACTGTCGCTGTCGTTGTGATAAAACCGCTATCCGGGGGCCGTGGCCTTTTTATTCTATCCCAGATAATCGAGAACCCTGTTCCGCAGCCGGTCAATCAAAATTGGAGACTGATTTTCATAGTGGTTTTTCTTTAAAGATTTATCCTCAAAATTCCAATACCTTGGAGGAGTATTGAGATACGGAGGCTTTTCATTCCACCAGTCCTCCATCCCCTGATAACCAAAGCATTGGTTTACAATTTCTTCCAGTTCCTTCCGCATGGGGTGGGGAGTCTCCACGTCCAGCCCTTCCGTAGTCATCATCAGATCGGCAAGCTGCATCTGATTCCTAAGGACCTTCATCCTTAGGGACGGCAATACATCGCCCGCGTGGAATCCATCGCCGGGATAGAAAAAGCCCTGGCCTCCGTTGACAAAGGGAGTCTTCAGGTAATCCTTGCCCCAGCTCAGGGTATTCCAGAAGGAACAGAACCCGGTAGCGCCCGTCATAAAGCAGATCATCGGCTGTGTCAAAAAGGCGTGAAGAGGCAGATCAATGGTCATACCTTCCCCGTACCAGCCGTAAATCCAAAGGATATTCCGATGGTTTTTCATGGTAAGCACACTTTCCGGGAACCAGGAATACATGGCCATGGCAGCCACCCACATTCCGAAAACATCGGCATATTTCTCGTAATGGTTGCCGTAATTATTACTGGAATCGGCACGCATTACCATTTTCACCGGGGAATGCTCAAAGGTATCCTTGACAATCTCATACATCTGGTCAACAATTTCCTCATCATGGAAGTACCAGATTTCGTCCTGGGTCGTTGGGAAAAAGCGGTATTCCTTTTTGTTATTGAACATCATTTCCAGGACGGTTTTTGTCCAGCCCTTTTCCTCAAAATGCCGGAGGAATTCCCACAGGATCCGTTTGTATTCCGTTTTAAAGCCCGGTTCGCCCCATTTGGTATAATCAGCCGGCCATCCCAGGTTAAAGGGCGTAAACATAAATTCTATTGGAAGTTCCCCTCTTCTGGAGCCGGCAAAGGCCGATCCGTCCAGATAGGGACCGAAATGCCTGTCGAACAGCTCCCAGGATTTGACCCGGATATTTTTCCCTTCCCCCTCAAGTTCCGGCGCAAAGGATTCCACAGGCCTGCCGGAATGGAGATAATTCAGGTTTTGGAAAAGGCAGCGGTGCTCCCTTGCCAGGGTGATAAACTGCTTTTCAATCTCGAAGTAGCTGCCGTCCCGATACCTTTGCGGATTGGCCGCTAGCCGCGGATAATTGGGGGAAATATTATCGGCGTAATTATTGAGGTCGGCGATGATGCGGCTCTCGTAAGGCACCATGCAGCTTTCCACCTTCAGCCGGACAACAAATTTTACCATACTATCGTTGAGCCGGACGGTTACTTCCCCCTCATAATTTCCTTTCCTAGCCACCTCTGGTACAAAAAGGTCAATCCATAAGGCACCGGCCCTCTGACCCGCATGATATTCTTCAGAAAGGGGAATGCAGAATTCCGCCCCCGGCGTTCCATATGGAATCAGCATATCGGGTATGAGCTGTTTTCCAATCTGATGAAACCATTCAATAAAAACCTCATAATCCGGCTCTATCCGTCCGGCTTCATTCACCAGCGGAGAAAATTCAATTTCAAAATCTTTCAGCTGTTCTTCCCCGTCCACGACAACTGCCAGCTGAAAGGAAACCATTTGATTTCTCGCGCTGTGCAGGGAAATTTCCCTGTCAAAGGTTTTCAAATCGGCCGCATAGTCCTTTTCGGCGAATTCTCCCGTCAGGCCGTCGATGCGGCAGTAATCCCCAATGAGAAAGGCTTTCATTCCTCTTCCTCCTTCTGTTCCACAAACATGTCATTGCAGCTCACATCAATTTTTTCAGTAATGCCGCTGAGCAGTTCCAAAGCCCCTACGACTTCCCCATTGCTGTTTCGGACAGGAAAATAGAGGGATACCGCCCCACTTTTTCTCCGGTTTTCACAGGAGACGCCTTCCTCCAGTGTTTTTCTCAGGGCGGGATTCAGATACTGCCTTTTGCACCCCTCGACGGGCAGGGAACTGCCCGCGACCAAAGGGGCGCCCACTTGGGGATTTGTGGGATAGGCCTGCCAGAGAATACAGGAAATATCCAAAGAGGGCGCAACGCGTTCCAGCTTTAAAAGAACACGCTTTAAACGGTCGAAACGCGCGAAATCATAATCGGTATGTCCCTGCCGGTCCAGAAGGACATGCTCCAAATCATCCCCGTCAATAAATAAAAGGCCGATGCGGGCAATTGTTTCCGGTGTCAAGTTTTCCACGGACATTGGCGTACCTCCTTATTTTAAAAAATGCGCCCCCCTGTCAGGAGCGCATTTTTTGTAAAGTGAATTAGGACTCCTTGAGCTTATCCCACGCGGCGTTTCCGCGTTCAATCAATTCCTTGCCGCCAGAGGCCATCCAGTTATCCAGCATAGCCTGCCAGTTGGCGTCAAAATTCTCCGCCGGATCCACGATGGCTTTCGTGCGTCCCTGAATTTCAATATCAATCAGGGTCTGATCGACAATCACGGTTTCATCAATGGAACCCTGGAGAGGGAATACCTTGGCATATTGGGCGTTCAACTGTTTTATATTGCTGAAGGGCTGCTCGCTGTCATGCCTGGTCATCCACAGCTCCTGTTTGGGATAGGCTGTGTCAAAATCATAATTGTTTTCCTTCATGGGGATATATCCGCCGGAATAGTTGAAGCCGCCCCAGGAAAGAGGATGGGAAAGCCCGTAGTCGGCTGTATTCCAGTCCTTGCTCATTTCATCCTGATTAATGTCGAAAACACGTCCGCTTTCTGTCTTCTCACAATTGGAAAAATGGGTTCCCTCAATACCGTACATAGTCAGCTCGCGGCCTTCCTCCGTATGACACCATTCAAGGAATTCCAAAACCTTTTCAGGATTGCTGCAGGTCTTGGGAAGCACATGGAAAGCCCAGCTGCCGCCGGAGTGGGGCAGAGTTCCCTGCTCGCCATCCTGGGTTTTCAAAGGAGGCAGATAAGCAAGTTCAACGTCCACGCCCGCGTCAGCAAACCTGTTAGTAAAGCTGGTGATATTGGTGACGTCGGAAATACCAAGCTTGCCCTGCACCATCAGGTCCTCCATCTTGCCCTCAGCATCTTTTTCATTGACAAAGCTCTTGTTGAACAGGCCCTCGTCATAACATTTCTTGATAAATTTAAAGGTATCCTTGGCATAATCAGAAGCCACAAATTGGGTAATGCTTCCATCCGGCAGCTCCACCCAGTCGCCGCCCCAGCAGCCGCAGTTGACAAAGGACCGGGCAATGTAACCGAAGCTGTTGGAACCATAGGGCTCGGAAACAAAGAAGCCATAGGTATCGTCCTTCCCATTGCCATCCGGATCCTGGGTCACAAACGCCTTCAGCACCTCATAGTACTCATCCAGAGTGGTGGGGATTTCCAAACCGAGCTTATCAAGCCAGTCTTTGCGGATGATATAGCCGCGGTTTCCCGCTTCCAGAGGCATGGGTTGGAAATAGGATTTTCCATCAATTTTATACTGTTTGTATAAATCAGCGTTTAATATACTATTTAGATTAGGGTATTTCTCTGCCGTGACATAATCATCAAAAGGAAGAACCGCACCGTCTCTGGCCCATTGAAGCTGCAGAGTCCCGATCCCCTGGGTCATGGTAACCAGATCGAGCTGCTCGCCGGTGGAAATCATCAAGTTGAGCTTCTGATCCTGCTCCTCCGTACCGCCAGGCGCGGCTACGAACTCAATTTCGATGTTGTTGATCTCCTCAATTTTCTGGATCACACGATCCCTGTCCGCGTCAACGCCGCGCAGATCCTGGAACCACCGGATCTTGACCGGAGCCGTGTCATCCCCGCTTTGGGTTGTGTCTCCGCCTCCGCCGTCATTGGCCTTGCAGCCCGTAAAGGACAAGCCCAGAAGGGCGCCGGCTAAAAGAAGGGACGCTATTTTTTTACCTTTTTTCATTGCTCTTTCTCCTTTCAATACAGGTTTTCTATTCTTTCACCGCACCGAGAATAATGCCTTTGGTGAAATACTTCTGCACAAATGGATAGACCAGAACGATCGGAACGATACCGATGATCACAACCGCCATCTTGAACTGCTCATAAGCGCTGGGCCCAGTTGAAATTCCTACTTTGTTAGCGGCGGCGTTGACAATGATCAAATTTCTCAGATAAATCTGGAAGGGAATCAGCTCCTCCTTGGAGGAATACAGGATAGCTGAGAAATAATCATTCCAGTAGGTCACCGCGTAGAAGAGAGAAATCGCGGCGATTACGGGCTTCGACATAGGCAGGACAATTTTCAAAAGGATCTGAATGTCGTTGTACCCGTCTATTTTTGCCGCCTCTTCCAGGCTGGGATTGATAGAGGTAAAATAATTCTTCATCAAAATCAGGTTATAGGTACTGATTGCCATGGGAAGGGTCAGCGCCCATATGGTATTGTCCAGGTGCAGCCCCCTGACCAGAATATACCCAGGCACAAGGCCTCCGCTGAAGAACATGGTGAAAATAAACAGCCGGAAGATGATATTCCTCCCCGGCAGCCCATCCTTGGAAAGAGCGTAACCGCCCATGATGGTCAGCAGCATGCTGATCAGCGTTCCCAGGACAGTGACCTCAATCGTCACCCACAGGGAAAGCAGCATATCTCTGGAATTAAGAAACGCCCGCTTATATTCCTGAAGGGTAAAGCTCATGGGAATCAGATGGTATGGATCGTTGATATAGGCCGAATATGTAGAGGTGGAAATGACGAAAATATACCACATGGGGATAAAAATCAGAAGGACAGCCAAAGCAATCAGCACAACATTGATGACATCAAAAAAATTCACCTTGTTTTTCATAACAACCGCCGCCCCCTTACTTAATAGATGCTCTGACTGGTCAGCCGCTTAGACAGGAAATTGGAAAGGAGCAGCAAAACCGTGCAGATGAGGGAATTGAACAGACCGATGGCGGATGCATAGCTCAACTGATAATTCTTCATGACCGTGCGGTAAACATAAGTATCAATAATGTCTCCCGTCTCCATAACCAGGGGATTGCTCAAGTTGAATACCTGGTCAAATCCGGAACGCAAAACACTTCCCGCCATGAGAATCATCTGAATCGCGATAACGCCCTTGAGCGCCGGAAGAGTGACGTGCCAAATTCTCTGGAATCGGTTGGCGCCGTCCACATAGGCCGCCTCATACAAATTGGCGTCCACACTCGACATGGAGGCAAGATAAATAATCATTCCCCAGCCCGCTTCCTTCCAGATATTTGTCACAATAAGAAGCCCGCGGAAGGAGGAGGCCGTTATGATATTAGGCGGCATCTCTGAGCCGAATGCCTTGGCGACAGCGGCAATCAGGCCGGTGTCAGGATTGACAAAGGTGACGATAATAGAGGCCACGATGACCCAGGAAAGGAAGTGAGGCAGGTAGAGAACCGTCTGCGCTAGTTTCCTTGTCCAGGAACGCCGGAGCTCATTAATCATAACCGCGAGAATTATAGGAATAGGAAACTCAAATATCAAGCGGTAGAAGGCAATAATAACGCTGTTTCGGAAGGCTCTCCAGAACAAGCTGTCCCCCCAAAGGGTATTAAAATGCTTCATCCCGACAAACGGGCTTTCAAACACCCCCGCAGACATAGAGTAATCCTGAAATGCCGTAACAATTCCATACATTGGCCCATAGCAGAAAATCGCATACCAAAGAACCACAGGAAGAAGCATCAGATAAAAATATTTATATTTTTTTATGTTCTTCCACAGCCTGGAACGCTTCTCAGATTTTGCTTTCACATCAGTCATTGGATCACGCCCCCTTTTGGATTAATTCTACTTTATCACTGTTTTCTTCCCAAGGTAATGACTGATATTTAGCAAATACTCCACATTTTTAACAAAAAACTAAAATTGATCTTACAAATCCTTCTCCAATTCGCTGTTTCCTTTCTCCCTGTGGAGACACCGCCGGACAATACCGCAAAATACGAGCCGGTCTTTCCATCCCATTTAAAAGTCTGGATAAACCGACATCTTAACCAGCAGTTTTTGATTTTAAAAGGCAGAAGCTAAAAAAGAGAACTAAGGCGCCGCCATTTGGCAGGACAAGGCTTCAAGCCGGTATTCCGCAGGCAAGAAAACAGCAGGGCGGTTGAACCGCCCTGCACGCGTTTTTCATTCCGGGGCCGCATACGCCCCGCTGTTTTTCCTTTGCACCGTCACCGTTCCACGTCTGGCGGCAACCCTTCCCGCGGGAGGGAATGTTCTATTACAGGAGATGTCAAATAAGGAAATCTCAGCGTCACCCTCGTCCCTTTATGGAATGTACTATCCACCATAAGCCCGTAATCATGTCCAAAGAAAAGACGGATCCGTTCATGAACGTTAAACAGGCCGATACTTTCCGCCTTTCCTCCCCTTTTCAGCTGTTCCCGGATCAGGCTCAGCCTTTCCTGTGTCATACCGTTGCCGTTGTCCTCCACCTTGACCACCAGCCCGTCCTTTATCTCAACCTCCACCCTCAGCATACCGGGACGGTCAAGAAGCTCCAAACCATGATAAATTGCGTTTTCCACAATCGGCTGAAGGGTAAGTTTGAGCAAATAAAGCTTTTCTGTCCCCTCCCCCAAATGGATATCCACCTGAAACTTTCCTGAAAAACGGATCTGCTGAATTTCCAGATACGTTTTGACATGTTTAATTTCTTCCGATACTGTCACCAGCTTTTCCCCTTTGCTGATGCCCGTCCGGAAGAGATGGATCAGGAGCTTTATCATCTGCTCCGCGCGGGGATCCTGCACATGCACCATATACTGTACGGTTTTCAGGGTGTTATAAAGAAAATGGGGATTGATCTGGGACTGGAGCAGATTCAGCTCAAACTGTTTGGCTGTCAGCTGGGCGTTCCTGATTTCAATCTCGGCGGCAAGCTGCTGCCTGTTCAACTCGTCAAGCCGATCTAGCATTTCATTAAAGCTGTTTCCAAGCTGTTCAATTTCATCGCCAGAACTTGCCGCAAAGCGGCACCCGTTCCTCAGGTTCCTGACATTTCTCATAAACCGGATAAAAATATCAATATTGCTGCTGACCGCCACGGCGGAAAACACGGAAAAGAAGAAGCACAGTATCAACAAGACAGTGAGGATAACAATACTGCTGAGAAGAAGGGTCTTCTGCTCCTCAAGGTATTCCTGCTCGGATATTTCCACCAGCGCCTCCCATCTGCTGGCTGAAATATCGTGGCGGAACTCGACCGTCTCCCCTTTAGCACCTGACTCTTCGGCCAGCAACATCCTCTCGCCGTCATTGTCGGAAAGAACCGGATTTTTCTGGCGATCCAGCAGGACAAACCGGGCGTTTCCCCTCTTTTCAAAATTATCAATCACCCTGCGCAGGGATGAAGTATCAATATCCAAAAGGATATAACCGATTTTTTCCCCCGCGTTTTCATTGGGTGGCATGGAAAATATGGTCATACATACCGTAATGCTGTTTTTGTGAAAGGAAGTGGAGCGTTCGTTCCCCCATATGGGGGAATAAGGATCCTTCTGAATCTGTTCAAGCATTCCCCGGTAGGCGGGATCCATAAAATGCTTGTTTTGAAAGGTGGAATACCGCAGGGCCAAATTGCTGTCAAACAGAGCGATATTCATAATTTCCTGGTTCTGCGTTTGTTTTTGAAGCATGATGCGCCCGACGTTTCTCTCCTTTTCTGAGATATCCGTCTCCGGGTGATTCATAATCTGCTGGACATCCTCGTGAAATGCCAGCTCTGAGGCTGTCCTCCAGTATCTCTTGACGGAAAGGTCAATTTGATCGAACAAAAACTGTGTGCGATATTCAAACAAATATCCAATTTTCTGATCGTAAATATTTTTAGTCACTGAGTAAAATCCAATGGAAGCCGCCAGTACGGGGACGACGGCGAGGAGGGTATAAAAGACCATCAGCGCCGTTCTGAAATGAAGCCTGCGTTTGCGGAAAACAATTCTCTGCCTGTCA
Organism: Clostridiales bacterium; assembly: GCA_019419895.1. Lineage (GTDB taxonomy): Bacteria > Bacillota > Clostridia > Oscillospirales > Acutalibacteraceae > JAHZIE01. Next base: position 17,260 of record JAHZIE010000023.1, on the reverse strand, counting down.
TTTTCCTTTTGCTCCAGCCTGCCATTATTCTTCCGGTGGATTAGCGTCTTGAGAGAAAACTGCATTTCCTTGAGGGGATATACGATCTTTTTTCCAAAAAGAAAAGCGATCAAAAAAGCTACCAAAATATAGGCGACTCCCGCCGCCATAAAAACCCACAGGCTGTCAGTCAGCTGCTCCGTGATGCCCTCCGTCTGAGAGATATAGACAAGCTTCCAGCCTGGAAAGGCCAGATCTTCCTTCTGTATGCCGCCATTGTCCAAAAGCTCCATCGCGGGCTGCATCAGATAAGCGTGGGTTCCCCGCTGATCCTCCAGATAAACCTGCGCTTCCGCGTATTGGAGCTGAGCGGTAAAACGGTCGCTCAAAACAACGGTAATATATCCGTTGACCGTATTGTCCAGCTCCACAAGGGGTTTTAAAACAGCGATTCTTCCTGTTTGATTCCCCGGCACGTTCAGCAGATAAAAGCTGCCGGCACTTTTCTCAGCCCCACTTTCCTCCAAGGAGTCGCAAATTTTCCGTATCTGCTCCTCGTAAAGCCCTACATTTTCTTCATAAGCTGCCAGGAAGGTATGTTCAGAGAGATAAATAAAATTATCCACGCTGTCATAGTGCAATGTCATGTTTCTAAGGTATTTCGTGTAATTGGACAGGGATATCATATACTCATACTGATCCTGATGATCTTCATTTTTCACCAGCTGGTCAAAATCCTCATCGCTGACCGCGAGGTTCACGATTTCCGAAACCTCTCCAAGATACTGGTTGGTACGGTCCACCGCCGTCTGAAGAAACATTTCATCCATTTCTTCCGCCCTGGCTCTGACCATGTGCAGACAGACAAAGTAACTTAGTGTGATGGCCAGCACAGCCGCAATGGACGCAAGGAGCACCGCGGAGGAAGTGACCTTATGCTGCAAAAGCTTCTTTCTCTTCATTTTTCCGCCGCCTTACTGCCGTTCCCGGTATTCCAGCGGCGTCATTCCGGTAATTTCTTTAAAGAGCTCGCTGAAATAGCGCGGCTTCTGGTACCCCACCATTTCAGAAATCTCATAAATCCGCAGATCCAAATCGTTCAGAAGCTCCTTGGCCGCATCAATCCGCAGCTGTGTAAGAATTTCCTTAAAAGTCTGTCCGGTTTCCTGCCGGAAGAGCCGGGACAAATGGACTGGATGGACATTGACAAAAGCGGCGGTCCGTTCCAGGCTAAGCTCCGAAGCATAATTTTTCCTCATAAATTCCAGGGCCTTCTGCACCAGCTTTTTTGGCTGCTTGGTATCTAAAGTTTCTTCCGTACCGGAAAGAAGAACCTCCTGGCAGGTTTCCGACAGGCAGTCGAACATTCCCCCGACGCTATCCAGCTTCGCAATGGAATGAATTCCTTCCCCGCATCTGGACAGCAGCCGGGAATTCTGTCCCCCTCCCCTTCTTACCCCGTCGGAAAGAAGGGACATCAACTTCATACAAAAGGCTTCCGCCGCATGGAGGTCCGTAATTTTCCGGGAAATCCATTCCTCTTTGATTTCCTCCAAAAGCTCCCCCAGCTTCTGTGGATCCAAACGGCCGCAGCATTTTTCCGCCTGCTGCAGCCAACGGGCGCTGTCCGCCGGACTGGCTGTGCGTTCTTCATATTTTACTCTTCTGCCGTCGATCATCTTGCCGCGGCCAAGATAACACCTGCATTTCAGCGCGTCTGCCGAAGCACGGAAGGAAGCGCCGAGATTCTCTATGGAAGACACCGGAATTCCCAGCGCCATAGTCACCGATACCTGCCTTTTCGCCTCAAAGGCATTCAGCTCGTCAGTCAAGACCCCCTTAAGTTCCAAAAGCCTCTCTTCAAATCCCTGCTCCACATCATTCCAAAGAATAATTCTTTTATCCGCCAATTTCAGGAGATAGCCCCTGTCCTTCCATTCCACCTCAGACAAAAGCGTTTCATCCAACGCCTTTTCCAGCTGGCCGACACCATCCGGTCCCAACTCGTCCCGCAGAAATTCCCTGTCGTCTATCAGAATCTGCACCGCTATCAAGGGATATCCATCCAACTGCATCCGGCATCTGTCCGCTTCCCTGCGCAGCCGTTCGAAATCTGTATTCACGCTCGCCGGACGCATCAGCTCTCTCATAAACAGCTCCCTGGTTTTCCAAAGCTCCAGGGCGTTCTTTTCCCCTCCGCCGGGAGAAACCCGATAGGCCTGCTCCTTTCTCAGCCTTCTGCACATAGCGTCAAAATAGTCCTCAATTTCCTCTTCGTCCTGGGACTTCAGCAAATATCCGTACACCCCATATTCGATGCCCTTTCTCGCAAAAGCAAACTCATTATAGGCACTGCAGAGCACCGTCTTGATCTCAGGATACCTGCTCTGAATCTCACAGGCAAGCTCAAGACCGTCCATAGCCGGCATGCGGATATCCGTCATGACAATATCAACAGATTGTCCTTGCAAAAACTCCAGTGCCTTCACTCCATTTTCCACCGCGCCGGCCACATGGATACCAATATTCTCCCAGTCAATCATAACGCACATGGATTTTCTGAGCAGTTCCTCATCCTCGACAATCAACAGCTGAAACATGCCTTTTCCCCCTCCTCTAACTCATATCGTAAACAATTTCATTCTGATGGAAATATCATTTTTCCCTTTATTTTGAAGGAGATTTATTATTTTTTAGAATTAAAAATTTCAGAACGAAAATATTTGCTTTTTCTCTCATTGTTCAAAAAACGGCGCAAATGTTAAAACAAGGGCGTTAACAAATACGGTAATTTGCGGTAAGCTAAATCCAGGGATATGTTTTTTATTTTAAATTCTTCATCAGAGCCCATCGCGCCGGGCAGCAGGGGCAGCAAGGATCCCCGCAAAGGAGCATGATGGATTCCCTTTGGAGCATATCCACCGCGGCCTCCACCATTTTTCCCGTATCCAGCAGCTTGGCCTGGGCGTTTCCCACCTTACCACTACGCTGGATTCCCTTTTCCTTAAATACCGGCTCCAGGCGTACGAATTCCTCGCTGCAACCGGGAAATTCCTTCTGTTTCTCCCTTAGGACGGAACCATCCGGCAGAACCCGCCAGGTTTCCTCTCCCCAAGACGCATCGTAGTGAAGCTTGACATAAGGCAGGCGGGCCAGAGACTCCGCCAAATGAATCGCTGTATTTGAGCGGTGATCCACTCCCAGAAGGAGGGTCTTCCCCCCTGAACGGCTGAGGCGGTACAACGGGGAACGTTCTCCCAGCGCATGAAAGTGGTCATGCTCCCTGGTCAAAAAAGCGGCGCCGTCCCCAATGGCGGCAGAGGAATGGGAGGCGTGGCCGCTGCGGAGGGCTCCCGGAAAGCGGCGCACGGCCTCAGGAAATTTTCCCAACACCGTGGGCGTTGCCTGAGGATCATAGGGAGGCGCCCCCCTATCCGGAAAAGAAAGAGTATGGGTGGGAACCGCCAGGGTTCCTTCCGGTCCCAAAACCTCCAGAAAAGCCCGTATGAGGGTATCTGGACCATCCTCCAGCCATCCAATATTTTTCAGAGACGTATGGACATAAACCATATCTCCTTTTTTCAAACCAAGACGTCTTAAATCTTCTTCCAGCGTCTTCTGCGACACAATTGGTGAATACCCCTCCACTGTCTCCCGCCTCCTGTTGAAATTGATTTTAATTATAACTAAATTTTTTTATATGTCAAATATTTATTAGGGCAAAATATCAGGCGAAAATGTGATATTATGATTTTAAGGCCAAAATCAGGCCTGAACAGAATAAAACTGAATTCTTGAAGGAAGGAAATGTTTTTTATGAAAACAACCTTGACATTCCAGCGCCATACCATGCCGGGTGCCAGTCTCGGCGGTGAAAACCCATTGCCGGACATCCAGAATCTGCCCGACATTCACTCCATGGTGAAATTTGATTCCTCCATTCCTGAGGAGGAATGCAAATATTTTAATTACGGGCGGGTGACAAGTATTCTCCCCTACCGTATGCAGGATGGTTATGACAGAAAAAAAACAGAAAGGGAATATGACAGCGTCGTTTTGGAAAACGAGCATCTGCGGGCAGTTTTCTTTCCCCAGTTCGGGGGAAAGCTGTGGTCCCTCTATGATAAGGATCATCATCGCGATCTGTTACATAATAATCCCGTCTTTCAGCCCGCCAACCTTGCCCTGCGTAACGCTTGGAGCAGCGGCGGGGTAGAATGGAACCTTGGAATGACCGGCCATTCCCCCATGACGCTTTCCCAGCTTCACACCGCCGTCCTCTCCATGAGCGACGGGACGCCGGTCCTGCGAATGTATGAATGGGAGCGCATCCGCCGTGTCAGTTATCAGATCGACGCCTATCTGCCGGAGGATTCGCATTTTCTTTTCGTCCGGGTTCATCTGTGCAACACCAGAGATGAGGAGGTGCCCATTTACTGGTGGTCTAACATCGCGGTGGACGAAACAGAAGACACCCGTGTTCTCGCTCCTGCCGATGAAGCCTTCTGCTTCGACTACAGCCGTGTGATTCAAAAGCGTCCCGTTCCAATGTACGATGGGAAAGACAGCAGCTATACTACCCGCATTCCGCGGGCCATGGATATCTTTTTCGATCTCCCCCGGGATCAGCGGAAATGGGAGGCCGCCCTCGACGGCAAAGGGGAGGGGTTGATCCAGACCTCCACAGATCTGCTTCAGGGCAGAAAGCTCTTCCTCTGGGGCAACAGCGCCGGTGGAAAGCACTGGCAGGAATTCCTCTCCCAGCCTGGCAAGGCCTATTTGGAAATCCAGGCGGGCCTGGCAAATACCCAAATGGAGCATCTCCCCATGCCGGCCAACGCCAAATGGGAATGGCTGGAGGCCTACGGCATGATGCAGGCCGATCCTAAAAAGGTTCACAGCACTGATTGGAAGGAAGCTTATTCCGCCGTCGGTGAAAAGCTGGAAGAGCTCCTCCCCCGCACCGTGATGGAAAAGGAACTGGAGCGGCTGAAAACGGAGCTGAATCAAAATGCCGCCCCCATTAAAAACGGAAGCGGCTGGGCTGCCTTAGAGCTGCGCCGTATGAAGCGGCTGGAGCATTTTACGGGAGAAAACGCCCGTTTTTCCGAGGCGGCTCTGGCTGACGATCAGCAGCCCTGGCTTCAGCTTTTGGAACAGGGAACCTTCCCTGAATTTCCCGTTGATAAATTTCCCGCCGCCTATCTTACCCAGGAGGAATGGATTCCCATGCTGGAAGAGGCGGTTCAGAGAAAAGAAAGCGATCACTGGCATTCATGGCTCCAGCTTGGAGTCATGTACTGCGCCCATGGACAGTGGGACAAAGCAAAGCAGGCCTTTGAAAACTCCCTGTCCCGCAAGGAAAACGCTTGGGCAAAACGCAATCTGGCCATGATTGCCCTTCTCAAAGGAGAAAAGGACGCCGCGGCCGATCTTCTCCTTGAGTCTGTTTCCCTTCTTCCCATTCTCCCTCTGGCTGTGGAATGTGGAAAAATATTAATCCAGGCTGAGCGCTGGGAAGACTTCGCGCGTTTCTATCAACGGCTTTCCCAGCCTATCCAGAAGCATGGGCGCATGTTGGCGATGGACGCTCAGGTTTCCGTTGAGCTTGGAGATTTTGAACGGGCCCAAAGCCTTCTCGCCAGCGGGATTGTAGTCGACGATATGCGTGAGGGAGAGGTTCTTCTTTCCGACATTTGGATCAGGCTGCACATGAAGCGCCTTTCCCAGTTAGAACACATCCCAGAGGATGACGAGCTGCGCGCAAGAGTTTTACGCGAGTATCCCGTGCCGGAAGAACTTGATTTCCGTATGAAGACGGAACAATGAGGGGAGGGAAAGCGCCATTGAACAGCACTCTTCTTTTTTCCTCTCTCGACAGGGTATTCCATGCCTCCGAATGCCTTTCGTATGTCAAATCCATTTATGAGAGCGATCATTGGTTTTCTTTTTCTTCCTTTCAAAAAACTTCCCGGTTTTGCGCCGCCGCCCTCCGGGACGCCGGACTTTCCCAAGTGGAGCAGCTTCCCTTATCCGCGGACGGAAAAACCCGCTACGGCGATTGGGTCATCCCCCAGGCGTGGGACGCGAAAAGAGCGGTTTTGCGCACGGAACAGGGGGAAGTCCTGGCTGATTATGAAAAAATCCCCTGCTCCCTAGTGATGTACAGCGCCCCCACCCCCGTGGAGGGCATTACGGCAGAAGTTGTCTTTATCCCTGGCAGCGCGCTGGAATCCCTGTCCTCTGAAGGACTTCTGAAGGGCAAGCTGCTTTTCACCGACTGCCCCGCAAGAGACGCGGCGCCCTATGCCTTAAAAAATGGGGCGGTGGGAATTCTGACCGATTTTATCCCTTTGTATCCCGGCGTCCGGGAGAGCCGGCGGGATCTTTATGGGGAAAGCCGGTGGGAAAACGACTTCATCCTTCCCAAAAATGAGACGGGACTGTTTGCCTTCAGCCTGTCTCCGGAAAAGGGAGATTTTCTCCGTTCTCTCCTGGCTAAGGGCCCTGTCCGGCTGACGGCTGAAGTGGAAACCTCATTTTACAATGGTTCCTGCGATACCATATCCGCCGCCCTCATGGGAACGGATCCCAGCCTTCCCGAGGTCATGGCTTATGGACACCTTTATGAACCCGGCGCCAATGACAACGCCTCCGGCTGCGGCGTCCTTCTTGAACTTGCGAAAGCCCTGAACCACGCCATTTCCCGGGGAATTCTTCCCCGGCCCAGGCGGACCATCCGTTTTATCATGGGTTATGAATGCACCGGCTCTATGGGATATCTCGCATCCCACCCGGAACGCAGGGCGTTGTGCTGCGCGGTGGCCGATATGGTAGGAACGGAAGACATCGACCGGACCCATCTTACCCTGTGGCATAATCCCCTTTCCAACTGGTCTTTTACAGACGCCGCCATCCTGGCCGTCACCCGTCTGTATCAGGAATACGCCGGGGCGTCTCACTCCTGGGAGGAGCGTCCTTTCACCGTGGGAAGCGACAATATCATAGGAGATCCTATTTTCAGGATTCCCACAACCGCTATGATTACTGAGCCTGCCTTGAGTTACCATTCTTCTCTCGACCATCCGGGCCGAATTGATCCGGCAATCCTTAAGCGGGATGGAATGATTCTTGGCGCTTTTCTTTACACTATGGCGGATGCCGGGGCTCAGACGGCCCGTTTTCTCGAGGAAGAGCTTTTAAAAATGGGAGAGAGCTGGCAAAGGGAGCCGGATGTTTCTCTGAAAAAAAAGGAACAGCTTTCCGTCGCTCTGGGGCGCGCTCTCGCCTCCCTGAAGGAATTAGATCCCTCCCGTCCCTCATCTCCCGCGCTTTCCCGGACAGACGCCGTCTCCCCGCCCAAGGGAGGGGAGCGAATTCCCTGCCGTCTAGTGCCCGGCTGTCTGACTTTTTACGGCTGTCCCTGGACGGAGCAGCCCCCCTGGAAGCCGGCCTGGAGTGATGAGTGGAATCTTCCCCTTTTTTGGGCGGATGGAAAAAGAAACCTCTGGAATATCGCGGTGCAGACCTCCCTTGAATTGGGAGAATATTCAGACAAAGAAATCGCCGCACGTTTTGAAAGACTGCTGCCCTATTTTGAATTTTTAGCCGAACACCGGTATATCGCTTGGAAATAAGAAACCGAGGAGGTAATCCAATGGATTCCATGGAAAAAGAACGCGCCCTTTTCAATCAGATCACGTCAGAGCCTATGATGACAGAAGAAGAACAGCGAGGCTTTCTTGAAAAATTTGAACAGGAGGGCTGGCTGCTGGCCTGCGAGGACCGGCAGTATCCCCTCCATGATGTTCTGCGCTTTCCCGCCCGGTGGCTGGAAAGGGAAAATCTTCTTTCCTTTGCGGGGAACGCCCGTCCGGGCGAATGCTATGCCTTTCAGCTTGCCCTCTATTCCGACAGCGGTCTTGACCAGGTATCCATCGGATGCAGCGGTTTTGGCGGTGAGGTGCACTGCATCAACGGCGGCGGGACCGATTGCCTTGGCAATCCCCTGCACAAGACCATCTCCTCCCAGCCCGAAAGGGTACAGCCCCTTTGGTTTTATTTTATGATCCCGGAGGATTTTCAAGGTTCCCTTGAGGGCAGTATTTGTGTCACTCCCTCTGGAAAGGCCGGACGCTGTGTTTCCGTCCTTCTCCATGTCGAGGGGGAACCAATCGCCGAGCACGGCGACTGTGAGCCCTGGCGTCACTCCCGCCTGCGCTGGCTGGATTCCACCATCGCGATGGACGACGGACTGACCCAGCCTTTCACCCCCCTGCGCACGGAAAAGAACGCCATCAAGGGCCTTGGCCACAGGCTGTTTCTGACAGAAGATGGGCTTCCCAAACAGGTACAAAGCTGTTTTTCTCCCAGTGTGGACAGGATTTCCCGGACATCGCGGGATATTTTATCCTCTCCCGCAGAATTCCAGATTTTCTCCCCAGGCATACAGGAGATTACCCAGCCGGCCGCCATAACCGAACAAAAAGAGGGAATTGTCCGGTGGAAATCCGAGCGGACAGCCGGAGCGCTCACCGTTTCCATAGAGGGCTCCATGGAATACGATGGTTATTGTGAATATCGCGTCACCATCGACGCCAGAGAGGACACTCCCGTGGAAAATTTCCTTCTCCGCCTTCCCTACTCCCGCGACGCCGCCAAATATTGGATGGGACTGGGGGAAATGGGAGGCTTCCGTAAAAAAGATCTGGATTGGAAATGGAATTCCAAATATAACCAGGATACCCTCTGGATGGGGGATGTCAACGCGGGGTTGATGCTGCGCCTGAAGGATAGAGAATATGAAAAGCCTTACCTGTTGATTTATTACCATTATCACCCCCTGAAGATGCCCCGCAGCTGGGATAACGGCGGCAAGGGCGGAGTCCGGGTAATCGAGCGCGGGGACAGCGTGGAGCTGGAAGCCTACAGCGGTTCCCTGTTTCTGAAAAAGGGGGAACGCGTTACCTTTGATTTTGATCTGTCCATCACGCCGGTAAAACCCATCAATAAACAGGAGCATTGGCATGATCACTATTATCACGATGTCCCCCGCGCCCTTTCCGAGGTGTCGGCGGGCGGCGCCAACGTCATCAATATCCACCATGCCAAGGAGCCCAATCCCTATATCAATTATCCCTTCTTTGAAGCTGAAAATTTAGCGAATTACGTCAACCAGTGCCATGATAATGGGCTAAGAGTAAAAATTTACTACACTGTAAAGGAAATGACCGTCCACATGGTTGAGTTCTGGGCCCTTCAGAGCCTTGGGGACGAGGTGTTTCCCTCCTCCTGGGAAACCGGGGAAAGCTTTCAGGGAAAGCTTCCCTTCGCGGATGAATGGCTGGAGAAATATTTGAAGGAAGGCTATATGACCGCCTGGCGTCAAAAAATCGACGACGGAAAATATCATGATGAACTCGAGATCTCTGTTCTGACGGCCCCCATGTCCCGGTTTAATAATTATTTCCTGGAAGGTCTGGACTGGCTTTTGAAGCACACCGGCATCGACGGGCTGTATTTTGACGATGTTGCCTTCGACCGCACTGTGATGAAGCGGATTCGGAAGCTGCTGGATCGGGATCATCCCGGCTGTACGCTGGATCTCCACTCCTGGAACTATTACCGCAACAACACAAAGGATGACAGCAGCCTTGCCGGCTGGGGAAACAGCATGAATCTTTATATCGACAACCTTGCTTTCCTGGATCGGCTCTGGTTCGGCGAGTGCTTTGACTACGACGTCTCACCAGATACCTGGCTGGTGGAAATGAGCGGCATCCCCTTCGGACTTATGGGTGAAATGCTCCAGGACGGGGGAAATATCTGGCGGGGCATGGTATATGGAATGACAAACCGTCTTCCCAATCCAAAGGATCCCACCGGTTTGTGGGCCTTTTGGGACTGGTTCCGCATGGCGGATGCCGTCCAGCTTGGATGGTGGAATCCTGGCTGTCCTGTCAAAACCGGCTGTTCGAATGTGGCGGCCACTGTTTACCGTCAGGCCCACCGCAGCATGGTGGCCCTTGCCAGCTGGTCTCCTGAGGATGAGGAGATCAAATTGGAAATTGATTACTGCGCGCTGGGGCTGGATCCGTCTCAAATAGAAATTTCGATTCCGGAAATCCCCGGCTTTCAGCAAAAGCAGGAAACAGCAGATTTCCCCCGGCTTTCTGTTCCCGCGGGTAAAGGCTGGATTCTCCTTCTTTCCCAAAAGGGATCCAATTGACAAAGGAGCGTGCATACGAATATGGCAAGCTATACCGATTTGGATTTTGACAGCGTTGCCCGCGTTGGGCTGCTTTTTCTCGACGGGGACAGCCTGGAGGACGTGCTTCTGGATAAATACGGGCACCCCGACTATGATTTTGATAAATTTAACAACTGCAAAATTACCGTCATGAGAATCGAGAAGATCAATCCCACTCTGTCCCTCACGGCTGTTCTCTGGCAACGGCGCCCCGACGATCCCTGCTTTGCCGTTCCCGTGGTGGCCGGAAACGCCCTTCCCCGGGAAGGGTATGGAATTTCCCCCATTCCCGCTCCTATGGAACGCGCTTTTTCTGGAGATTTCGGACCGGTCCTTGCACGGGAGGGAGACAGCGTCTCCCGGTATTATCCTGTGAAAAACAGCGACGCCGAGATTGTCGGCGTCCTTGAGCTGCTGTCAACCCATAAAGAGAGAAATGATATTTGATGATGGAGGCTGCTATGGAACCAAATGAAATCTTTCTTATCAAAGACTATCTCCGCATCAACGGTTTAGGCGGATTTGTGGAGGACATCCCGGATCCCGGCGCACAGCGTTTCTGTGGTTCCCTTTCCCTGACGGCTGGACGCGGACAGTATGTTTCCTTTCAAATTGCCCTGGAACCGTCGGGGGGGACCCTTGACTCCCTGGAACTGCTCCCCTCCCCCCTGATGTCCGGCAGCGGCTCTTCCCTGCCGGAAGGTAATTATTCCTTTTTTACCGAATGGTTTCACAGGGTAGAAGGGAAGCTCATTCCCGATCTTCTCCTTCCCTGGGAGGATGCGGCCGGCAACTTCCGCATTCCTCTGGACGGGCACTACCTCCCTGATCAGCGGGCGGGAGCCGTCTGGGTGGATTTATGGATCCCGGACACCGCGGCGCCGGGCGACTATGAGGGCGCCCTTCTGGTACGGGCAGGGGATAAAGAACAGGACTTCCGTATTTCCTGTCATGTGGGAGACTTTGCCGTTCCCCATACCGGCCGTCTGACAGCGGATCTCAATAATTACGCCGATTCTATTTCTGATTCCTTTGACAGCCTCCGCGGCTCTCCCCAGCGTTACCGGGACGGCAGTTATTTCGCTGTGGAAAAAGAATTTTACCGTATGGCCAGAGAGCATCGCTGCCTTTTTCATAATCTTCCCTACCGCCATTCCGGACATATTCCGGAAAGCTTCGCCCCTGAGCTCGAAGGGGAAGGAAAAGAGATCCGGGTAAAGTCCTGGGAGCTTTTTGACAAGCACTTTGGCCCTTATCTGGACGGTAGCGCCTTCGCCGGATGCCGTACCGGAAGCCATCCCCTGGAATTCATGTACCTGCCCTTTCACCTCGGCTGGCCGGCAAACTACGAAAAATGGGGACGCAAGGGATACCGCACTGAATACCGCCGCATTCTTCAGGAATTTGTCCGCCATTTTGAAGAAAAGGGCTGGGAGACCACGTATTTTGAAATCCTTCTCAACCATAAAAAGGATTACCGCTTCTTCCCTTATACCGTCGATGAAATCTGGTATGAGCACGACCAGGAGGTTGTAGACATTTACTATGAGATTATCCGCGGCATTTATGAAACCAGTAAGGCAAAATTTCTCTTCCGCATGGATTCCAGCAATCATTTTGGAAACCATTTTGATCATCGGTTTTCCGACATGTGCAAAATGTGGGTAGCCGGCGATTCCATGTTCAGCTGGTTTCCTGAAAGCGTTGATGTCATGCGGCAAAAGGGAAATATTCTTTGGATTTACGGCAGCGTCCTTCAGTCTCTGGAGGAAAGCCTTCTAACGATGGCTGTATGGCCTTTGCGGTGCGTGATGACGGGCGTCACAGGCTTTACTGTGTGGAATACCACCGGATTCGGCCCTGATCCCCTTCTCTGCCCCGCGGCCCAGGGCGGCGAAGCGCTGTTTTATCCCGGTTCCTATTTTGGCCTGGAAAAGCCTCTGCCCTCCATCCGCCTCAAGGCGCTGCGGAACGCCATGCAGCTGGCCGAGCTCGCCCTTTCCTTACAGGGCACCTCCCACAGAAAAGCTATGGAGGAGTGCGTCAACCGTGCCTTCGGCATGAAGGACAATAAAGACTGGTTCAGGGAAAAGCCCAGTTTTCTTAACATTCCTCCCCGGTACTGGGATTACAACAAGGCGGTTCCCGAGGCCTCCCTCCCTCCCCTGTATCTGGGAAGGAGTCCTATCCTTGTGGGAGAAATTTCCCAGCAGCTTTACGCCCTGGCTGAAAAAAAGCCGGATACGCATCACGGCGTTGTTTTTCAGTTTCAGTAAGCCCCCTTCCTTTTCCAGACAGCAATATGGGGATTGCCTTCCCGGGAAGTGTTGTGTTACAATTATCCCATTTCCCAGAGGGCTTCTTCTGCGCGTCAGCCTCCTCCTATCCCGCCCCTCCTCGGGATGGGAGGCGCTGTATTTTTCTTTTGAATTTTCTGGGGGGCGTCTGTCCTCTATTTTCTTTATCTCACCCCCTTGAGCATGCTTTTATTTCCGACAATCCCAGGCTTTTGTAGAATAAAATTTGATATTTTTATAGTGAAAGAAGGCTTTTTTATGATCCTTGACTGCCACATTCATACCAACGATCCTTCCATCCCACCGGAGGAATTTGCCTCCCGCCTGGATAGGGCCGGCGTGGACGGCGGAATTCTCTTTTCCCTTTGCCCGCCCTCCTTTGACAATGAAATAGCGCAGCCTGGCGACGCGAGAAAGAGGATCGAGCAGGTGATTCAATATTGCCGCGGCCTTGACCAGGTGCATCCTTTTTTCTTCATTGATCCCATGGAGCCGGACGCCCTGGAGCAGGTGGATATGGCCGTTGAAGCAGGGATTCATGGCTTTAAAGCCATCTGCTGCCATCACTATCCACAGGACGACAGGGCTATGAAGGTTTGGTCCCATATCGCCAACGCGGGAAAACCGCTTCTGCTTCATTCCGGAATTCTTTACAACAATGGGCCTTCCGCGAATTTTAATCGTCCCGGCAACTTTGAAGATCTGATTTTCATTCCCGGACTCCGTTTCGCACTTGCCCACATCTCCTGGCCCTGGTGCGACGAGCTGATCTCCGTTTTTGGAAAGTGGAACTATCTCGCTGTGGAAAGCTGCAGCGGCGTCACCTCCCAAATGTATGTGGACGTCACTCCGGGCACTCCCCCAAGCTACCGCCGGGAAGCCCTGTCCAAGCTTCTCCAAGTGGGTTATCCCACCATGAACAGCCATGTAATTTTCGGCACCGACGGCGCTACCGATTATCGGATTTCTCACATTCAGGAAATGATCGCCAGGGACCGCGGCATTTATCAGGAGCTTGAAATTGCCCAGCCAGTTCAGGAACAGATTTTTTCCAAGAATCTGCTGGATTTTCTCTCTCCCGCCTAATTTCTGTCGGTTTCCTGATTGATATCCATATAAGGAGGGAAAAAATGAAAGCAATTCAAGATCTGGGCCTCCCAAAAAAGGAAAGGCCCATTAAGGTGGTACAGTTTGGGGAAGGAAACTTTCTGCGCGCCTTTGCGGACTATATGATCGACGTGGCCAATGAAGCGGGAGCCTTCCATGGAAATATTGCTATCATAAAACCAATTCAAGCCGGTTCTCTTGAAAAATTCAGGGAACAAAGCTGCCTTTATACCGTCCTCCTCCGGGGCAGGGAGGAAAACCGTGTGGTAAATCAAAGGCGGATTGTTACCAGTGTGGAAAAAGCCCTGTGCTGTTATGAGGATTACGAGGAATATCTTTCTCTCGCGGAATTGGATACCCTGGAATTTATCATTTCCAATACCACAGAAGCCGGGATCGTCCTCGACGAAGGGGACTGCTTTGGGGGAATTCCCCGCTCTTATCCCGGCAAACTGACCCAATTCCTTTATCACAGGTATCAGGCGTTTGGGGGCGCGCCGGAAAAAGGACTCGTCATTCTGCCTGTAGAGCTCATTGAAGATAATGGGGAAAAGCTGAAGGAATGCGTCGTAAGGCTCTCCGAGCTCTGGCGGCTGCCGGAGGAATTTCTGCAATGGATCCAGGAGAACAACATTTTTTGCAGCACTCTGGTGGATCGGATTGTCACCGGTTTTCCCAAAACCGGCCCGCAAAAGGAATGGGAAGCCCTCGGATACAAGGATGAGCTTCTTGACATCGCTGAACCCTTTGGACTTTGGGTCATCCAATCCCAAACGGATATTTCTCAAAAATTTCCTCTTCCCGACGCTGGTCTCCCGGTTGTTTTCACCCAGGATCTCCGTCCTTACCGGGAACGGAAGGTTCGTATCTTAAACGGCGCCCATACCTCTACTGTTCTGCTGGGATGGCTGTGCGGTCTTTCCATTGTACGGGACTGTATGCACGATCCCATCGTAAGCGCCTTTATGAAAAAGGCTGTTCTTGAAGAACTCGCGCCGGAGGTTTCTCTTCCTGAAAAGGAAGTTTCCGCCTTTGCGCGGGCGGTTTTCCAGCGGTTTGACAATCCCTTTATCGATCACCAGGTTCTCGATATTTCCCTCAATTCCATCTCCAAATGGAAATCCCGAATCCTCCCTTCCTTCCGGGATCATTACCGCAGGACCGGACAAATACCGCCGGCGCTTGCCTTTTCCTTTGCCGGTCTTTTGGCCTTTTACACTGTTTCCAGCTTTGCCGGCGCCGTTTTTACGGCTGTCAGGGAGGATGGAACAGCCTATGCCGTCCGGGATGACCTTCCCGTTTTGGAATTTTTTGCCGAGCATAGCCGGGAACCTATTCCCGCCTATGTTACCTCTGTGATTTCCAATCCTTCCCTTTGGGGTGAGGATCTTTCTCTCTACCCCGGATTTTATGACGCTGTGCTTTCCGATCTGACGCGGATCCGCGCCTTAGGCGCAAGGGAAGCCTTAACCCGCTTTTTGAGAGGTTAAGCCTATGAACAACAACATAATAAAAATTCATCCCCTGGACAATGTGGGCGTCGCTCTTCGGGATATCTCAACCGGGGAAGTCATATCTATCGGTAAGGAAGCTGCTCTCCGCGCTCTTTCCGATATCCCAATGGGACATAAAATTGCCCTTTATCCTATTGCCCCAGGAGAAAATGTCGTCAAATACGGAAGCCCTATCGGAAGAGCATCCTGTTCTATCCGGACAGGAGAGCACGTCCATTCCCACAATCTCATCTCCAGTCTCCAGGGGCTTCTGGATTATTCTTATCATCCAAGTTTCCAGGATCTTCCCCTTATGGAGGGGAAGATCTTTGCCGGTTTCCGGCGGGCAGACGGACGGGTCGGCATCCGCAACCGTGTGTGGATCATCCCCACCGTTGGCTGTGTCAACGCGGTTGCAAAGGAGCTTGCCGCCAGAGCGCAAAAATATAAATCCGGCACCATTGACGAAATCTGCGCGTTCTCCCATCCCTATGGATGTTCCCAGCTGGGGGAGGATCTGTCTTACACACAAAAGGCCCTTTGCGGACTAATCCGCCATCCCAATGCAGGAGGAGTTCTTGTCCTGGGCTTGGGATGCGAACACAACTCTGTGGAAGAATTAAAAAAAGAACTGGGGCCCTACGACCCGGAGAGGGTAAAGTTTCTGGTCTGTCAGGAAACAGAAAATGAGCTTGAAGAGGGAGAACGGCTGCTGGAATTCCTTTGCCGCCAGGCCGGTCGGGCATGCCGGACTTCCTGTGGGGCCGGAGAATTGGTAATCGGGCTCAAGTGTGGAGGTTCGGACGGTTTTTCCGGCGTGAGCGCCAATCCACTGGTGGGCAGGGTTTCCGAACGCATTCTTTCCCAAGGCGGGTCCGTGCTTCTCACTGAGGTGCCTGAAATGTTCGGCGCGGAGCAGCTCCTGATGAACCGCTGCCGCAGCCATAGGGTTTTTGAACAGACGGTGAATCTCATCAACGATTTTAAAGGGTCTTTCATTCGGTGTGCAGCAAAGATCAACGAAAATGCTTCTCCAGGCAATAAAGCCGGGGGCATCACCACGCTGGAGGAGAAATCCCTGGGCTGCATCCAAAAAGGGGGGCACGCCCCTGTAGAAGATGTTCTCTCTTATGGAGAAGCAGTCAGGCAGAAAGGACTTTCCCTGCTGAACGGCCCTGGAAATGATTTGGTTTCCTCCTTGGCCCTCGCCGCTTCCGGAGCCCAGCTCATTCTCTTTACCACCGGCCGAGGAACCCCTTTCGGGTGTCCTGTCCCCACCGTAAAAATTTCCAGCAATTCCCCCCTTTACGAGAGAAAAAAGCATTGGATCGACTTCGACGCCGGAAGATTTTTGGATACCGGTGAGGGAGAGATTCTTGCCGACGAGTTGGAGAATCTTATCTTTTCCGTGGCCTCAGGGCAAAAGGCAAAAACGGAAGACTTGGATCATTCCAGTCTTGCCATTTTTAAGGATGGCGTAACCTTGTGACTCATTGGGCGGCAAAAATGCCAAGACATAAAAACGGTTTCTAAACTGGCAGAAAAAGGAACGCCACGGTTCCTGTAAACGCTGTGTTTTTCGGCGTTTCGCCATATCATCGTCACATTGCATGGGCTCAATGAGCGCTTCGCCCAAACCTATCAAAGAAGGGACAAAAGAAACAGCAATAGAAATTTCTTATCTGTCCTTTTCCTTTCCGGGAAAGCTTCCTGACAGGTTTCCATTCTATGGATAATAAATCCATGGCTTATCTTTCTGAAAGCCGCTGAAAGGGAACTGTTTTTAAGAAAAGAATTCATTAAAAATTTTGTGGTGGAATGAATCACTTTTTGCAAATTGTTATAGTTTGCCCGGACAGTGCGTTACGGAAATACCAAGAGTTTTCGCGGAACGCATCGTTATTGACGCGGAACTCAAAGGTTTTTCGTATACTTGATCATAAACACGGCGGTGGCTCGACTCGCAGTGGGCAGACCTGCTGGAGCTTGTCTGACACAGCCCGCAGCGTATCCACGAATGGATACAGGAAGAAGCTCTGGTCGGCATCAGGCTCGGCAGTATACAGTACTGCGCCAAAGATGAATTTGAAAACCATAAAATTATGAGTGATTATTGCTCTCCATAGGTTATCAAT